>JAYVCF010000335.1:0-49072 GCA_043750095.1 Deltaproteobacteria bacterium
CGTCGTGGTCTCGATCGCCGACGACGTCTTGCCCGAGCCGCTCGCGAGCCTCGAGGGCTGGGAGGCGCTCGCGGTGGGCATCGTGCTCCAGCGAGAGGCCGAGCCCTCGAGGGTGATCGCCACGCTCACGGAGCTCGCCGTCGACGCGACGGTGAGCGCGCGCGCGACCCACTTTCGCGGTCACGCGCTCGGCGATCGGCGCGTCGGCACGACGGCAGCCGCGGCCATACCGCTCTTCGAGGCGCTCGCCGAGGGGCGCGGTGGTCGCATCTCGCTCGCGCCTGGCGAGGCGAGCGCGCTCTGCGTCACGCTGACGCCCGGCGCACGAAGACCGTTGTAACTGTCGAGATCAGAGCACGCGCGCAGCGAGCACGGCGCGCACCTTGGCCGTGATCAGATCGAGCGCGACGCCGTTGTCGCCCCCCTCGGGGATGATCAGATCGGCCCAGCGCTTGGACGGCTCCACGAATTGCAGGTGCATCGGGCGCACGGTCTTCTTGTACTGCTCGCGCACCGACTCGAAGCTGCGACCGCGATGCTCCATGTCGCGGCGCACGCGACGCAGCACGCGAATGTCGGCGTCGGTGTCCACGAAGAGCTTGAGGTCCAGCTCGTCGCGCAGCGCCGCGTCGCTGAACAAGAGAATGCCCTCGACGACCACGATCGGCGTCGCCGCGACCCGCCGCGTGTGCGGCCCGCGCCGATGGATCTTGAAGTCGTACATCGGGATCTCGACGGGCTGCTCGGCCTTGAGCGCGCGCACGTGCGAGACCAGCAAAGACGTCTCGAGCGCGTCCGGGTGATCGAAGTTCAGGTTGCAGCGCTCTTCGTAGGTCAGATCGCCGCGATCGAAGTAGTACGAGTCGTGCTCGAGGATCGTGACCATCTCGACGGGCAACGCATCGGCGATCTTGCGCGCGACGGTGGTCTTGCCCGATCCCGTCCCTCCGGCCACTCCCACGACGTAGGGCTTCATTTCGGCGGGCACTGTCGCACGTTCCTCCGCGCCCGCACGCCCGTCGCGGAAGTGCCGGACTGGACTAGAGTGCGGCCATGCATCGCGGTCTCGTCGTCCTCGTGTTCGCCTTCGGCTGCTCGTGCGGAGGCGCGGCCGTCGCGACCGAGACGCGCGCGAGTGACACGCAGGCCGCGACCGGCAACGTCCTGATCTCGATCGTCGGCACCAACGATCTGCACGGTCACCTCCGCTCGCTCCCGCTCCTCGCGGGCTATCTCGCCAACCTCCGCGCCGCGCGCGAGCGAGACGGAGGCGCGGTCGTGCTCGTGGACGGAGGCGACGTCTTCCAAGGAACGCTCGAGTCGAACCTGCGCGAGGGCGCGCCGGTCGTCGCGGCCTACGATCTGCTCGGCTACGACGCCGTGACCGTCGGAAATCACGAGTTCGACTACGGCCCGGTCGGACCCGACGCGACGGTCCAGCACGAAGGCCAGGCGCCGCGCAGCGCGCTCTCGGCCCGCATCGCCGAGTCGCACTTCGCCTGGCTGAGCGCGAACATCGTGGACCGCACCACGGGTGAGAGCGCCGGCATCGCGCCGCCGAGCACGGTCATCGAGCGGGCCGGTGTGCGCGTGGGCGTGATCGGCGTGACCACCGAGCAGACGCTGACGACGACGATCGCGGCGAACGTGTCGGACCTCGCCATCCGACCGCTCGCGGTCGCCATCGCCGCCGAGGCCCAACGCTTGCGGACGAGCGAGCACGTGGACGTGGTGGTGGTCGCCGCGCACGCGGGCGGGAACTGCCGCGAGCTCGCGGACAGCCACGACGTCACGAGCTGCGAGGCCCACGACGAGATCTTCGAGGTCGCCGCCGCGCTGCCGCCGGGCCTGGTCGACGTGATCGTCGCGGGGCACACGCACCAGGCGGTCGCGCACTTCGTCTCGGGCATCGCCATCATCGAGTCGCGCTCGTATGGACGTGCCTTCGGGCGCGTCGATCTCGTGATCGATCGAGGCGCGCATCAGATCGTGTCGGCAGACATTCTTCCGAGCCACGACCTCTGCCGTGCGCAGCCCGCGCCCGACGCAGATCCCTCGGAGTGCGAGCGCGACGACTACGAGGGAGCTCCCGTCGTTCCAGATGCGCGCGTCACCGACATCGTGCGCGAGGCGCTGGCGTTCGCGGACGCACAGCGGAGCCGCTCGCTCGGCGTGACGCTGACGGCGCAGGTGCGACGCGACGGAGAGCGCGAGAATCCGCTCGGCAACTTGTTCACGGACCTGATGCACCAGGCGCGCCCCCAGGCGGATCTCGCGCTCTACAACGGGGGAGGCCTCCGCGCGGATCTTCCCGCGGGGCCGCTCACCTACGGCGCGTTCTACGAGGCGCTGCCCTTCGACAATCGATTCGCCCTCGTGCGATCGACCGGTCGTGAGGTGGCCGCGCTCTTCGCCCGTGACGTGTCGCATGGCGGGAGCGTGCTCAGCGTGTCGGGCGTCCGTGTGATCGCGCGCTGCGAGGGGAGCGAGCCGCGTGTGTCCCTCGAGCGGCCCGACGGACGCGCCATCCTGGACGACGAGGCGCTGACGCTGGTGGTGAGCGACTTCCTCGCTACCGGCGGCGACGGATTCTTCGTGCATGCGCGCGAGGTCGAAGGCGCCGTGACGCTCGAAGACGATCCTCCGATGCGCGAGGCGATGGTCGAGCTCTTGACCGCGCACGGCGGAACGCTCGATCCCGATGTGCTCTTCGATCACGCTCATCCACGCATCGTGATCCCCGGCGGTCAGAGACCGCTGGCGTGTCCGACCCACTAGGCGCTGCGCTCGACTGCCAACGCTGCGGCGCGTGCTGCACGTCGCCCTCGGCACGGCACGTTCCGGTGACGGGCGCGGACTACGAGGCGCTCGGCGACCGCGCCGACGAGCTCACCCACTGGACCGAGAGCCACGCGTTCATGCGGATGACCGGCGGACACTGCATCGCGCTCTCGATCGAGCCCGACAGCGTGCGCTGCACGATCTACGAGACGCGCCCCGAGATCTGCCGCGCGCTTGAGCGCGGCGGATCCGCGTGCGAAGTGGAGCGCGCGCGCAAGCTGCCGATCGTGCGCTGAGCGCTGCTCACACGGCAGCGACGTGTGTGAGCGGCCCCTCTCGCTCGAGCAAGAAGAAGCTCGGCGTGCCGACGCGACGAATGCCGAGATCGAGATAGGTCCAGCCGAGCAATCGTTCGGCGGAGCCGGGCTCGAGCGCGACGATCGGATCACGCGCGCGGCGGGCGGGATCGAGCCGCGGGTTCGCGCCGAGGCCGTAGTCGATGAGCAGTCCCTGCTCGCACGGAATCGGCGAGCCGCGACCGCGCGCGGGACCGACCTCGTAGTGTCCGAAGCAGACTGGCTCACCTCGGACGCGTTTCGGCGTGCGCGCTCCGTCGAGCCCCGTCTGTTCCATGCGCACGTTCCATCCGCGAAGGCGCTGGGTCCGCGGATCGCGATGAAACGTCTTGCGGAAGGTGAGCCAGGTCAGCGCCACGATCGGGCTCGGCAGGCCGAGCGACACCCCGCGGTACTCGGTGTCGTCGAGCGCGCTCGGATCGATGGCGTGGCCGCTCGTGAGGAGCTCGCCGAGCTCTCGACGAGAGAGAGAGAGGAACTCGCGCGCGCTCCTCACGACGTCGCTCCGGGCTGGTACGCCTCGAACGAGAGCTGTCCGGCCATCCACGCGCGGATCACTCCGCCGAGTGTCTTCGGCTGCGCCGCGCACCAGCGCAGGTACGCGCTCAGCGTGATGTCCGGATCGCGCGCTTCGTGCACGGAGATGCTCTCGAGCACCGAGCCGCTCTCGAGCACGGCCTCGACCACCTCGAGCAGATGCGCGTGATAGCCCTCGTACACGCAGAGATCGCGCAGCCACGGCGCGCGCGGATCGGAGCCTTCCACGACGGCGCGCGCACGATCACGAAGCTCGACGAGCGCACCCGGGTGGATCGCGCAGAGCTCGAGGTCGTACACGAACTGGTTTCCGTCGTGGTGCGCGCCCAGCAGGTGCCGGAGGATCCGCTCGCGCGGGCTCGCGAGGCCGCTGAAGTCCAAGGGGGCGATCGCACCCTCACGAACCAAGAAAGGAAATCGCGCGGCCCGTGGCTCGAGAAGGCGAGCGCGCCAGGTCTTGCGCACGGGATGCGCGGTGCACATGCCCACCGACTCGGGGCGTGTGTAGAGCCGGTACTGCATGCGCGCGACTCCGAGCGCGACCTGCGAGACCGTGGGCACGGGCTGCGTCAGCCCTGCCGCCTCGACGCGCGCGAGGCTCTGCTCGATCGCCCGCGGAAAGAGGACGAGCGCGCGCACCCAGAGCGGCGTCGCCGAGCTCACGAGCGCCTCCGCGAGCGCTTGGTGGGCGCGAGGCTCGTGCGGTAGCGGGCAAGCGTGGCTTCGTCGCGTTGCGCGAGCAGCGAGACCACGAGCGGAATGCTCTCGCGCGCCGGGCTGACGAGCCAGCCGAGGAGCGCGTCGTAGCCGCTCGCGTTCTCGAGCGGTGCCGCGAACATCGCCTCGCGAAGCCCGGGCATCGAGCGCAGGACGCTCGCGATGGGGTTCATGCAGAGCGAGAACACGGGGCTGCCGGTCGCGAGCGCGATCGCGCCCATGACGTCGAGGTCTGCGTCCACGATCACGTCGAGCGCCGCTTCGTCACGCGCGAGCTCGGCGAAGCGCGCGGCGGCCGCTACGATGGCCGCGCGCGCCCCCAGATCGACGCCCGCCGCGAGCCGTTCGAGCACGGCGACCGCGAGCTGGCGGCGCACGGCCAAGAGGTCACGCGCGATCGCGAGCTTGTCGTCGTCGCTCTCGGCCAGCTCGACCAAGCCCGCGAGCAGGTCGGGCCCTCCGTCGCGCCGCCACGGGCGAACGACGTAGCCGCTCCCCTGCCGCACGCGAAGCAGGTTGGACGCCGAGAGCTGTGCGAGCGCGCTGCGCAGCGTGAGGCGGTTCACGCCCAGCGTCGTCGCGAGCTGACGCTCAGGCGGAAGACGCGCGCCCGGCGCGAGATCCCCCGCGAGGATGCGCGCCCGAACGGCATCGACACAGGCGTCGACCGCCGAATCACCGCTCTCGATCTTGCCGAATCCGTCCATCGTGGCCCCCGAATATTGGCTGAACCAATATATGTGATTGGTTGAACCAATCTTGAGCGCTTGTCAATGGGGAAGTGGGGCGTCCATCCGACCGTCCCAGTGCCGCGACGCGCTCGTGCCGATGTCGATGGTCGTGGTCGGCGGCGGTGGCGTGTCGATGGTCGTGGTCGGCGGCGGCGGACGGCGGCGATGGTGTACCGGGCGGTGAACGGTTCCCGCATCCGGCGCGAGCAGCGTCTCGAGCGTACCGATGTTGCCGATGTCCCCGATGGGGCCGTAGGGGCCGGAGCCTCCGCGCCCGCTCGCGCTCCCGATTCCATCGAGGAGATCACCGAAGGGAGTGCCCGCATCGACGTCCACCCAGGCGTCGGGCGGCGGATGAAGCGAGGGCGACCAAGCGCTCGTCGAGTGACACTCCGCGCAGGTCAGCGGAAAGCGCGAGTGACCGGGGAACTCGCTGCGATCGTAGTCGCCGCGATGGCAGTCCACGCAGTCACCGTCGGTTCGTTCGAAGCGCGGCTCGTTGTCGCCCATGCGAACGATGTGGCAACTGAAGCAGCGCGCGCCGAGGTGCGCTCCCGTGAGCGGATAAAAGTCGTGCGCGAGATGAGCCGGTGCCCACGCGCGCTGCGAGTGACAGACGAAGCACGTGCTCGGCAGCTCGCCCGAGTGCGGCGGATCGTCGGCCGCTTCGAAGTCGGCCACGTGGCAGGACTCGCAGCGCGGATGCGCGACACTGCCGTCTTCGGTCGAGCGCTCGTCGAGCGGTGCACTGCACGCGAGCGCGAGCAGGCAGGGCAGCAGCATCGCGGCCGACCGCATCAGAATCGCTCCTCGTGGTAGGGGATTCCGACGGCGCGACAGGCGGCGCGCACGCGCGTGCCGAGCCCTGCCGGGCCGCAGAAGAAGAGCGCGACGGTGCCGGCAGCGTGCTCCTTCACGATGTCGCGCAGCACCGACTCCCACTGCGGCGCGCCGAAGTGCGTCATCGTCTGAAGATCGGTGACCACGTCTCGCGCGCCCTCCTCTCGCGCGACGTGACGCGCGAGCTCCAGCGCCATCGTCGAAGCGCCGCGATGGCCTTGCGTCATGTAGAGGTGCAGGTCGAGCGCCGGTGGCTTCGGGGCTTGCTCCAACGTGGCGAGCAGCGCCGCGAACCACTCGAACGAGTACTGATCACGGTTCAGCCAGAAGAAGTGGACCTTGCTCGGTGCGCTGGGCCGATCGATCGCCGCGCGGCGAAAGAGGCTGTCGAGCACGCTCGCGAAGGGCGTCACACCGATGCCGGCGCCGACCAAGATCACGTTGCGCGTCCCCTCGATGCGCGCCGTGGGCGAGCCGTACGGACCGTCGATCTCGACCACGAGCGCCGTCTTCACCGCGTCCTTCTCGCGCTGCTCGGCGAGACGCCGCAGCGCGCTCGTCCAGTTGCCGAGCGAGCGCACGTGGAGCTCGATCGCGTCGGCCTCGGGCGCGGACGAGATCGTGAACGGATGCCACTCGCGCTTGGCGATGGACGGGATGCACACGAAGACGTAGTCGCCCGGACGAAAGCGAAAGCCGCTGGGCCGCTCGAGCGCGACCCGTGTGACGCCCGAGCGCAGCGCCGCCAGCCCGATCGCGAGCGTGGGCCTTCCGCGCCGCGCGATCCGCAGCAGATGCTCGATCGCGAGACCGAGCGCTGCGAGCGCACCGAGCACGATGAACGAGGGCGCGTGGACCATCGCCAGCCCGAGCCAGAGCACGTAGCCGAGGTGCGTGAAGTAGAAGAGCTCGAAGCGCTTGCCCCGTCGCACGCGCTCGAGCGCGAACGTCCACATCACGGTGAACACGAGCAGCAGCAGCGAGCCCGTGATGCCGATGCGCGTCTCGCTCAGGAGCGGCACGAGCCGCGCGAGACCGTGGCCCATCGCGTAGGACACGGAGATCGACGATGCGTGGACGAGCGCGAGCACGAAGAGCACGTGCCCGAGCCCGCGGTGCAGCGCGATGGCATCGTCGACGGGCAGGACACGTCCGAAGAAGGACGCTCGCACGCGCGTCATCAGTCGTCGGAGCACCGGCAAGAAAACCAACGCGCCGTCCACGGTCAAACAGAGCGCGGTCGCGCGGCCCATCGCGAGCCAGGGATCCGGAAATGGGATCGAGAGCTCGTGCACCAGCGCGCCGACGAGCACGGCGAGGTTGGTCGCGAAGAAGAGGCCGACCACAATGGCGAACGGCAGCCGATTCGCGAGGAAGCGTGCGATGCGACGCGGTCGCTCCACGGGGTCGAGGCGCCCCTCGAGCACGGCGAGGATGTCGGCGCTGGGCGCGATCCACTGCGCCTCCGAGCGCGTCATGTTGCGCAGGATCTCGGGACGCGTCGCGAGCGCGCGCTCGAGCTCGTCGAACGAGATGCGCCCGTTGCCGTTGGTGTCCGCGGCACGAAGCAAGCTCTGCGCGAGCTGCTCGGGCGCGTCGGACGTGCGTGGCAACACGTCCGCGTCGGCCAGGCTGAGCGCGACCATGCGCAGCAGCTCCACCTGATCGATCGCGCCGTCTCCGTCGTGATCGTGGAGCGCGAACGCGAAGCGCAGCTTCTCTTGATCGGTCCCGAAGACGAGCTTCTTCACCGCCTCCATGAACTCTGCGCGACTGATCGTGCCGCTCCCGTCGCGATCGAGGAGCGTGAGCATTCGCTTGGCGAGGAACTCGCTGCGGAGCCCGAGCGCGCGCTGGAGCTCGGCGATGTCGATCACGTGATCGGCGCCCGCCATGGCGTCGAACGAGCGCTCGAGCGTGGCGATCAGCCGACGATCGACGTCCAGAACGCGCGGTCCGGTCGACATCTGTCCGGGCGCGTTACTTCGAAGCCGGGCCCGGCGTCAATGAGGGCTCGGCTTCGCCGGTCAACCGCACTGAGTCGAGGTGATGCCGCCCATCGCCGCGCAGCCCGCGCCGGTGCAGCGGAAGGTCTCGCAGTCGTAGCAAGTGCCGAACGTGCAGCTCATCGGGTTCACGGCACGCACCCGGACCTGGTCCCGCGTCGCGCGCTCGCCGGTGTCGGTCAAGACCATGCCGTCGCTGGTGCAGCCCGGGACGGCCGGGTACATCGCGGTACACATGGTCTCGGCCGTGCAGAGGTCCATACGGCTGCCGTGGTTGACGCCGTAGGCGCGCAGCGCGCCGCAGCAGTCAGCCCGGTGCAGCTGCACGACGCAATTCGCGACGGCCGCGTCGACGGTGCCGCCCGCCGCCCCGCGCGACGCAGCCCCGATCGCGGCCGCCCAGTTCGTACACTCGACGCCTGCCAAGCACATGATCGCGCCGTCGGGAAAGAACACGTTCCCGTCGTTGCCTGCATCGCTCGCGGATGCGGCGGCATCGATGCCCGTGTCGGCGGCCGGTGTGTTCGTGTCGTTGGGAGGCAGAGCTGCGTCGATCGCGACGCCTGTGTCGAGCGCGCCGACGCCCGTGTCCACGCGGCCGGTGCCCGTGTCGTTGCCGGGCGTCGTGCCGCCCCCGCAGCCAGCGACGAGACCGAGCACGCACACCCAGAAGCCGATCGTCCAACGCGTCATCATGGCCGTCTCCAAGAGTTAAGAGTCCGTCGCGATCGTGCGCACGAGCGCGGCCGAAACGCAATTCTCTGCAAGAGAGCGGTGTCAGTCGAAGATCGCGGTCACGGGTCCGTGGTCGCTCGTTCCGAACTCGCGCGACGCGACGCAGGAGCGCGCCTCGTCCGCGAGGTGCTCCGTCGCGAGCACGTAGTCGAGCCGCCAGCCGACGTTCTTCTGTCGCATGTTCCGCCAGGGCGCCCACCAGGTGTAGAGGCGCTCGTCGTCGGGAGCGAAGTGTCGCCCGAGGTCGACGAGCCCGTGCGCGAGCCAGCCCGCGAACATGGCGCGCTCGCCCGGTGTCTGGCCGATCTCCTGTTCCTTCTGCAGCGAGGGATGCACGTCGCGTCGCTCGCGCGCCACGTTGTAGTCGCCACAGAGCACGAGCTCGTCGCCGCGCGCGTGGGCCGCGATCACGAAGAGATCGAGCGCCTCGAGGAAGCGCTCCTTCGCGGCGAAGTCCTTGCCGCCGTTCGGTACGTAGATCGACGCGAAGACGCGCGGGCCCAAGCGCCCGCACACGATGCGATGCTCGTGATCGAAGTCCGGATGGAAGTACTCCGGGCGCGAGGGGAAGAGCGCCTTCTTGAAGTGGAGCGCGACGCCCGAGTAGCCCTTCTCTCCGTGCCAGTACGACCAGTAGCCGGGCAGCTCGACGAGCGCGCGCGGCACTTGATCGAGCGCGGCCTTGACCTCCTGCAAGCAGACGACGTCGGGCGATTCGACGGCGAGGAGCTCGACGAGCTGGGCCTCGCGCGCGCGGATGCCGTTCACGTTCCAGGTGACCACCTTCATGACGCGAAGATAGCGAATCCGACGCCGACTGCGACGGCTCGTCTGCTCGTTCCGACCGTTCGCGCCGAAGCGGGAAGGCCAGCGCGGTCCCCGGTGTCGGAGAGCGACAAGGGAGAGACCCATGGACGGCAACACGCTCGAGACCAGCGCTTCGAAGTTCGACTCACCTCCACCCGTCGTCGATCCGCCGCCGCGGGAAGCGGACACGAGCGCGCTCCACGATCCGAGCTTCTCGGCGATCCTGGACGCGCTCCTGCGGAGCCCCGCGCGGCTGCTCGGAGCGGTGCGCGAGATCGACGGGACGACACCACGCCTGCTCGTGATCGGCATCGTGGGTCTGGCGGCGACCGGCCTCGCGATGGCGAGCTGGTCGGGCGGCATGCAGCTCGCGATGGTGCCCATGAAGCTCGCGGCCCTCGCGATCGTCGCGGCGCTCGTCTGCATGCCGAGCCTGCACGTGCTCTCGGCGCTCTCGGGCGGCGCGCAGTCGATCAAGGAGACGTTCGGTGCGCTCTCGATGGGCGTGGCGCTCACCGCCGTGCTCGGCCTCGCGCTCGCACCGATCGCCTGGGTGCTGTCCGCAGCGACCAGCTCGATGGCGCTCGCAGGTGCCTTGTATCTGGTGATCTTCTTGATCGCCGCCGGCTTCGGCCTCGGCCTCGTGCGGCGCGCGCTGGCCGCGTCCGCAGGGACGCACGTGCGCGGCCTCGGTGCGTGGAGCCTCATGTTCGTGATCGTCGCGCTGCAGCTCGCGACCACGATGCGCCCGCTCGTCGGTCCCTTCGATGGCGTATGGCTCCACGAGCGCACCTTCTTCCTCGCGCACTTCGTCGACTGTCTCGGCGCGTCGTGAGCCCGCGCCTCTCGCCCTTCGCGTTCCTTCGTCTTGATGGCGCGACGGTCGAGCGCATCCGACGGGAACAGGGCCTCGGCGATCTCGCGCTCACCGCGCTGCTCACCATCGCGCTCGGCGCGGGCGCGTATGGTGTCGCGTTCGGGCTCTGGCGTGCGCCCGAGCAGGCGGCGTTCGGTGCGATCAAGCTGCCCTGCGTCTTCGTCGGGGTGGCGCTGCTCACGGCGGCATCGAGCGCGGTGCTCGCACCTCTGCTCGGCGCCCGGCTGCGTCCGCTCCAGTCGATCGTGGCGATCCTCGCGTCGCTGGCGGTCACGGCGTCGATCCTCGGTGCGCTGGCGCCGGTCGCGATCGTGTTCGTGCTCGCGTCGTCGCCCCTCGAGGCGCCGAACCATGCCGCGGTCGCGCAGTCGCTCGTGCTCGCGCACACGCTCGTGATCGCCGTGGCAGGAACCGCGGGTGTGCTCGCGCTCTTGCGTCTCGTCGCGCGCCTGGTGCCGAGCCGTCCCATCGCACGACGCGTCGTGCTCGCCTGGATGGCCACGCAGCTGCTGACGGGGGCGCAGCTCTCCTGGCTGCTGCGTCCGTTTCTCGGCCGGCCGGATCGACCGGTCACGTTCTTCTCACCCGACGCGCTCGAGGGCGGCTTCTTCGACGAAGTGCTCCGACTCTCCGAGGCGCGCTTCGGTGTGCTCTCGCCCTTCGTGCTCGGCTGGCTCGCGCTGATGCTGCTCTTCTGGATCGGCGTCGCGTTGACGAGCGATCGTCCCCGCGTGAGCGTCGTCGTCTGGCCGCGCGGCCTCGAGGTGATCGCCGCCGAGGCGGAGACGCACCTCGTTCCCTGGTGCGACATCGTCGGTGCCAGCACGCTCGACACGCGCGTGATCGTCCACCTGGTGCGCGACGAGGCACTCGTGCTGCGAACGCTCGAGGTGCCCTGCCGATCGCTGACCGACGCGCGGGAGCTGTGCCGCACGATCGAGCGCGCGCGGACGGCGGCGCAGAGCGGGCCCTATCGCGAAGCCGCTTCCGCATGACGTGAGGTGCCTCGGGTGGCCGCGATTGGATATGCTCCGCGTCCAACGTGGACATCCGCCTCGCCCGTCCCGAGTTCGGCCCCTCCGCCATCGAGGCCGCCACGCGCGTTCTCGCGAGCGGCATGCTGGTTCAGGGCGCGATGGTCGAGCGCTTCGAGCACGCGATCCGCGAGCGCTGTGGTCGCAAGCATGCCGTCGCCGTCGTCAACGGAACGAGCGCGCTCGAGCTCGCCGTGGAAGCGCTCGGCTTGCGCGGCCAGCGCGTCGCCGTTCCCGCGCTGAGCTGGCCCAGCCCCGCGAACGCCGTGGTCGTGCGCGGCGCCGCGCTCGTCCTCGTCGACGTCGATCCGAGCGAGTGGAACGTGCGCGCGATCCCGTCGGGCGTGGACGCGGCGATCGTCATCGATCAGTTCGGCGCGCCCGCGCGTCACCTCGAGCTCGCCGCGCGCGGCGTCACGCTGATCGAAGACGCCGCCTGTGCGATCGGCAGCACGCTCGAGGGCCGCGCGTGTGGCGCGTTCGGCGCGATCGCCTGCCTCTCGTTTCATCCACGCAAGGTGCTGACCACGGGCGAGGGCGGCATGTGCCTCACCGACGACGATGCGCTCGCCGCCCGCCTGCGACGCCTGCGCAACCACGGTCAGACATCGCCGGGCGTGTTCGACGAGGCGTCCGGAAACCACCGACTCACGGAGATGGCCGCCGCGATCGGCCTCGCGCAGCTCGACGCGCTCGACGCCGTGCTCACGCGTCGCCGCGCGATCGCCGATCGCTATCGCGAGAAGCTCGCCCGCTCGGGCCTCGTGATGCAGACGCTGCCTCCGAATGCGACGCGAAACGAGCAGACCTTCGGCGTGCTCGCGGAGAGCCTCGAGAAGCGTGACGCGCTGATCGCGGGCCTGGTCGCGCGAAGCATCGAGGCCGGCAAGCTCTCCTACGCGCTCGGGCGGCTTGCCAGCCTCGCGGGCGTCGAGCGCGCGTCGGACCTGCGAGCATCGGAGTCGATCGCAGATCGCGGGCTCGCCCTGCCCTTGCACACGTCGCTGAGCGACGCGGATGTCGAACGCGTGATCGCGGCCGTCGTCGAGGTGCGCGCGTGAGCGAAGAGACCACGCCCGCGACGTCCGTCGTCGAGATCCGCGGGCTCGTGAAGACGTTCGAGGTCGGCTTCTTCAAGAAGCGCGTCGAGGCCGTCCGCGGCGTGGACTTCGAGGTGCGCGAGGGCGAGATCTTCGGCGTCCTCGGCCCCAACGGCGCCGGCAAGACCACGACCATCAAGATGCTCCTCGGCCTGGTGTTCCCGACAAAAGGGAGCATCCGCCTCTTCGGCAAGGAGAGGCCCGGGCCCGACGAGATGCGGCGACTCGGATACCTGCCGGAGAATCCGTACGTCTATCAGTACCTCCGCGCGCACGAGTTCCTCGATCTCTGCGGGCGCCTCTGCGGCATGAGCGCCCCCGATCGGAAGAGGCGCAGCGACGAGGTCATCGCGAAGGTCGGCCTCACCCACGCGACGGATCGGCCGATCGGCAAGTTCAGCAAGGGCATGACCCAGCGTATCGGCCTCGCGCAGGCGCTGCTGCACGACCCGGAGCTCCTGATCCTCGACGAGCCGATGAGCGGCCTCGATCCGATCGGGAGAAAAGAGGTGCGCGACCTCGTGCTCGACGAGCAACGGCGCGGCAAGACCGTGCTCTTCACCAGCCACATCCTCAGCGACGTCGAGAAGCTCTGCGACCGCGTCGCCATCGTGAACCGCGGCAAGGTCACCGCCTACGGCGCGCTCGATACGCTGCTCAAGCCGGAGGTGCGCAGCACCGAGATCGAGCTCGAAGGCCTGACCGCATCGCTCGAGGGCGAGCTCGTCGCGCTGGGCGCCAGGGTCGGCGGGCGCCACGGTGCCGCGGTCACGATCGTGGTCGAGGGCGAAGACGCGGGCGGACCCGTCGTCGAGCGCGCGGTCGCGGGCGGTGCCAAGGTCCGAGCGCTGGCCGAGCATCGGGAGACGCTCGAAGACTTGTTCATGCGCGACGCGCTGAAGGATCACCGCGAAGCGTGACGGACCTGGAAAGAGGAGTGTGAGATGGCTGGTCGAGTAACGCCGAGCGAAGCGCATGGGCTGATGACGAAGGATGGGTTCGCGTACCTCGACGTGCGCACGGTCGCGGAGTTCGACGCGGGGCATCCGTCGGGCGCGTACAACGTTCCGCTCCTCGTCGATGGCCCTCAGGGCCGCGGTCCGAACGGCGCGTTCCTCACTGCGGCGCTCGCATCGTTCCCCAAAGATCAGAAGCTCGTGGTCGGATGCCTCGCGGGAGGACGCGCCGCGCGCGCCGCCGAAATGCTCGAGGGCGCGGGGTACACGAGCGTGACCGTGCAGGCTGCCGGCTGGGGCGGCCTCGTGGACTCCTTCGGCCGCGTCACCGAGCCAGGGTGGAAAGCCGCCGGGCTTCCGACCGCCAGCAAGGCCGAGCCCGGACGAAGCTGGACCGAGCTCGGCGCGAAGAAGTGAGCGGGTTCTCCGACCTCGCCGAAGCGCGCGCCATTCAGGGCGCGGCGCGTATCGCGAAGTTGCGCGACGCGGCCGAGGCGATCGCAGAGGAGCTGCGCGCCACACCGATTCGCTCGGCCACGCACATCGTGATCGATCGGCTGGTCGTGGAGACGCGCACGGTGCTCCCCGACGCGCGCCTCGTCTCGCCGCTGGTCGCGCTCTCGCGTCGTGCACTCGTCCTGGTCGCGGCCGACGGAAAGCGCATCCTGATCGATCCGAGCGACGCTGGTCCCTGCTCGCCCTACGAAGAGCGCGTCGCCTCGCGACATCCAGTGGCGATCCGTGCGCTCGCCGCGCGTGGAGAGGACGCGAGCTGGCCCGAGGTCGATCTCGTCGTGTCCACGACGCTCGCCCTGCGCTCGCTCACGCGAGTCCGCGTTGCGATGAAGAGCACACGCTGGTTCGCCTCACGCGCCGAGCTCGACGTCGCACGCGAGCCGCCTCCGCTCGATCTCGCGCGCTACTCACGAGCCCCCGTGGAGCTCGAGCCGATCGACGCCGCACGCGAGCTGGCGCCGGGGGTGATGTTCATCGAGACACCCGGACCGACGGCGGGCCACGCGAGCGTCGCGTTCTGTCTCGCGGGCAAGGTCTACGTCCACACGCACGCCGGCGTGAGCGTCGACGCGTGGTCGCCCTACGAGTCCACCATCCCCGGCCTCCGCGAGGCCGTGCGCCTCCGCAACGTCGAGGCGGTGATCCGTGGCGACGCGAGCGATCCGGCCCGTGCGGTGGAAGCGATGTCGATCGAGCGCGCGCTCGCCGACCGACGCGCCGACAAGCCCGCCTTCTTTCGGATCGTGCCCGGCATGGAGCTCCAGCCCACGCTCTTCATGCCGCGCCTGAGGCCGGTCGGCTCGACGCTGGACCCGTGAAGCGTGAGCTGAAACTCTTCGCCTCCACCGCGCCCGGCCTCGAGCCGATCGCGCACGCGGAGATTCGCGCGCTCGGCGTCGAGAAGGCGCGCGTCGTACCGGGAGGCGTCGAGCTGAGCGCCGATCGCGGCCTCACGCACCGACTCCTCTTGGAGCTGCGCACGGTGAGTCACCTGCTGGTGCGCGTCGCGACCTTCCGCGCCGATCACTTCGAGCGACTCGAGCGCGAGGTCAAGAAGATCGACTGGCCCGCTTGGCTCGTGCCCGGCGTGCCGCGCAAGCCGCGTGCGACCACCGAGAAGTCGCGCCTCTATCACACCGATGCGATCACCGAGCGGCTCGCCAAGTGGATCGGTGAGGCCCTCGGAGACGGCGAGGCCGCGCAGGGTGATGCGCCGATCGGGATCGCGGCGCGCCTGGTGCACGACGAGGTGACGCTCTCCATCGATCTCTCGGGCGAGCCGCTGCATCGGCGCGGCTATCGCCTCGATCCCGGCGGCGCGCCGCTGCGCGAAGATCTCGCGGCCGCGCTCGTCATCGCCTCGGGCTGGGATCGCGTCACGCCGTTGATCGATCCGATGTGTGGCTCGGGAACGATCGCGATCGAGGCTGCGATGCTCGCGACGCGCAGGGCGCCCGGGCTCGCGCGGAGTTTCGCGATCGAGCGGACCCGGCTCGCGAACGGCGCCGACATCGAGCGCGCGCGAAGGGCCGCCCGCGCCGCGCAGCTCGACGTCTCGCCACGCGTCCTCGCGTTCGATCGCGATGCGCGCGCTGCGGCCCGCACGCGGGACAACGCGACCCGAGCCGGCGTTGCGATCGAGGTCGAGGCCATACCTCTCTCTTCCATCGTCGTGGAGCCACTGGTCGGCACGCGTCCGGTCGTCGTCACCAATCCGCCCTGGGGAGAACGGCTGGGCGAGGGCGCGGGCGCGGGGCTCGACCGGCTCCACGGCGCGCTCGGCACGTTCGTGACCCGCCTCGGCCCAGGCGCACGCCTCGCCGTGATCGCCCACGACGCACGGCTCGCGCGATCCGTTCGGCTGCCGCTGCACTCCGCGTTTCTCACCGATGCGGGCGGCCTCAAGGTGCACGCGCTGGTCTCGGACTGATCATCGGCGCGACGATTTCGGGTCGGGATCACGACGCGGCGCGTCACCGAGTTCGCTCACCGTCCTAGAGCCGCGCCGCGATCTGCGTGGTAGAGGTCGCGCATGACGACGATCGGCCACTCCTCGCCGAGCGCCTTCCCGCAAGGGATGGGACCACGCACGGAGGCGCTTCCGAACGAGCTGCTGCTGCGGCTTCACGACCTCATGGTCGAGTCGCGCTGTCTCGAGGAGCGCTTGATCCGCATGCAGCGCGGCGGCGACGGCTACTTCTGGATCGGCGGCCCGGGCGAAGAGGCGTTCAACGCCGCGCTCGGTCTGCTCGTGAACAAGGGCCAGGGCCTGGAGCACGACTACCTGCACCTTCACTATCGGTCGAGCGCGACGCTGCTCGCGATGGGCGCCGATCCGATCGACGCGCTCCGGCAGATGAAGAGCGTGGCGACCGATCCCTACTCGGGAGGGCGCAACTTCGTCGGCCACTACGCCTCGCGCGCGTGGAACGTCGTGCCGATCACCTCGCCCATCGAGGTGCAGTATCCGCAGGCGCTCGGCACCGCGATCGCGCAGAAGCGCCACGGCGGCAGAGGCATCACCATCGTCCAGGGCGGCGACGCGGGCAGCGCCGAGGGTGACTTCGCCACGTGCCTGGTCTGGGCGAGCCGACCGGCCATGGAGCTGCCGATGCTCATCATCGTGACCAACAACGGCTGGGGCATCTCCACGTCGGGGCACGAGCAGCACGGCGAAGCGCACGTGTCCGATCGCGGCAAGGCCTTCGGCATCAAGACGATGATCGTCGACGGCAACGACGTGGAGGCGAGCTACCGCGCGCTCGACCAAGCCATCAAGTACGTCCGCAACGAGCGCAAGCCGCTGATCCTCGAGGCCTTCGTCTCGCGCTTGTACGGGCACAGCTCGAGCTCGGGCTCGAACTTCGTCGAGGGCGAGATCGACTGCGTCGCCCAGATCGAGACCACGCTCGCCTCGCGCGGCCTGCGCACCGAGGCCGAGTGCAAGGCGCTGCGCGAGCGGATCGAGAAGCGCTTGCTCGACGCGTCGCGCATGGTCGCGGGCGAGCCGGCGCCCGAGCCCGAGCAGATCTGGGAGCACGTGTTCGCGGACGAGGATCACGTCGGGCAGGGCGCGATCAAGGCGCCGCACGACAACAAGAAGTGGCGCCTGCCTGCGTGCGCGTTCCCCACGCAGAAGCCTCCTGTCGTAAAGAAGGCTGGGAACTGACGCCATGGCGACCATGGTTCAAGCGATCCGCATGGCGCTGCACGTCGGCGAAGAGAAGCTCGGCGTCACCGACATCCTCGGCGAAGACGTGGGCCCGCCGCTCGGTGGCGTGTTCACGGCGACGCAGGGCCTGCGCACCACGTGGAACACGCCGCTCGACGAGCGCGGAATCGTGGGCGCGGCGATCGGGCTCGCGCTCGCGGGACAGAAGCCGGTCGCCGAGATCCAGTTCTGCGACTACGCGTTCAACACGATCGATCTGCTCAAGCTCGCGGGCAACACGTACTGGGCATCGAACGGCGCGTTCAACGTGCCGTTGGTGCTCATGACGCCCGTCGGCTCGGGCATCCACGGCAGCATGTATCACTCGCACTCGTTCGACGCGACGGCGACGCGGATCCCCGGCTGGAAGATCCTGATGCCGAGCAACCCGCGCGATGCCTACGGGATGCTGATCTCGGCGATCGAAGATCCGAACCCCGTGATGGTGCTCGTCCCCAAGGCGCTGATGCGCAGCAAGGCCGTCGGCCCCGACGAGATGATCCCCGGCGAGCCGACTCTGTCTTCGGGAGAGCCCGACGCGCGCGCGCTCGGCAAGATGATCGACGCACCGCTCGGTGACCGCGAGAACTGGACGCCCGAGTGGCCCGAGACCGCGATCGAGCGTGTGCCGATCGGCAGCGCGAAGACCGTGCGTGGCGGAAGCGACGTGAGCGTGTTCGTGTACGGCCGCATGGTGCAGATCGCGAAGAAGGCCGCCGACGATCTCGCCGAGCGAGGCATCGACGCCGAGGTGATCGATCTCCGCTCGCTCCACCCCTACGACTGGGCCGCGATCTCGAGCTCGATCAAGAAGACCGGCCGCGCGGTGTTCGTGAACGAGGACACCGAGATCACCAACTTCGGCGAGCACCTGATCCGGCGCACGGTGGAAGAGCTCTGGGACGTGCTTCGCACCCCGCCGCTCCTCGAAGCCGGCAAGCACATCCCCGGCGTCGGCCTCGCCGACAACCTCGAGAACGCGAGCGTCCCGGGCCTCGCATCGGTCACCTCCGCGATCGAGCGCGCGATGAGCGGCCCCGAGCGCCCTGGCCTGTTCCCGAAGCGCTCGCGCGTGGCGATGGACTTCACGTTCACGCACGAGCCAGTCGGATCGATCTCGCGCGCGTTCCGTCACCGCTGAGTCGGCTCGTGTAGGATCGCTGTCGCGATGGCAGACGATCCCACGTTCATCGATCCGAAGCCGGGCCCGCCGCCCGTGCCGGAAGACGCCGTGAGGACGGATCCGGACAGTCCCTTCGCGCCGCCGCCGAAGATCACCAAGGGCAAGTTCACTGCGCCGCCCGCCGAGCCGAGCAAGTACGACTGGGGTCGCGTCGAGTACGGCAAGATGCCGGTCGCGAACGGGCCGCCGAGAGTTCTCGGGATCGTGTGCGGCGGCTGGGTGCTGTTCACGTTGTTTCAGCTCTGGGTCTGGCTCCCCGAAGAGATCATCGTGCCGGGCTGTCCGGGGATCGCGGGCATTGCGTCGCTCCTTCTCGCGGTGTACGCGTGGTCGGGCCGCAACTGGGCGCGCCTCTTGGCGATGATCAACGCGGCAGCATGGGCGATCGGCGCCGTGATCATCGCGCAGACGCCCGCGTTCGAGCACCTCGCTCCGGGGGCCAAGCCCATCACCATCGTGCGCGCCGCGTTCGAGATCTTCGCGGGCTACGCGCTGAATCGCCCCGAGTGCGTCGCGTACTTCGAGCTGCGCAGGCCGAAGATCCCGAAGTGGTGAAGCGGCGTTTCCGAGAAGCGGTCCTCGCCGCGCTGGTCTTGGTTCCGACGCTGGCGCTGGCGCAGTCGATCGCGCCCGAGGCGCGCATCCCGCTCAGCACCGGCTTCGTTCCCGACCCGACGCAGATCGAGGGCCACGCACACGGCGCGCGTGTGCTCTCCGATCTCGGCGGGGCCGGGTGCGCGGGGTTCGTGGGCGACCGCGCGAACCACATGATGGCCTTCGACACGCGCTTCGGCTTCTTGCGCATCTTCGCCACGAGCGAGACCGACCTCGTCCTCGGCGTGCACTGGGTCGACATGCAGGGACGCTCCCAGTGGCTCTGCAGCGACGATCGCTTCGGCAACGCGCCCGGCATCGAGGGCGTGTTCCCGCGTGGCAGCGTGGAGATCTGGGTGGGCACGCACGCGATCGCGCAGAGCGGCGACTACGTGCTGCACTTCACGGAGATGCGGAGCGTGCGGCCGGGGATCGGCGCCGACGGCGCGACCGACGCAGAGAGCGCCGCGACGGAGCTCGGTCTCGATGCCGTCTCCCCGGGCCGCTTCGATCCGATCCATCTGCACCGCGGCTTCCTCCCCGATCCTCGCTGGCTCGAGGGAGAAGCCGGCCTCGCGCGGGTCGCGGAAGGCGCGGACGCCGGCGTGGACGTGGAGCCGATCGAGGTGACGCTCCTCGGCAACGGCTGTGGCGGCCTCGTGCAAGCCACGCCCGCGCACATCGTCACGCTCATCGACGACTTCGACTTCTTGCAGCTCTACTTGTGCGAGCGCGGCGAGGACGGAGCGCGATGTGTTCCGCCGCCCGTCCCGCTCTCGCTCGTGGTGCTCGCGCCCGACGGCACCTTCCGATGCGAGGCCGCGGACGGATCGTACACCGCGCTCTTCGCTGGACCCGACGCTGGCGGCTGGCCCGCAGGCGACTATCGCGTCTGGGTCGGCGTGCACCACACCGACGTGCATCAGACCTACCGGATGGGCATCAGCGAGCTACGCCGCGTGCACTGAGCTGGGCCGACTTCGCGCGCATCAGCTGCGCTCGACGCTGTACACGCCGTCGACGCCCTGGATCTTGCGCATCAAGTTCTGCAGCTTGCCTGCCTCGTCCACCTGGAAGTGGAAGAGGTTCACGGCCGTCCCATCTTGGCCGACGCGGCAGTTCGCTTCCTGGATGTTCACGCCGCTCTCGGTGAACGCCGCGCTCACGTTCGTGAGGATGCCGGGCTTGTCGGTGGTGATCACGCGAAGCACCACCGGGCGCGCGACCTTGACGCGATCGCTCCACGCGACGTCGATGCGGCGCTCGGGATCGAGCTCCATGGCCTTGCTGCACGCGCGGCGATGCACGGTGATGCCGCGACCGCGCGTGATCCAGCCGGTGATCGCGTCGCCCGGGAGCGGCGAGCAACACTGCCCGAAGCGCACGACGAGATCGTCGGTGTCGTCGATGCGGATTCCGCCAGCGGAGCTTCCGCCGCCGGTCATCTTGCGGACGGTCTTCTCGAACAGACTCGGCTTCATGGCGCCCGCCGACGTCTCGTCGCGCACCGCGAACTGGTAGACCTCGTCGGCCTCGATCTTTCCGAAGCCGACCGCGCCGAAGAGCTCGTCGCCCGTCTGCATCTTCCAGTTCACGGCGGCCTTGTCGACCTCGCCGCTCTTCAGGAACCGCGCGAAGCTCATGTCGCGCTTGTGGAACGCGCGCTCGACGAGATCGCGTCCGAGCTTGGTCGATCGACGCCGCTCTTCCGTGCGCACGAACGCGCGAATCTTTCCACGCGCGCGCGCGGTCACCACGAACTCGAGCCAGTCCTTGCTGGGATGCTGGGTCGTCGAGGTGAGGATCTCCAGCGTGTCGCCGCTGCGCATCTGGTAGCGCAAGGGCACGATGGCGCCGTTCACGCGCGCGCCCGAGCAGTGGTCGCCGACCTCGCTGTGGATGGTGTAGGCGAAGTCGATCGGCGTCGAGCCACGCGGGAACACCTTGAGCTCGCCCTTCGGGGTGAAGATGAACACCTCTTCGCTGAAGAGATCGACCTTCACGCTGTCGAGGAACTCGGCCGGGTCCGAGACCTCCTGGAACTCCATGAGCTGCTTCAGCCAGCCGAAGCGCGCGGCGTCCTTGCTGTCGAGACCGCCCGACTTCTCCTTGTACTTCCAGTGCGCTGCGATGCCTTGCTCGGCGGTCGAGTGCATCTCGTGCGTGCGGATCTGCACCTCGATGCGGCGCTGCCCGGGGCCGATGCACGTGGTGTGCAGCGACTGGTACATGTTCGGCTTCGGCAGCGCGATGTAGTCCTTGAAGCGCCCGGGGATGGGCATCCACTGCGAGTGGATGACGCCGAGCGCCGCGTAGCAGTCGGCGACGTTCTCCATCAGCACGCGGAACGCGAGCACGTCGTGGACCTGCTCGAACTCCACGTTGTTGTGAACCATCTTTCGATAGATCGAGTAGAGGTGCTTCGCGCGCCCGCTCACGTCCACCGCGAAGCCGCGCTCGACCAGCATCTTGCTGATGCGCTTCACCACGTCGAGGATGTAGCGATCGCGATCGCGCTGGACCTTCTTCGTCTTCTCGACGAGGTCCGCGTGCTGCTCCGGATACAGGTAGTGGAACGCGAGGTCCTCGAGCTCGCTCTTCAGCCAGTTGATGCCGAGCCGACCGGCGAGCGGCGCGTAGATGTCGAGCGTCTCTTGCGAGATGCGCTGCTGCGCCTCGGGCTTCATGTGCTCGAGCGTCCGCATGTTGTCGAGACGATCGGCGAGCTTCACGACCAGCACGCGGATGTCGCGCGCCATCGCGATCAGCATCTTCCGGAAGCTCTCGGCCTGCTGGTCCTCCTTGCTGGTGAAGTTGATCTTGCCGAGCTTGGTGACGCCATCGACGAGGAACGCGATCTCGTCGCCGAAGCGCTCGCGCATCTCGGCGTCGCTGACCTCGCAGTCCTCGACCACGTCGTGGAGCAGCGCGGCGCACACGCTCGCCACGTCGAGCTTCATCTCCGCGATGATCCCGGCGACCGAGACCGGATGGATGATGTACGGGTCGCCCGACTTCCTGAGCTGCCCCTCGTGCTTGTCGGCCGCGTACACGTACGCGCGATGAATGAGATCGAGGTCCGCGGACGGCTGATAGCCGCGCACCGTGTCTACGATGTCGGTCAAGCGAACCATCGGTACGGCCAGTCCCACGACCTAAAGGTGCGTCCGTGTGGCCAAAACACCAGCCACCCGAAAGGACGGAAAGCCTACCGTGTGCGTCTCCGCGCGGGCAAGGGAACCGCCAAATCCGGCCGCGAGCCAACAAGCATGGCGGATCGCGTACTCTCCCGCGCCGGAGGAAGCGCTCATGTCTCGTGAGGTCCACGTCGTCTCGCACCCGCTCGTTCAGCACAAGCTCTCGCTGATGCGGCGCAAGCACACCTCCACGAGCCAGTTTCGGCAGCTCCTCGAAGAGATCTCGATGCTGCTCACCTACGAAGTGACGCGAGACTTTCCGCTCTCGACCGAGCGGATCGAGACGCCGATGATGGAGATGGACGCGCCCTTCATCGAGGGCAAGAAGCTCGTCGTGATCTCGATCCTGCGCGCCGGCGATGGGATCTTGAACGGTGTCCTCAAGATCGTGCCCTCGGCGCGCGTGGGGCACATCGGCCTCTACCGCGATCACGAGACCCTCAAGGCGGTGCAGTACTACTTCAAGGTGCCGGCGGACCTCGCGGACCGTGACGTGATCGTCGTGGACCCGATGCTCGCCACGGGAAATTCGGCGGTCGCCGCCATCGATCGCGTCAAAGAGAAGAGCCCGAAGTCCGTGAAGATGGTCTGCTTGCTCGCAGCGCCCGAGGGCATCGCCGTCCTTCACGAGGCCCACCCCGACGTCGCGGTCTGGTGCGCCGCGGTCGACGTGAAGCTGAACGAGAAGGGCTACATCCTCCCCGGACTCGGCGACGCCGGCGATCGCATGTTCGGCACCAAGTAGTGCTGGTGTGCGGAGCGCGCTGAGCTAAAGCGCCCCACCGTGTCGGGCGCGCAGATGGCAAGTGGCCGGCTGAAGATCCTCGTCGTCGACGACGAGCCCGACGTCCGTGCGCTCGTGACGCGTCTGCTCTCGCAGACGTTCGACGTGACGCAGGCCGTGGACGGATCCGACGCGCTCGATCAGATCCTCGGCGGCGCGCGGCCGGATCTGATCGTGTGTGATCTGATGATGCCGAAGATGGATGGGCTCACCTTCACCAAGGAGCTCAAGCGAGACCCTTCGCTCGCTCGGATTCCCATCGTGATGCTCACCGCCAAGACCGGGTCGCGCGACATGGTCGACGGCATCAACGCCGGCGCGCGCGCGTACGTCACCAAGCCGTTCAAGGCGGAGGATCTCCTTGGCAAAGTCCGGAAAGCGCTCGGGCAAGCCGCAAAGTGACCATCGCGTCTCCGACGCCTCCCGTGGGGGTGATCGCAAGGCCCCCCAAGCTGGGCCGGCCGGAGATGCGAAGCCCGAGGTCGCCGCGAGCTCGGTACCCACGCGGCCGCCGCTCTCGATGCGCCTGCGCGCGCACGCGATCCTTCTGATCTCGAGCGTGCTGATGTTCCTCGGCTTCGCCGGGTTCGGCGTCTGGTGGATGGGCTTCTTCGCGCTCGTCCCCGCGCTCTTCGTCCTCGACCCGATGGAGGACCGTGGCGGCTTCGATCGACCCGGCGGTCGCACCTTCTTCTTGCGTGCGTGGCTCTTCGGTACGGTCGCGTACGCCGGCGGCTTCTACTGGATCGCGTACACGCTGGCCGAGTTCAGCGGCTTCCCGCTCCCCATCGCGAGCATCTTCGCGACCATCTTCTGGGGATGGCAGGGCCTGCAGTTCGCCGCGATGCTCTGGCTCTTCCGCCGCGCGCGCATCAACGGCTGGAGCGCGAGCGCAGCGGTGCCGGCCGCATACGTGGCCACCGAGGCCGTGTTCCCGATGCTCTTCGAGCACTACTACGGCAACGGCCTCTATCGGGTGCCGATCCTCACGCAGATCGCCGACCTCGCGGGCCCGGAGATCTGCACCGGCCTGGTGTTCCTCGTGAACGGCGCGCTCTACGACGCGCTGCGCGCAGCCTCGCGCAAGATGCCCATCCCGCGCCTCGGGCCGGCCCTCGCCATCGCGTCGCTGATCTTCACGGTCGCGTACGGAGACTACCGGCTCGCAGAGGTCGACGCGTTCGACGCGCACGCCGAGCGCCTGCACGTCGCGCTCGTGCAGCCGAACCTCGGTCTCTTCGATCGCTGGGAAGACCCGCGCGTCGGCGATCGAACGCGGCAGATGACGCTCGAGCTCGAGCGCGAAGATCCGAGCATCCAGCTCTTCGTCTGGCCCGAGAGTGCGGTCACCTACTGGCTCGACGGCGTCACGAGCGTGCACCGGACGGTGCTGCGCGACGTGCACACGCCCGTGATCTTCGGCGGCATCCGCCACGACGAGGTCGACGGACGCGAGGTCGATCGCAACACGGCCTTCCTCGCCGACGCCAACGGCCGACTCATCGACACGTACGACAAGACGTACCTGCTCGCGTTCGGCGAGTACCTCCCCTTCGGCGACACGTTCCCGGTCATGTACGACATCTCGCCCATGAGCGGCCGCTTCTCGCCGGGCACGAGCGTCGATCCGCTCGAGCTCGCGCGCCCCGGCGGCGACGCTGATGATCCGATCCGGATGACCGCGCTCATCTGCTACGAGGACATCGTCTCGCGCTTCGTGCGTCACGCCGTCGCCGACTCGAACCCCGACTTCCTCGTGAACATCACCGTGGACACGTGGTTCGGCGACACGCAGGAGCCCTGGGTTCACCTCACGCTCGCGACGTTCCGCGCGATCGAGCACCGCCGCTGGCTGCTTCGCTCCACCAACTCGGGCGTGAGCGCGTTCGTCGATCCCGCGGGCCGCGTCGTCTCCAACACGGCGGTGTTCGAGCAAGCGACGCTCACCGAAGACGTCCGCCTCGGCAGCGTGGGCGGCACGTTGTACGAGACGCTCGGCCCCTGGCTCGGGTGGCTCTCGCTGCTGCTCACCGTGTTCTTCGCGATGCGCCCCGCTCCCTCGCGTTCGAAGTTGCGGGCCGAAGAATCCTCGGTATAGTCGCCGTCTTACTTGTTCTCGGGCGTGTAGCTCAGCTGGGAGAGCGCTAGAATCGCACTCTAGAGGTCTGGGGTTCGATCCCCCACTCGTCCAACCTCGTAGGTATCTGATTCGGTTTCTGTTTCTTGGGTGTCCTCGCACAAGCACGCGAGGCGATAGCGGCTCCGGGCAAGGTCTCAGGCAAGGTTTGGCGCGAACGCGACGAACCAGCCGACCCCGCCGGGGCCGTTTTCGTTTTCGCGAGCCGCGTCGGCATCGCGCTCGGCGTGAAGCCGATCGGCACGAGACGTACGGCGTTGCGCGCGCGCTCGAGGTGGTCGGGCATGAGGTGCGAGTAGATGCGCGTCACCGCGACGTCCGAGTGTCCGAGGATGCGCGCGAGCAAGAACATGTCGGGGCGCACCTTCAGGAAGTGCGACGCGAACGTGTGGCGCAGCGTGTACGGCCCGCCCGTGATCTTCGCCGCGTCGCGCGCGCGCTCGAACGGATACTTCGGGAACGACTTGCGGCGCTCGCCGTCGCCCGTCGCGAAGACGAACGACGACGTGCGCGGCATCGCCTCCAGCATCGCGCGCAGCTCATCGCTCATCGGCACCTCGCGCGCCTCGTCGTCCTTCGGACGCCAGTCCTCCGACGGCCAGATCCGGATGAAGCCGAGCTCGAGATCGACGTTGCTCCACTCGAGGCGCAGCGCCTCCGTCGGACGCGCGCCTGTGTTCGCGAGGAAGATCACCAGCGGCAGCACCTCGGGCGAGAGCTTGCTGCACTGCGAATAGAGGCGCGCGATCTCCTCGGTCGACCACGCCTTCGCGCGCGAGCTCTTCGTCGTGCGGAGGAAAAGGTATTTCGGGTTCGCGGCGGGCACGCCCACGCGACGCGCGAACGTGAGCACGGCCTGCAGGACGGCGATCTCGTTGTTGATCGTCACGGGGCTGCGACCCGCCTCGTGGCGCGCGAGCTTGAAGCGCTCGACGGCGGCGGCGTCGATCTCGGTCAGCCGGATGCTGCCGAAGTGCGTGCAGAGCGTCGCGAGGTGGAACACGCGCACAGACCACGTGCTCTTGCGCAGCTGCATGCGCGCGTGCGGCTTGTAGTCACTCGCGCAGAACTCGAAGAACCTCGGCGCGATTCGGGACCCCTGTAGCGCGTCGCCCGCCTCGAGCTGGGCGCGCTGGCGCGCCTCGAACGCCTCCGCGTCCGCCTTCGTCCCCCGGATCGTGAAGTCCTGCCGCTCCCCGCGGTGGAAGATCACCACGCGGTAGCTGCCCTTCCCCTTCTTGTAGATCGGCATCTGCGACCGAGAACACGCCAGCGACCGCGCCGGACCCGGCCGACGACGGGGACGAGGCGACGTTCGAGGTGTAGCTCGTCTCCGCGCCGTACGTCGTGTTCTCGATCGTCCAGGAGAAGAAGCTGTGACCCGGCCGGAGCGCCTCGAGCCCGGTGATGCGCAGGCAGGTCCCCGACTCGATCGGGACGCCGTCCGGCGCGGGGTCCTCGACCACGGGCATCTCCGGCGTCTTCACGCCGGTCGCGGCGTCGGCGATGCCCTTCCCGACGGCCGCGCCGATCGCCTCGGCGAGACCCTCGACCGCGAAGACACTGGCGGCGTCGCCGCTGCTCGTCACGGGCACGTCGTCGCCCCAGAGCTGGCGCAGCAACTCCTGCGCGTTCATCATGATCGTCATCGTCATCCTCCTGTAGGAGATCGGAAGATAGCGACGGCGTTCTCGCGGAATAGCGACACGGGCGAGCACGACATCATTGTCGCGCTACACGGGTAGTCGCGATTGCCGAGTAAAATTACCTGGCCAAAATTACTGGCAACCACCGAGTAATTCGCTGAAATTGACGGTCAGGTAAACGGCACGAGCCCAGGTCGCGCCGAGGCGTGCCGTCAGGCGGCGCGACCTGCGCCACGAGCGACATGCTCGCCGTGGCGTGGTCGAGCATCTCTCGCCGAGTCGGAGGTCGACATGAAGGAGCGAGTCGAGCTCGTGCTGCGCACCGTGCTGATCGGAGCGGGCACCACCGTCGTGATGAACGGTTGCCTCGCTTCTGCCAGGTGGGGTTCGACCCGGTCGGGTGAAACGACGCGTCGCATTGTTCGACAGACCCGCGCGATCTTCGTGGATCCGCGTCGGCACGGAGCCTGCGTTGGTGGCTCGCAGTGCGACGCTCCGCTCTGGCTGCCCCGTCGGTCGTGTTCTTTCTGCTGTTCGGCATGTCCGCCAAGAGCGCGGCCCAGTCGCGCGACGCGTCGGATCCTGGCGACACGCTCGCTGAAGCGACCGCGGGCGACGGCTCGCCGATCCCGGCCATCACGCTCGCCGACGCGATCACGCGGGCTCGGACCAGCCAGCCGCGCATCCGCGAGGCGCGGGCCGACGAGGGTGTTCGACGTGCCGAGCTCGCGGCGCCGGCAGCGCGCTGGCTACCCCGACTGGGCGCGACGATCCAAGCGGTCCTCGGAACGGACAACAACTCGGCGTCGAACTGGCTGAGCAGCGGCGGTGCGGTCGAGATGCCGCGCATCGCCGGCACTGACTTCCTCCAGGACCCGAGCCAGGTCGTCTGGACGCCGTACCTCACGACGGCGGTCGGCATCGGCCTCGATCAGGAAGTGTTCGACTTCGGGCGCATCGACGCCGCGCGACACGTGGCAGACGCCGAGTTCGAAGCGGCACATGCTCGAACCGAGAGCACCGAGCTCAGCGTCGAAGCGCGAGCGCGGGAGGCCTATGTGGCCGTCCAGGCATCGCGCGAGCTCTTGCGCGCTGCGGACGCAGCACGGGCTCGCGCCGAGCAGATCGTGCTGGCCACGCAGGCGTTCGTCGATCACGGACTGCGCGCGCAGGTGGACGTGGCACGCGCCGAGGCCGAGCGCGCGCGCTTCGTCGTCGCCGTGGAGCACGCGCGCGCGGCGCTGCACGTCGCCCGCGCTCAGCTCGCTGCGGCCGTCGGTGCCGACGAGCTCGAGCTGGAGGCCGCCGAGCCGCCCGCGGCCGTCGAGCTCCCACGCCTCACCGAGGCGCTCGCCGCCATCGACGCAGCACCCGAGCTCACCGCTGCGGAAGCAGAATCTCGCGCCGCCCGCGCGCGCGTCGATGCAGCGGAGGCCGATCTGCTGCCCGACCTTCGTTTGATCGCGACCGTGATGGGCTCGGCCGGCGGCGCGCCCGCCGCGGGACACTCGAGCCCCGCGTTCGGCGCAGGCGGCGTGCCCTTCGTCCCGAACTACTACGCGGGCTTCGTGCTCCGGTGGCGCTTCTTCGATCAGGAGGCGCTCGTGCGTCGCGACGTCGCGAGCGCCGAGGTCGAGGCGGCGAGCGCCCGCATCGACACTGCGCGTGAAGAGTCACGCCTCGCGATCGAGGAAGCTTGGTACACCGCGCGCGGCGCCGAGACCTCGCTCGCGGCGCTCGAGCAAGCTCGCGACGCCGCGGTCACGAGCTACGAGCAGGTCGACGCTCGGTACCGCGAAGGGCTCGCGTCAGCCGTGGAGATCGCCGACGCAGAGAACCTGCGCACGAGCGCCGAGGTCAGCCTCGCGGTCGGCCGATTCTCGCTCGAGCAAGCACGGGCCGAGCTCGCGCGCCGCATGTCGTTGTCCAGCGTCGACGAGGAGAGCCATGAGTGAGCAGGATCCGAAGCCGACGCCCGACGAGACCGCGAGCGTACCGGCCGCTACCACACGTCCCGCGCGGCGTCCGAAGAAGACCGGGCGCTGGTATGCGCTCGGCGTGATCGTCTGCACGCTCGTTGCCGCGGCGTGCGGCCAGGCGCTCTACACGCATACGACATCGCGGCCGCTCGTACCCGGACTCGCTGATGCGCCCGCGGAGGTGACCTGCGTGACGGCCGAGCGAGCGACCTATCAGCCGGTCACACGGTACGTCGGCACGATCGAGCCGTGGCTCGAAGCATCGATCGGTCCGCAGCTGACCTCTGCGTACGTCACCGACGTGCGCGTGCGGCCCGGTGCGTTCGTCGCGCGAGGTGACGTCGTCGCGACGCTCGACTGTCGCGAGTCGCGCGCATCCGCACTGATCGTGCGCGACGAGGCGCAGGCGCAGGGTGCGCAGGAGCGAGCGCTCGCGCGGCAGTCGGAGCGCACGACCGCGCTGCTCGAGGGCGGGTTCGTCGCCGCGAACGAGGTCGATCTGCGCGCCGCGAGCAGCGAGGAGCAGCACATGCACCGCGTTGCTACCGAAGCGCAGGCTTCGCGCACATCGTTGTTCGTGAGCGACTGCACGCTGCGTGCGCCCTTCGACGGTGAGGTCGACGTCCGCAGCGCCGACCCCGGAGCGTTCGTCGGTCCGGGCAGCGTCGTAGTCGGCGTAGTCGATCGGTCGCGTGTTCGCGTCGTGGCCGACGTTCCCGAGACGGCGCTCGAAGAGGTCGCACCTGGACGACAGGTCGACGTGCACGTGCTCTCGACCGACGTGACCTTGCACGCGACGGTGACGCGACGCGCGCCCGCAGCCGATCCCGTATCTCGCACAGTGCGGATCGAGATCGATCTTCCGAACGACGATCGCTCGATGCCCGTGCGGACGACGGCCGAGATTCTCGTCACCGCGAGCACGGGGCGCGACAGCATCTCGCTCCCGCTCACCGCGGCGCGCATCGTCGGCGCGCGGGCCGGCATTTGGACCGTCGATTCGAACGTCGCTCATCCGCGAACGATGCGGGTGATCGGGGAGTCCGGAGACCGCGTGTTCCTGATGCCGACGATCGAAGCAGGAAGCGTCGTCGTGCTGGAGGGGCGCGAGGCACTCAGCGACGGAACGTCGGTCCACGTCGGGAGAACCCTTCCGAGCGCGGCCGCCGAGGCGCCTGCGGCTGGTGAGGGCGGATGACCCGCCTCTCGCTACGGAACCCGATCGCGATTCTGATGATCTCGATAGCGGTGCTCGTGTTCGCCTTCGTGGTGACGCCGCGCATGTCCGTCGACACGTTCCCCGAGCTCACGCCGCCGGTGCTCGTCGTCGGCACGCAGGTGCCGGGGCTCGGCGCGGCCGACATGGAGCGCACGATCACCTGGCGCATCGAGAAGTACGTCGCGGCGACGCCGGGCGTCGATCACGTCGAGAGCGTCTCGCGCAACGGCCTCTCGATCGTCTACGTGTGGATGCGCTGGGGCACCGACCTCAACGCGGCGCAGACGCTGGTGCAGCAGCAGGTCGCGTTTGCGATGGCCGCGGTGCCGCGCTCGCTCGGCGTCGTGCCGCCCTTCGTCCTTCAGTACGATCCGTCCAACGCCCCCGTGATCCAGGTCGTGGTGCGCGGCGGCGGGCTGTCTGGCGCGCAGCTCTTCGACTTCGCGCAGAACATGGTCGAGCCCTCGCTCGAGGGCATCTCCGGTGTCGCGAGCGCCGCGCCGAACGGCGGTCGGCTCCGTCAGATCAACGTCATCGTCGATCCGGTCGCGGCCGAAGGACGCTCGGTCACGAGCGCCGAGATCGCGGCGGCAGTGGGCCAAGCCAACGCGCTCCTACCTGGCGGCGCGATGATCACGCCTGGCTTCAACGCCAACGTCTACACGAACGCTGTGCCCGACAGCGTCTCCGCACTCGAGCAGACGGTCGTAGCGACCCACGAGGGCCGCGCGATCTTGCTGCGGGACCTCGCGCGCGTCGAAGACGGTGGTGCGGCCGAGACCCAAGCCGTCTCGGTCGACGGCGACGACGCCGTCTATCTGAACGTGCTCCGGGTTCCGGGCGGCAACGTGCTCGCGATCGTCGCGGGCGTGCTCACCGCCATCGACCACCTGGAGGGGTTGCCTCCGGGTGTCGAGGTCGTTCCGGTGTTCGATCAGTCGACGTTCGTGCGCAACGCATACGAGGGCCTCGAGACCGAGGTCGTGCAGGCGCTCGTGCTCATCTCGCTGGTGATCCTGCTCTTCCTGCAGAGCTTCCGCGGCACGATCGTCGTCGCGATGGCGATCCCGCTCTCGTTCGCGGTGACGCTCATCGTGCTCGCGGCCACAGGCCAGACGCTGAACTCGTTCACGCTCGGCGGGCTCACCCTCGCGATGGGCCGTCTCGTCGACGATGCTGTCGTCGTGCTCGAGTCGATCCACCGGCATCGGCACATGGGTAAGACGTCGTACCAAGCTGCACGCGACGGCGCGGAGGCGGTCGCGCTGCCCGTGCTTGCCTCGACGCTGACGACGATCGCGGTGCTCTTGCCCATCGTGCTCCTCGAAGGCCTCGCGCGTCGCCTCTTCGTCCCGCTCGCCCTGACGGTCACGGTCGCGATGCTCGCGTCCTACGCCGTGAGCATGTACGTGACGCCGGTCGCCACACGATACTTGCTCGCCAAAGAGATCGCGCCAGGCCCCATCGCGCTCAGCATCGAACGCGTGATCCAGAAGATCGTCGACGTCTATGTCCGCACGCTGAAGCGCGTTCTGCCGTACCGCGCCGCGGTCATCGGCTGCTCCGTCCTCCTCGTCGCGCTCTCCGGCTTCTGGGCGACGCGCCTGCCGAGCACGTTCTTTCCCGAGGTCGACGAGTCCATGGAGCGCGTCTACGTGCGCTTCGCGCCGGGCACGTCGCTCGATCAAGCCTCGACCGAGATGCGTGCGATGGGCGCCACACTCCGCCACGAGCTCGGCGACGACGTGGAGCTCGTGCTCACCAACGTCGGGACGCCCGGCAACGCACGAAGCGCGATGACCAGCCCGAACGCCGGCCCGCACATGGGCTTCATCCGCCTCGCGCTCACCGATCCCGAAGAGCGGTCGCAGACGCAGCGCGAGCTCGCCGATCGAACGCGCCACATCCTCAGCGAGCAGTACCCTGGCGTCGAGACACTGCAGTGGCCTGGAGGCCTCGTCGCGAGCGTCTTCGCGAACGGGTACATCGCGCCCATCGTCGTCGAGATCGCCGACGAGGATCTCGATCAGCTCGGCGACCGCGCGCACCAGATCGCCGCGGTGATGCGCACCACACCCGGCGTTCGCGACGTGATGGTCTCGCTCGAGACCGACTATCCGGAGGTACACGTCGATACGGACCGGCAGACCGCGGGCCTGGTTGGCGTCTCGGCGCGCGAGGCGGCGCAGGCGGTTCTGGACGGGACGCTCGGCAACATCAACACGCCCGGCGTGTGGATCGATCCCAACAACGGTCAGTCGTACTACGTCATCACCTATTACGACCCGACGCGCGTGTCGGACGTGCACGCGCTGGCCGAGCTGCCGGTGCGGACCTCGGTCGACGCTCCAGCAGTGCGACTCGGCACATACGCGCGCGTCCAGCGCGACGTGGGTCCCGTCGCGGTCGAGCGGAGTCGACTGGCACGCGTCGCGCACGTCTACGCGCAGACGGAGGGGCGCGACATCGGTGGTGCCGCCGCAGACATCGAGCAGCGTCTTCACGCGGACGCGCGCACGCGCTCGCTCGAGTGGCGCTACGTCGGTCAGGTCGAGCTGATGCGCACCACGTTCGGCGGCCTCGGTGGCGCGCTCGCGCTCGCCGTCATGGTCGTGTTCATGATCATGGCGTCGCAGTTTAAATCGATCCGCCTGCCGATCGTGATGCTCTTCACCATCCCGGTCTCGCTCTTCGGGATCGTGGTCGCGCTGCTCGCCGCGGGGCAGGGCTTCTCGATCACGGCGCTGATGGGCGTGCTCATGGTCATCGGCATCGCCGTCTCGAACGGGATCCTGATGGTCGACGACGCAAACGTTCGCATGGAGCACGGAGCCACGCCGGTCACCGCGATCCTCGGCGCCGCACGCACACGCTTCGTCCCCATCCTGATGACGAGCCTCGCGACCGTCATCGGTCTCATCCCGGGCGCGCTCGGGCTCGAGGCCGCCTCAGCCGCGAACCGGCCGCTCGCGCTCGCCGTCGTGGGTGGTCTCACGTCGTCGACGATCCTCTCGCTCTTCCTCGTCCCGGTGATGTTCACGCTGATCGCGCCGCGCAAGGTCGTGCGCGAGCAGGACGAGGACGCTGCGGGCACACACGGCGACACGAAGGTCCACGGGGCGCACGTCGCGCACGGGGGAGCTCACGCCTGAGCGCGGCGGTGCGCTCGCGGCCGAGAGGAGTTCACGATGCAGTGTCCGGAATGCAACACACCCAATCGAGATGACGCCGCGTTCTGCGGGATGTGCAAGAAGCTGTTCCGCACCGCGCCACACCGATCGAGCCGCCCGCCTCCTTCGCAGCCTCCGCCTGGGGGCTTCTGGCACGCGCTTCTCGAGCGACTCTCGGGAGCGCCGCCCGCTCCCACGAACACGGCCGTCGATGGCTCCGCCCTGCAAGAGCTCGCCGCCGCGCTCCAGGCAGCATGTCCCACGTTCTGGCGTTCCGCCGAGCTGCAGATCTCGCTGGCCGAGCCTGCGAGGTCGATCGTCTCGCGCGGCGACGATCCGCACGAGCGCCTGGACCTCACGCCTCGGCTCGTCGGCGCGATCCACGACTTCGCCCGCGGTCATGCTGCCGGTGTAGGAGCCGGGCGCGCATACCTCGTCGTCGTGGAGCGGCAGCCGGACGGCCAATGGAGCATGCGGTGCACGGTGGATGGCGCGCACGGCATGTGAGGTCAGGTCGGCGGCTCGGACGCGAGATGCTTCGAGAGCGACCGATCCCAGTCGACGCCGCGTCGACGTAGCTCGGCGGCGTAGATCGAGTCCGGCCGCAGCGCCTTGGCGGTCACGGTCGCGAGCCCCGTCGCCAAGAGAAGAGGTACGACGAGCGCGTAGTCGCCGCTCATCTCGAACGCGAGCGCGACCGCCATGAGCGGCGCATGGGTCGTTGCGGCTACCGCCGAGGCCATCCCGACCAACGCGAACGCGCCGACGACCGGCACGCGATCCGCGCCGGCGCCACCGAGCCAGATCGACGCGAGGCCGCCGCCCAGCGCCGCGCCGATGAACATCGACGGGGTGAACACGCCACCTGCGCTACCCGAAGAGACCGACGACGCGGTCGCGAGCATCTTCGCGAAGAGCAGCACGATGAACGCGAACCCCAGCACGCGACCGTCGAGCATCTCGTCGATCGTGTCGGCACCGTTACCGACGATCTCCGGGAGGAACATCGCGACGACACCGACGAGCGCGCCGCCCATCGCAGCGCGCCACGGCTGCGAGACGTTCGTGCGCGCGAAGAGCTTCTCGGCGCCCCCGAGCAAACTCATGAAACCGACGCCGACGAGCGCGGCGAGCGGCCCGACGAGCACGGACGCTGCGAGCTGCTCGGTCGACACGAGCGCGTACGTGCGGATGCCGTAAACAGGCGCGTCTCCGAACACCCATCGCGAGACGGCCGTGGCGATTCCCGCAGCCAGCGCGACAGGAACGACGAGCTCGAGCGCGACGACCCCGACGACGACCTCGAGCACGAAGAGCGTGGCCGCGATCGGCGTGTTGTACGCGGCGGCGAAGCCGGCCGCGGTTCCTGCGGCATAGAGCACGCGCGTCGAGAGCCCGTCGAGCCCAGCGACCTCGCCGGCACGGCCACCGATGGCGGCGCCGACCTGGATGAGCGGCCCTTCACGACCGACCGAGCCGCCACCGAGCAGCGCGAGGAACGATGCGCCCGCTTTGACGAGCGCTGCGCGGATGGACACGCGGCCACGCCCGAGCACGACCGCCTCCATCACGTCACCGACGCCGCGGCTCTCGGGAAGACGCGCTCCGATCGTGGCGAGTGCGGCACCCGCCAGCGCGCCGACGATCGGCGCCGCCAAGCGCTCGCTGGGTGCGAGGGTCGCGAACGCCTCGACGATGTGCTCCGAGCCGAAGAAGAACCTGGTCGCGTGGCCCATCGCCCAGCGTGCAGCGATCGCGAAGCTCGCAGCGAGGACACTGGTCGCGACGAGGGCTGCGGCGAAGCGCGCCTGTCGAACGGTCGTCTCGCGCGTCAGCACGCGCTCATGACGCGCACACTCACGGCGGCTCCTCCACGTTCTTGCGCTCGTGCTCGCCGTAGAGCTCGAGCTTCCGGTACAGCGTGCTTCGGTCGAGCCCGAGCGCCTCGGCTGCCGCGCGCTTGTTGCCTCGCATCAGCCGCAGGACCTGGAGGATGTAGCGGCGCTCGATGGCCTCCAATGGAACCACGCCATCGCCGTCGTCGCTCGCGTCGAGCACGTCCTGTCCGATGGTCCGAAGGCGCGCGGGCAGATCGATCTCGGTCAGCTCCGAACCATCCGTCAGAGCGACTGCTCGCTCCATGCAGTTCTGGAGCTCGCGCACGTTCCCGGGCCAGTCGTAGGCCGTCAGCCGGTCTGCGAACGCGGGCGTGATGCGCGGGATCGGCTTGCCGGCTCGTACGGCGGCGACTCTCGCGAACTCGGTCGCGAGCAGGATGATGTCGCCGCCGCGCGCGCGGAGCGGCGGGAGCGCGAGCTCGATCACGTGGATGCGGAAGAAGAGGTCTTCGCGGAAGCGACCCGCCGCGACATCGGCCTCCAGATCGCGGTGCGTCGCCGCGATCACGCGCACGCTGACCTCGACCTCACGGTCGCCACCGACCGGTCGGACGCGCCGTTCTTGCAGCGCGCGCAGAACCTTCGCCTGCATCGAGAGCGGCATGTCTCCGATCTCGTCGAGGAAGAGCGTGCCGCGATTCGCCTGGATGAAGACGCCGTTGCGCGCCGCGTGCGCATCCGTGAACGCGCCCTTCATGTGCCCGAAGAGCTCGCTCTCGAACAATCCTTCGGGGACCGCAGCGCAGTTCAGCGCGACGAAGGGCTGACGGCTGCGTGGGCTCTCGTCGTGGATCGCGCGTGCGATCAGCTCCTTGCCGGTTCCGCTCTCGCCGGTGATCAGCACGGACACGTCCTGCTTGGCGACACGCGCGACGGTGGAGAGCAGCCGCTGCATCGATGCGCTCCGCGCCAGGACTCCGCGGGTGCTACCGGTGCGTGACGCCCGCAGCTCCTCCAGCTCGGCTTGCGCGCGGTGATGGCCGACGGCGCGATCGAGCGTCACCGCGACGAGCTCGAGATCGTAGGGCTTGGTCAGAAAGTCGTAGGCGCCATGTCGAATCGCATCGACGGCCGCGCGGATCGAGCCGAACGCCGTGATGACCACGACCGGGACCAGCGGATGGTTTGCGCGGGCACGCTGTGCGAGCTCGACCCCGGTCATCTCGGGCATGCGCAGATCGGTGAGCACGACCTCGAAGTCGTCCGCATCGAGCCGCACGAGCGCATCGCGAGGGTCGTGGGTGGAGCTCGCTTCGAACCCGCGCGCTTGGAGCGCTTCGACGAGGGTGTCGGCGGCGCCCGCGTCGTCGTCGACGACCAAGACCCTTCCACGCTCACGACGTGCTCGATCGGGAGCGGGGCGTTCGGAGCGCGCGACGGCAGCGGAACCTTCGGACTGGCTCGCCATGATCGAAACGTGCGCGCGCCACGCGCGCGAGACAAGCGCGGAAGCGTCCGCGCCGCAAAATGCGACATGGACGATGGTGAGCGTTGTGGGGTGCGCGAGGGGAGACACCTCGGTAGATCGCCGTCATGCGACTGACGTGGAAGCTCAGCCTGACGCTCGCGCTCGGAGTCCTCGTGGTCCTCGTTGGCTACGCGGCGTTGCGGGTGCAAGCCAACGTCGAGGGCTTCCGAAGAGACGTCGCACTGGGCCAGCGTGACCTGGCGCTCGCAGTCGCTCAGATGCTCGAGTCGGTCGCCGCGCGCGAGGGTGAAGACCGTGCCAGGGAGCTTCTCGCGGAGATCGCAGAGCGCGAGGCACCGACCCGCATCGAGTGGCAACCGTTCGAGGCGCGCAGCGATGTCGTGGACCAGATCGCATCCCACGTCACGGAGTCGGCCGAGGGGCCGCCGATCCTCGAGTCGACCGTCGCGATCCACATTCCAGGTGAGCGGGCGAGCGGGCTTCGCATCGTCGAGCCGCTCGACCGGGAGGCCGAGGTCGAGCGCGACGCGATGCTGCGGATCGCCACGACGAGTGGGGTCGTGCTCGCCATCTGTCTCACGCTCATCCTCGGCTTCGGGATCCTCTTCGTGGGGCGGCCGCTGGAAGCGCTGCGTCGTCATGCCAGGCGAGTAGGCAGTGGCGAGCGTGGCCTGCGAACCCAGGTGAACTCGAACGACGAGATCGGCGATCTCGCTCGCGAGATGAACACCATGGCCGAGTCGCTCGATCGCGCGGCCGATCGCGTGCAGCACGAGCAGGAGGCGCGCCTCGAGACGCTCGCCCAGCTACGCCATGCGGATCGACTGCGGACGGTCGGAGAGCTCGCGGCGAGCGTTGCGCACGATCTCGGCACGCCGATGGGTACCGTGAGCGCGCGCGCGCAGATGATCGCCAACGCAGACGTCGATCCCGCTCGCGCACGCGAGCTCGCCGCGTCGATCGTGGAGGAGATCGAGCGCATGTCGAAGTCGATCCGAACGCTCCTCGATCACGGTCGTCGCGAAGGTCCTCAGCTCGCCGTCACGGACGCGCGTTCACTCGCCCAAGACGTGCTGGCGTTGCTCGCGCCGCTCGCCGCATCCCGCCGCGTTCGCCTCGCCCTGGTCGACGGGCCGGACACGAGCGCGAAGCTCGATGCCGCCCAGGTGCGTCACGTGCTCATCAACCTCGTCACGAACGCCATCGACGCGAGCCCCGCGGCGCAGACGGTCGAGCTACGGGTCTCGGCGACGAACGAACGGCTGCTCCTCGAGGTCGACGATCGAGGCGCCGGCATTCCCCCCGATCGAATGGATCGAGTGTTCGATCCATTCTTCACGACCAAGCCCAAGGGTGAGGGGACCGGCTTGGGCCTGTCGATCGCGCGGGGCATCGTTCAGGAGCACGGCGGCACGCTCGTCGTGAGCGCACGTGACGGCGGCGGCTCCACGTTCGTCGTAGACCTTCCCGTCGATCCGCGAGACGAAGCCCTTGGCGTGCACTGACACGAGGAGCGCGAGATGAGTGACCCCAAGACGTTCTGGAACGCTCGCTACGCTGAGCCTGGGTTTGCGTACGGGTTCGAGCCCAACGACTTCCTGCGCGAGGTGGCCGATCGGATCCCGACGGGACCGGTGCTCTGTCTCGCCGAGGGCGAGGGACGCAACGCGGTTTATCTGGCCGCGCGCGGTCACGACGTGACGGCCGTCGATCTGTCCGCCGCAGGGCTCGCCAAGGCAGAAGCGCTCGCGCGCGCACGTGGCGTGACGATCAAGACGATCGTCACGGACCTGGCCGAGTACGTGATCCAGCCGGGCGCCTGGGCCGCCATCGTGTCGATCTGGGCGCACCTTCCGGAGTCCCTGCGCGCCCGCGTCCACAAAGCGTCAGTCGCCGGCTTGCGACCGCATGGGGTGTTCGTGCTCGAGGCCTACACCCCCGCGCAGCTCGCGCTCGGCACTGGTGGTCCAAAGGACGCGTCGCTGCTCGTCGATCCGGACGACCTGCGCGCAGAGACCGCGGGCCTCGACCTCGTGCGCTTCGAGGTCACCACGCGCGAAGTGCACGAGGGGCCGTATCACGATGGGATGAGCGCGGTGGTCCGAGCGCTCGGTGTTCGGCGCTGACGCGCGAGACTCTCAGCGCGAGTCGGCGCGGGGTACGCCGAGCGCGCCCGCGCGCCGAGCGCGGCCGTGTTCATCGAAGACGTTCCAAACCGCGAACATCCCGAGCGCGAACAGGACCATGCACGCCCACTGCGCGGGGGTGAGGCTCGCGTAGCGGGTGTCACCACCGGCCGCGGGGTCTGCGCGGAGAAAGTCGAGGCCGAAGCGAGCCGGCGCGTAGACCAGGCAACCGATCGCGAGATACGTCCCGGGTGGGGGGCGCGCGCGCCAGAGCAGCACGAACACGATCGAGAGCCCGAGCGCGAGGAGCATCTCGAGGAAGCCGAGGTCCCAACGCGGACCGTCCGGAAATGCGAACGCGAGCGGATTGTGGGCGGAGGTGTGGACGCCGAGATGATCGTGCGCGAGCGTGCAGCCAGCGCGACCGATCGCCCACGCGAGCGGAAACACCGACATGACCACGTCCACGTAGGGAAGCAGCTCCTCGTGCGTGGTGATTCGCCAAGCAAGCGCACCGAGGAGAGCGCCGAGGAAACCGCCGAAGGAGCTCATCCCGGCGAAGAGATCGAAGAGCATGGCCGGGTCACGCGAGACCTCTTCGGGGTGGTACCAGAGCGAGTCGAAGACGTGGGCGCCGACGAATCCCGGCACGAGGATCCAGAGCGCGAAGGCCGACATGACGTTCGGATCGATGCCGCTGCTGGGAGCGCGCCGCGCGGCGGCCTCGATTCCGATCACGACCGCGAGCAAGACGAGGACGCCGAAGGCGTGGATCGGCATCGGACCGAGCTCGACGTAAGGCTGCTCGTAGTACGGAAGCACGACCCGAGGCGAGCACGGAGCGCGCCAGCCGTTCGCGCCAGCACGCGTGATCGAGACTGCCGTTTCGCGCGACAGATGTCGGAATCTCCGACACTCGTTCGTCGCGGACACGGACGTTCATGGCGGCACCGATCGTGCTGCATGGACCGCATGACCCGCGCTCCGTCGCTTTGCACCTCCGTGTAGCCGATGCACTGGAACATCGATCCCGTCATCGCGAGCATCGGACCGATCGAGCTTCGCTACTACGGACTGTTCTTCGCGCTCGGTCTGCTGCTCGCCGTGCGCGCGGCGCCCGAGAACTTCGCGTCGTATGGCCTACCGCGCGAGCACGCCGAACGACTCGCGCTGTGGATCCCGATCGGGATGCTGCTCGGCGCCCACTACTTTCACCTCATCTTCTATCAACCAGAAGGCCTGCTCGACCTTCCGCACTTCGACGCGGACGGGCACTTCGTCCTCGGCTCGCTGTTCGGGCTCGGCTCTGGTCTCGCGAGCCACGGCGGCGCGATCGGCTGCGTCGTCGCGCTCTATGTCTTCTGGAGGCGCCACGGACGCCCGAGCTGGGTGCCATTCCATCGGTATGCAGACGCCGTGATGGTCAGCAGCGTCTGGGTGTATCCCTGGGTCCGTCTCGGCAACTTCTTCAACTCCGAGATCGTCGGGCGCCCTACCGACGGTCCGCTCGGCGTCGTCTTCGATCGGTTCGACGACATCCCGCGCCATCCGGTGCAGCTCTACGAGGCGCTCTTCTATTTCGGCGAGATCGCCCTCGTGCTCTGGGCGCATCGCCACTACGCGCGGCGGCTGCGCGACGGGACGATGTTCTACTCGGTGCTCGGTCTGCACTTCGCGCTCCGCGTCGTCGCCGAGTTCTTCAAGGAGTCGCAGGGGATCGACGAAGGCTGGCCGTTCCACCTCAACATGGGCCACGTGCTGAGCGCGCCGGTCACGATCGTCTGCGCGATCTTGGTCTTCGGCACGCGTCGCTTCGCGATGTTCCCCCTCGTCACGCCGCCGACCGAAGCGCAGCCCGCGACTGCGGCACCGCGCCGACCGAGCGCCCGCCAGAAGCGTGCTTAGTGGGACTGACGACCGGCGGCGACGGCGGTCGCGCGATCGTCAGCGCGACGCGTACGGCCTCGCTCGTCGCGGATGTCCGAGAAGGCGCCGAGCCCGACGACGAACAGCACCAAGCACCACCACTGCGCCGGCGTGAGGTCGCCGTAACGCGCGTCGCCCTGGGCGTCTGCAGACTCGCGGAGAAAGTCGAGCGCGAAGCGTACGGGCGCATACGTCATCGCCGTGAGCGCGACGTACGTTCCGAGTGGGCGCGGTCTGCGCCAGAGGAAGACGCAGACGATCGAGAGGCCCACCGAGAACAGCATCTCCAGAAATCCGAGGTCCCAGCGCGGGCCGTCGGGGAACGCGAACGCGAGCGGGTTCGCGGGCGACGTCGGGATACCGGGATGATCGTGAGCGACCGTGCAGCCGAGCCTGCCGATCGCCCACGCGATCGGAAACACGGAGAGCGTGACGTCGATGAACGGCAAGATTTCTTGCCGCGTGCGTGCGCGCCACGCGAACGCGCCGCCGAGCGCGCCGAGGAATCCGCCGAACGAGCTGAAGCCGCCCAGCTGCAATAGGCTCCAGGGTGCGTCCAGCACTTCTCTGGGGTGGTACCAGAGGGCGTCGAAGAGATGCGCGCCCAGGAATCCTGCGCCGACGATCCAGAACGCGAACGACCTAACGGTGGCGGGCTCGAGCCCGACCTTCTGCGCCCGCCACTGCGCGAGCTCGATGCCGACGATGACCGCCACGGCGACGATCGCGCCGAACGCGTACAGATGGACCGGTCCGAGCGAGAGAACGGGCTGCTCGAAGTAGGGAAGCACGGACGATGGCCAGCATCTTCGGTGCCGCGCGGAATCCTCGGAGAAGGAGCCGATCGATGGTCGTGTCGCGCGACTCGGTGCCGCGTTTCGCGACATGGCGAGCTCATCCGGTCTCGGTCGGGCTTCTCCGTGCGCACTACGGAGAGCGGGCGGAGAGCGATGGAGCGACCGAGAGTCAGAGCAGTCGGCGAACCGCGTCGTGATCGATCGGGATGCCAGCTTTCTCGAGCGGCGCGACGATGTCGTCGAGGACCGTCGTTCGCATGCGCGCTCGAAACGCGTCCACATCGAGCCACCCGAAGTCGCGCCCGTGAGGCGAGGTCGAGCGCCGCAACCAGCTAGGGGCGAGCTTCGCGAGCTCCGCCACGGCCACGCGACCCAGGCGCGCGCGCTCGCCCTCATCCATGTCGGCGGTCGCCCAGTCCACGTAGAGCCAGCCGAACCGCATGTGCCGCGCCTCGTCGCGCGCGATCCGCTCGACCACCGCGCGGATGAGCGGCTGCTCCACGATCGCGCAGGTCTCGACCGCGATGGCGCCGCTGATCGTCTCGGTGACGCAGGCCGCGCGAATCACGAGATCGTTCGCACGCGCGAACGCATCGAGGTCCGGCGCGCTCGGCTTGATTCCCATCTCGTCGAAGTCCACTTCGACGGGCGCGCCACCACCGAGCTCCATCGCGATGCGGCTTGCGAGCTCTGTGTGCATCAGCTCATCGGCGACGAAGTCCCCCGCCATTCCGATGATGTCGAGTGGGGCGCGCGCCGCGATCACGGCGCCGAGCACGTCCGCGAACGAGCCGGCCGCGTGGTATTCGGCCAGGGCGATCGACGACCACACGATGCGCGCGTGCTCGAGCACCGCGGGCGCGTGGCGTGACGTGTCGATCGTGCCCCACGGAAGCTCGCTGACGAACGGACGAACCTTCCGGAAGTGCCGCTCCGCCGCATCCCCGAACCACTCGATCTCGAAGAGGGCCTTCATCGAATCCTCGGGCGATGACTCCGAACGACGAGTCGATCATGTTAACATCATCCGCAATGCACCGACCGCCGCACGTGCGTAGAGAACGCAAGCTGCTGCTCGCCGTCGTCGCGGTGTCGTCGGGACTGACGATCTCCTGCGGAGCACGGGGCATCGGCTTGTACGACTCCGGTTGGGCCGAGATGTTCGACGCTGCCGCGCAGGACGCTGGACCTGATGCCGCCGAACCGCACGATGCCGCGGCCGACACCTCGAACGACGCGGGCGATACCGCGAACGTCGACGCCCACTGAAGCTCCGGACGCGCCGCCTCAGCGCGACGCCAGATACTCGTCGAGCCCGGTCACGCCCATCAGCACCGTCTCCCGAGCACTCAGGTCGCGGCCGCCGCCGGCGATCAGCACCACGTGATCGCCCGGCATGCCCGACACGACGAGGTCCGGCGTTCCATCGCCGGTCACGTCGCCGGGAGCCGCGACGTCGTAGAAGTGGCTGAACCCGACCCGCGTGGTCTCGATCGGCGCGACGGTGATCCCACTCGCGCCGCCGTAGAGGACGAACGCGCCGGGATTTCCGCCGACGGCGAGATCATCGACACCGTCGCCGTCGAGATCGCCGAGCGCGACGAGGCGCTCGTGGTCGTCGATGGGAACCGAGACGAGCTCGGACACGCGGCCGTTCCACGAGACGATGCGCACGCCGGGCATTCCGAGCTGCGTGACGGCCAGGTCCGGTGCGCCATCCGCGTCGATGTCGCCTGCGGGCGCGAAGCTGTAGCCGAAGTACGAGACGTCCGGCGCAGAGATCGAGAAGAGCGGCGTGCCATCGCCGCCCGGCGAGAGGACCGAGAGCGATCGTCGCGTCTCGTCGGTCGGGAAGACGAGATCCATCATGCCGTTCGCGTCGACGTCGGCGCCGAGGGGCGCGACCTTCGCGAAGCCGTAGAGACCCCAGTCACAGAGCGTCGATCCGATCGGGACCTGCCGCGCGCCCACCTCGGTTCGGTCACCGAACAGGACCGCAGACCAGCACGGCTGGTCGGCGCGCCAGAAGTAGGTGACCACGAGGTCGTCGAGCCCGTCGCCGTCGATGTCCCCGACCGGCGCGGTCGCGAGAGGGCCCATCGGGAAAGGGCCCGTGCGCATCGCGCTGAGCGAGATCGTCGGCACGAGAGGCATGAGCGCATCGCCCAGAAGGATGCTGGACGGCGTGAGCCCGTTTCCGACATCGCTTCGGCCGTCGCCGTTCACGTCGCCCGCGTCGAACGGTTGACCGCACGCATCCGAGGTCGGCCCGAGATCCATCGGAGGTCCGAGCGCACCCATCGTCCACACGAGGAGGTGGCGGTGGCCCGTCGGAAGCCCGGACGCCCACACGCACACGGCGGCGTCTCCGCGCCCGTCACCATCGACGTCGAAGCGCGGAGCGGCGCGCGGATGGCGGAACGACACCGTGTCGACGACGAGGAACGATCGCGTCTCGGTCGTCTGACCGATCGAGTCGTGCGCGCGCCACCAATGGCGGCCGGGCGCGAGCGGCGGGATCGGGGTCACGATGCCCGCCGTGGACGGTATCGAGGGGATCGAGGAGACGCACGCCGAGTCCGCGCAAACGTCGACTACCGGCGAGATCCCTCCGCCGATGACCAGCGACTCGTCAGCCACGAGCATGCGGCCCTCGGCAGGAGGCCAAACGAGACGCAGCAGGTTCGGATCGACCCAGGCGTCGGGCGGCTGGATGTTCGCGTCTGACGGAGCACCGCAAGGGCAGTCACGCGCCACGACGTGTCCATCGTCGACCAGCGCATCGCGCGGCCCGCCATCGATCGCGGTGGTGGAGGTCGCGCACGCGACGAGCATCGCGGCACCGAGCGCGACGCACGAGGCGCGGGTGCGATTCGCGCTCGCCGTGATGTGACGGTTCAGATGCACTCCACATTCGCGGGGAATGCCGCTTGGTACGCCTCGCATGCATCGAACGCGTCACGCGCGTGCATCGCGGACTCGAACCCGAAGATCGATTCGACGAAGCCGTGCTCCGGAGCGAAGCCGGGAATGGCTGCGTAGTCGAGCTCGGGGCCCGTGGCGATCACGAGGTAGTCGTAGCTCGTCGTGCCCTTGGCGTGCGTCACGCGCTGGGCCTTCAGATCGATCGCGGTGGCCGCGGCCTCGACGAACGCGATGCCCTTCTTCTCGAAGATCGGCGCGACGTCGAACGAGATGTCCTCCCGCTTGCGCAGGCCGAACGGCACCCAGATCAGCGACGGCATGAAGAGGAACTCGCGGCTCTTGCTCACGACGACGACGTCGTGCTCGGGCGCCTTCTTCTTCAGCTCGATCGCCGCGGTGAATCCCGCGAAGCTCGAGCCGAGGACCACGATCTTCTTCTTCGTCGCCATGCCATGCCTCCACCGGATCGACCGGCGACTTGCACGTACACACGCAACCGTGAGCCACAAGGTGTGGCGTTCTCTGTCGTTGCGGGGCGGCTCGGGGCGCGCCGAATTCGTGCTCGGACTCTGGATCGTGCGCAGAGGCCCGCCCTCCGCGATGCCCGACTCGCGCCGCAGGCGGCTCGGATCGTGCTGCGCCCTCCGGGCTGACCCGCATGACACCGCTCACCGCCACTCCGACGAACGACGCTCCGGCCGCGCGTGCCGCAAATCGCGACACGGGGCTCAGCAGCGCAGACGCTCATGCGCGTCTGGAGAAGGACGGCCCGAACGAGGTCGCGACGAAGCATGCGCACGCCATCGTTCGCTTCGCGCGGAAGTTCTGGGGCATCTCGGCATGGATGATCGAGCTCATCGCGGTGATCTCGTTCTTCCTGCACAAGCAGGCCGACTTCTGGATCGCCGTCGGACTGCTCGTCGGGAATGCCATCCTCAGCTTCTTCCAGGAACAGCGCGCGTCTGCGGCCGTCACGGCGCTGCGCAGCAAGCTCCAGATCAACGCGAGGGTGCTGCGCGACGGGAGCTGGCAGTCGGTGCAGGCGCGCGAGCTGGTTCGTGATGATGTGGTTCGCGTTCGCGCGGGCGACTTCGTGCCGGCGGACGTCCAGCTCTTCGACGGCGCGCTCCGCGTCGACGAGTCGACGCTGACCGGCGAGTCGAGCGAGATCGACAAGACCGTCGACCAAGCAGTGCACGCAGGCTCGACGGTCCGAAGCGGCGAAGCGACCGGCGCGGTGATCGCGACGGGCGTACGGACCCAGTTCGGTCGCACGACCCAGCTCGTCGACGATGCGCGTCCCAAGCTCCATGTCGACGAGGTCATCTCGCGCGTCGTCCGATGGCTGCTCGTCATCGTAGGCGTGCTCGTCGCGGTCACGGTCGCGGCGGCGCTCGTCCAAGGGATGCGCGTGCTCGACGTGTTGCCGATCGCACTCGTGCTGCTGATGAGCGCGGTGCCGGTCGCGCTGCCCGTCATGTTCACGGTCAGCATGGCGGTCGGCTCCATGGAGCTCGGACGTCGCGGCGTGCTCATCACGCGCCTCAACGCGATCGAAGACGCGGCGAACATGGACGTGCTGTGTGCGGACAAGACCGGCACGCTCACGATGAACCAGCTCTCCCTGACGGGCGCTGTGCCGGAGCCATGGTTCACGGAGGACGACGTCGTGCGCGCGGGCGCGCTCGCATCGAACGCCGCGAACGCCGATCCGATCGACATCGCGTTCTTGCGCGCCGCCAGAGATCGCAAGCTCGACGGAGACGTCGTGAAGACGATCTCGTTCGAGCCCTTCTCGGCCAAGACGCGACACACCGAGGCGGTCGTCGAGATCGGCGGTCAGAAGCAGCGCCTCGTCAAAGGCGCGCTCCGTACCGTCGGCGAGGCTGCCGGGCTCGATGCTGCCGCGATCGCCGTGCTCGAGAAGCGCGCCGACGAGCAAGCGACCAAAGGCGTTCGGACGCTCGCCATCGCGTGCGCGGACGGCGATGGGCCTCTCCGCTTGGTTGGGCTCGCGTTCTTGTATGACCCGCCACGCCCCGAATCGCGCCGTCTCATCGACGAGCTGCGCGCTCTCGGGATCAAGGTGCTCATGCTGACGGGCGACGCGCTCCCCGTCGCGCACGAGATCGCAGCGGTGCTGGGACTCGGAGAGATCGCGCGCGCCCCGAAGCACGACGCTGCCCTGGTCGGTGATCCCAAAGCCGCGCTTCCCGTCGTCGATCTCGACAAGGGAGGTCTCGCCGAGGTGTTCCCCGAGGACAAGTTCAGCGTGGTGAAGAGCCTGCAGGCCGCTGGCCACGTCGTCGGCATGACGGGCGATGGAGTGAACGACGCACCCGCCCTTCGACAGGCCGAGGTCGGGATCGCGGTGAGCGGCGCGACCGACGTGGCCAAGGGCGCCGCGAGCGCGGTGCTCACGACCGACGGCCTCGTGAACATCGTCGACCTCGTGAAGAGCGGACGAGCCACGTACCAGCGACTCGTCACGTGGATCATCAACAAGGTCAGCCGCACGATCCTGAAGGCCGGCTTCGTGGTGATCTCGTTCCTCGTGACGGGCCGGTTCGTCATCTCGGCCCTCGTGATGCTCTTACTCGTGTGTCTGACGGACCTCACGCACGTCGCACTCGCGACCGACCGTGTCGCGCCCTCGCCGAAGCCCGAGACGTGGAACATCGGCCCGCTCGTGCGCGTCGCGGTCGCGCTCGGCGCGCTGACGCTGGTCGAAGCGCTGGGCCTCCTGGCCATCGGATGGAACCGCTTCGGCCTCTCGAGCCACGAGGGGATGCTCCAGACCTTCACGTTCCAGACGTTCCTCTTCTTCGCGGTGTCGTCGCTCGTGTCGGTGCGCGAGCGCCGTGCGTTCTGGCGATCGCGTCCGAGCGCCACGCTCGCCGCTTCGCTCGTCGGCGCCACGATCGCAGGGGCGCTCATCGGCCTGTCCGGCGTCGCCGAGCTGTCGCCGCTACCACCCGCGGTGAGCGCGCTCGTCTTCGCCTACGCAGCCGTCTGCTCGCTCGGGCCGAACGACCTCGTGAAGTCGTTCCTCACTGCGCACGCGTTGAAGGAGAAGTGATGACCGACGAGTACAAGCGAACGTTGTACGAGCTGCGCGTGCAGCTCGTGAAGCTGCAGAACCACGTCATCCGCAACCGTCTACGTGTGCTGGTGATCCTCGAAGGCCGCGACGCCGCCGGCAAGGACGGGGCGATCAAGCGCATCGTGAAGCACCTCAGCCCACGCGAGACGCGCGTCGTGGCGCTCGGCACTCCGTCCGATCACGACAAGGCGAGCTGGTACTTCCAGCGCTGGGTGCCTCATCTCCCTGCGGGCGGCGAGATCGTGATCTTCAACCGCAGTTGGTACAACCGCGCGGGCGTCGAGCGCGTGATGGGCTTCTGCACGAACGCCGAGCACGAGTCGTTCCTGGACGACGCTCCGCGCTTCGAGGAGCTGCTCGTGCGATCGGGATTGATGCTCCGGAAGTACTACCTCGACATCGGCAAGGCCGAGCAGAAGCGACGCATCGCAGATCGGCACCGCGATCCGCTCAGCCAGTGGAAGATCAGCCCCATCGACGATGTCGCGGTGAAGAACTGGAAGAAGTACAGCCGCGCACGCAACGAGATGCTCGGGCGGACCCACACGACCGTGGCGCCGTGGACGATCGTGCGCACGGACGACAAGCGCATCGCGCGCATCGATCTGCTGAAGTCGATCCTCGCGAGCCTCGAGTACGACGGCAAGGACGAGCGCTGGCTCGTTCCGAACCGGGAGGTTGCGTTCGGGTATGCGGGCAGCGGCGCGCTGGCTCCATGAGGACGAGCCGTGCCTCACATCGCTCGCGCTCTTGGCGCGAACCCTTTCCCGAGATGCTGGCTCTCACCAGGAGGGGGTAGTCGTCATGACGACCGCGATGGATATGAAGGGCTTCGAAGCAGCGCTCGAGAAGGAAGGAATCGTCCTCATCGACTTCTGGGCGAGTTGGTGTGCGCCGTGCCGCGCGTTTGCTCCCGTCTTCGAGGCGGCTTCCAAGCGCCACGCCGACGTGACCTGGGCCAAGGTGGACACCGACGCGCAGCCAGAGCTCGCGGGCGGGCTCGGCATCCGCGCGATTCCGACGCTCATGGCGTTCCGGGACGGCGTGATGGTGTTCGAGCGCTCGGGCGTCGTGCCCGCGGCGGTGCTCGATCAGCTCGTCGAGCAGATCCGCGCGCTCGACATGGTGAAGGTGAAGGCCGACGTCGAGCGCCGGCACGCGGAGCTCGCCAGCGAGGTCGCCGAGGAATGAGCGCCGCTGCGCCCAAGCGCGACGGCGGCGCGCGAGTGCGTCGCTGGCTCGCGATGCGCCATCGCGCGCGTCTTCGCGGGCGGCGCGACGAGCGAAGAGATCCTGGCCGCGGTCGACGCGGCGGAAAGAAGTGCTCCGTGATCAATACTGCGATCTCGATCCTGGGCGGCGCTGCGCTCGGCTACCTCTATCACCGCGTGGTCGGCTGCCGCAGCGGCGCGTGTCCGATCACGGCCAGCCCGACCATTTCGACGCTCTACGGCGCCGCGATGGGCCTGCTGACGAGCCTGTCCTGACGTTCGTGGTCGTGGCCCGTGGTGTCAGCACTCGTCCAGGCGGCCGGACTCGGCCAGCCAGCGGATCGTTCCCACGGTGTCGATGTCTGCGTCTTCGTACGCGGCGCGACGCAGCTCGTTGACCACCGTGTCCTCGGCGCCCGAGCTCTCGTCCTCGTAGACGAAGCGTACGAAGAGCGCACCGGGTCGCAGCTCCTCGATGCTCATCGTCAGCGACGAGCGCGGAATCTCGCCCTGCGCGGCGATGTCGTACTGCACGCGCTCGAGA
>JAYVCF010000336.1:0-9728 GCA_043750095.1 Deltaproteobacteria bacterium
ATCGACGATGGCGGTCACCGTGCGGATGTCGCCGTCGGCGATGGTGATCGACTCTTCGTACACGTCGAAGTCCACGCCGTGCGAGACGTCGAGGACGTAGCTGCCGGGCGGGACACGCGCATCGCCGCTTCCGACCGCCACGAAGCGGAGCACCTCGTCACCGCTGGCCTGGTCGCGCAGCGTCACCCGCACGGGCACGGCCGCATCGCCGTCGGTCGTCGCGATGACGTGGATCGTCGCGGAGGGAGGCGAGGGCGCGGTGATCTCGCCGCCGCTCGCGCTCACGGTGACCGAGGCCGACGCACCCCGAAAGAACGCGTCGAAGCCGGCACGCACCGTGTAGTCCCCCGCCGGAACCGCGACGCGCGCAACGCCATCGAGACCGAACCGCGTCCGCAGGAACGCACGCGAAGCGGTCGCGACCTCGACGCGATCGCCCGCAGCACCGTGGACGACGAGCAGCGGATCCGACGAAGCGCTCGCGAGCGCCCACGCCTCGGCCGCCGTTGCCGCGACCGCGATGCGCGCGATCGAAGTGCTCGTTTCGCCCGGCCTGACGCTCTGATGCGCGCCCGAGAGTAGGTGGATGGTGTTCACCGCCAGGAGCGAGCCCGACGCTGCGTCGATCGCGATCGCCAACGCGGACGTCGGGCCCTCGGACACGACACCGGGGATGCCGCTCCCGCCGCCGCCGTCGGGGATGAGCCCGGAGCCGGGACGCTCGAGCTCGCCGGTGGCCCCGATCAGGGCGGCGAGCCCGGGCGTGATCGTCGTCCCGCGATCTCCCGGAGTCGACGAGTAGCGCAGCGTGATCTCGAGTACGTCGCGATCCGCCGCGAGCCGATACTCGATCGCACCGCGCACCGGGCGCTCGCGCGAGAGGCCTGGCGCGGCTGCGGCGAGGATGCCGAGCGGCTGCACGTCGAAGAGGACGGTCACGCTCGCATCGGCGTCGCCGCCCGCGTCGGTCACGACCACGTCGCTCGCGCGCGCGACGCCGAAGTCGAAGAGCGGGAAGATCTCCTTGATGGCGTCGGCGCCTCCTTCGATCGATGCGTCAACGATGCCGCCGCCGAACCCGCCGATCGTCGAGGCGCTCTCGCTGCCCGTGCGGATCACGAAGCGCGCATGCGCATTGGCGATCACGATGTCGCCCACCCGGCCCATCGCGAGCGCGCCGTCGATCAGCTCGCCCGGACAGGTGACGTGCTTGGCGATGGCCGTGCCTGCCGCGACCGTGGTCGCGCAGTCGGTCCGCTCGCTGCCGTCCGCGCTCGCCGTGAAGACGATCGGCGTGATGGCGGCATCGTCGTCGCGCGCCGCGTCCATCGGCACCGCGCTCGCGTCACACGACGCGAAGAGCAGCGCGAGTGACGAGAGCGAGAGCGGACCGCGCATTCGGCGATCTTACGCCGACGCGGGCGTCAGCGCGCTTGGTGCAGCGAGAGCGAGCCGACGTAGAGAAAGCCGACCATGAAGAGCACGAGGAACGGAATGCTCGTCCAGGCGCCGATGATGCCCGCCATCACGATCGTGGCGACGAAGTAGAGGCCGATGCCCACCTCGATCCAGGAGAAGAGCTCCTTGCTCGCGCGGTACTTCTTCTTGGTCCAGCCGTCGCTGCTCTTGGTGACGCCGTGCTTGGCCGTGCGCACGAACTCGCTCTCGTGGCCCCAGAGGCCTTCCACGACGGCGCGCGCGTTGTTCAAGGAGAGGCCGATGCCGAGCGCCATCATCAGCGGCAAGCGACGAATCGCCTCCCAGAGATTCCCGTAGAGCGCGCGGTGGGTCGTCAGATAAAACAGCACGATCGAGCCGCTGGTGAGGGCGAAGAGCGGTACGTCGAGCAGGAGCAGCTCGGGGCGCTGGATGTCCTGCCGCAAGATCATGTTCGGCAGCTGCAGGAACGCGAGCACCAGCAAGAAGAGGTAGGCGAAGTTGTCGGTGAGGTGGAAGAGCACCTCGAGCTTCACCTTCCACGGGATGTCTGCGCGCATGACCGTCGGAAGGAGCTTCTTCGCCGTCTGCGCCGAGCCCTTGGCCCAGCGGAACTGCTGACCCTTGAAGCTGTTCATCTCACACGGCAGCTCGGCAGGCGCGACGGCCGTCGGGACGTACACGAAGCGCCAGCCTCGCAGCTGCGCGCGGAAGGAGAGGTCCATGTCCTCCGTCAGCGTGTCGTGCTGCCAGCCGCCCGCGTCCACGATCGTGGAGCGGCGCCAGATGCCCGCCGTGCCGTTGAAGTTGAAGAAGCGCCCGCTGCGATTGCGCGCGATGTGCTCCACCACGAAGTGGCCGTCGAGCATCATCGACTGCACGCGCGTGAGCACGGAGTAGTCGCGGTTCAGGTGGCCCCAGCGCGCCTGCACCATGCCGACCTTGGGGTCCGTGAAGTGATCGATGAGATCGCGGACGATGGACGGCGTCGGCACGAAGTCCGCGTCGAACACCATCAGGAACTCGCCCTTCGCGACCTTGGTGCCGTGCTCGAGCGCGCCCGCCTTGAAGCCGGTGCGATCCGTGCGGTGGATGTACACGGCGTCGTAGCCGCGCTCGACGAGCTCTTCGACCTTCGCCTGCGCGATGTTGACGGTCTCGTCGGTCGAGTCGTCCAGCACCTGGATCTCGAGCTTCTCCTTCGGATAGTCGAGCGCGGCGATGCTCTCGATGAGGCGCTCGGCCACGTACATCTCGTTGAACATCGGGAGCTGCACGGTCACGCGCGGCAGCTCGCCCCACTTCTCGGCGGCCTTCGGCGCGTGGTTGCGGTGCTTCCAGTAGAGATAGAGGAGCTGCGTGCGGTGGAACCCGTAGAGGGCCAGCACGGTGAGGACCCCGAGATAGAGACAGATCACGAAGGCATGGAGCATTGGTGATGCGAGCTATGGCACGCCGATTGTCACCAAATGTATTTTCTCATGCTGCTTCGTCGGGCGCGGGTCGTCGATCGATCACCACGACGCGATCGTTGGTGACGATCACGTGGATGCGCTCGTCGCCGGGGCCCTCGGGGATCTCCGCGAGGAGCTGAAAGTCGTGGGCAACGCCGACGCGACGCGCCTTGGTGCACTTCGGCAGCAGTCGGTCGTAGAGCCCCGCTCCGTAGCCGATGCGCGCGCCGCGCTCGTCGAACACCAGACCCGGAACGATCACGAGGTCGACCTCGGCGGGATCGACGAGCGGCGCATCGGCGGGTGGTTCGCGCACCATCTTGCCGCTCTCGACGGGCTCGACACCGTCTTCCCAGGCGCGCAGCTCGAGCTCCGTCCCGCCGCTCGTGCCTTCGATCATGCGGGGCGCGGCGATGCGCTTGCGCTCGGTTCGCGCGAGGCGCTCGAGCAGGCCCACGTCGATTTCCGTTCGCATCGGGACGAAGAGCGCCACCGTACGCGCGGCCTTCCACTCGGGCAGCGCCATCACACGCTCGGCGATCGCGGCGCTGCGCAGCGCGCGCGGTCCATCGCCCAGCGCGCGCCGGACGCGCTTCATGCGATCGCGCAGCTCGCGCTTCACCTGGATGCCGATCTCGAGACGCTCGGCGTCGTCGATGACCATCGGCATCCTGCGATCCCTCAGCGCGATGCGTCGGCGGCGAGGCGCTGATCGATGCGCGCGATGGCGCGACCGACCGAGTCACGAACCACGTGCTCGACCTCGCGTCGGCGCTGCTCGGCCTGGACCAGCTCGTCGGCGAGACCGAGCGCGACCACCGCGAGAAGCTGCGCCGGTGTCGCCGTGCGCGCGACCTTCGGCCCGAGCGCGGTGATGCGCTCGTTGATCAGCTCGCTCAGCCGCGAGAGATGGGCTTCGTCGGCATCCGACGCCATGCGGTAGCGCGCGCCTGCGATCTCGAGCGTGACGGTCCGCTTCATGGTGCGACCACCCTAAGGGCCGCGGAGCGCGGCGGTCAAGCCATGCTGTAGCGCTACCTCCTCCGTACCTCCTTTGTACGGAGACGCGACAGCGGCGTGATAGGCTGGCCCGGCTCCGCGCGACGACGCAGAGAAAGAGCCAGAGAAAGAGGAAGACCCCGAGGCGATGATCACGGTCGCGTGCATCTCGTGCAGCCATCAGTACCCGCTCGACGAGCGACGCCTTCCCGCGACGGGACTGAAGATGCGGTGCCCGAAGTGCGGGACCACGTTCCTCGTGTTCCCCGACGGGCGGACCGAGGCGGCTCCCGTTCCGAAGACCACCATGCTGGGTGGGATGGGCGCCGCTCCGTCCGCGCCGAAGGTACCTCCTCCGCCGCCGCCGAAGCCGATGGTGCCGGCACCACCGCCGCCGTCGGACGACCTCGACGAGCTCGACCTTCCGGCGCCCCGCGGTGCGAAAGCGCCCGAGACCGACGACGTCGATCTGCCGGCTCCGCGCGGCGCTGCCCCGAAGCCGCCGCCGCGCGCTCCCATCGCGCCGCCGTTCGGTGGTGACGACCTCGATCTTCCCGCACCTCGCGGAGCGATGCCCAAGCCGTCCGCGCCGGCGCTCGACGATCTCGATCTTCCCGCGCTCCGCGGCGCTGGACCCAAGACGGGCCCGCCGGTGCCGGGCAGTCCCGCCGCGCGCAAGGCCCCGATCGCGCCGCCGATGCCGCCGCCGGCCATGACGGCCCCGCCGCTCGACGATCTCGATCTTCCTGCGCCGCGCGGTGCGAAGGCTCCGATCGCGCCGCCGATGGACACCGACCTTCCTGCGCTGCGTGGCGGCAAGGCTCCGATCGCGCCGCCGATGGACACCGACCTTCCTGCGCTGCGTGGTGGCAAGGCTCCGATCGCGCCGCCCATCGAGCTCGATCTTCCTGCGCTGCGTGGTGCGAGGGCTCCGGCCGCCGCGCCGCTCGACGAGCTCGACCTTCCGGCTCCGCGCGGCGCCGCCAAGCGTGCCCCGGCCCACGACGAGCTCGATCTTCCTGCGCTGCGTGGCGGAGGCGCTTCGATGCTCGAGATCGATCTCCCCGCGCCGCGTGGACACCAACGCGTCGACAGCGTGAAGCCCGCGCTCGCGGACATGTCGCGCACGCCCTTCGACGATCCCGATGCGTTCGACCTGCCGCAGCCGAGCGGGCGTGCCGGTGGGATCGAGCTCGATCTTCCCGCGCCCAAGGGCGGCCTGACCGATCTGCCCGCGCCCAAGGGTGCCGGCGGGCGCGTGCTCGCCGATGCCGACCGTGCGTTCGGTGACCTCGACCTTCCGATGCCCAAGCGCGCTGGCGTCGAGCTCACCGATCTCCCCGCACCGCGCGACGCGATCGATCTCCCCGCGCCGCGCGGCTCCGCGGATCTTCCGGCGCTTCGTGACGGGACCGATCTGCCCGCTCCGCGTGGATCGGCGGACCTCCCGGTTCTTCGCGGACCGGCCGACCTGCCGGCTCCGCGCGGCCCTGCGGATCTCCCGCAGGTGCGACGTGGCCCCGCGGAGCTGCCCCCGCTTCATGCCGACGGGGGCGGCGCGTTTCCCGATCTCGACCTTCCACCGCCGCGTCGTGGCGCTGCTCCCGCTGCCGCGCCCATGGGGGATCTCGATCTTCCGCCGCCGCGCGCACGGACCGGTGGCGGCCCCTCGGTCGATCAGGACCTCGAGCTCCCGCCGCCGCGCAAGGCCGCGAGCGCGCGCGCATCCGTCAGCGAGTTCGAGCTGCCCGTTCCCGATCAGAGGCCCGATCAGAGGTCCGATCAGAGGCCCGATCAGCGTCGCAGCGTACCGCCGCGTGGGCACGGTGAGATCGACCTGCCCGAGGGCGGCGACATGGAGTTCGCCGACATCCCCGAAGAGCGCGCGGGGGGTCGCAGCCCTTCGCGGGTCGACGTGGAGCGTCCGGCCCAGACGCAGCCGAAGACGCTCGCGCGGTCGGCCGACAAGCCGCGCTCGCGTCGCGGGATCGTCGTCGCGGTCGTCCTCATCGCGCTCATCGCCGGCGTCGGCGGCGCGCTTTACTTCACGCCCTACGGCCCGTTCGGCATCCACGCCATCGAACAGCTCTTGCCCGAGGCGGCCAGCACGCCCGCGGTCCAGTCGGCCATGGCGCAGTCGAGCGAGCTCGTGCGACACGACACGCCCGCGTCCTATCGACAAGCCCTTCGCCTGCTCGGGACGGCGCGACATGACGCGGGGCTCAACCGCCCGCTCCTCTCGCGGAGCCTCTACGTGCTGGCGCTCGCGCAGCTGCGCTTCGGCGACTCGGCGCTCGCCTCCAGCACGCGCGGCATCCGCGAGCGGATCCACCAGCAGGACCCGATGGATCCCGTCTTCGCGCTCGGGTTGGCCGCAGAGGCGTTGCAGTCGGGCGATCGTTCCCACGCGGCGAGCCTGGTCTCGCATGCGCGCGCGTTCGCGCCCGACGATCCGCTGGTCGATCTGCTCGACGGCGAGATCGCACTCGCGAACGAGAGCCCGGCCGACGCGAGCCAGGCGTTCCAGGCCGCGATCGATCACGACGGTGGCGCGGCCGCTCGCTGGGGCTTCGCGCGCGCGCTCTCGCACGGTGACGACCTCGCGGCGTACGACGCGGCGCTCGCCGCCACGCTCGAGGCCGCGCCCGATCACGTGGAGGCACTCTACGCGCGCGCGCTGCGCCTCCATGCGACGGGCGACGACGCGCAGGCCATCACGCTCGCGAGCCAGGTCGTGGGCCGCGAGCCGCTCGGCGATCAGACGCTGGTCGCGCACGCGCGCCTGCGAGCGGAGGCTTGGTCGCTCCTCGGATCGATCTACGAGTCGCGCGGTCGCACGGGCCAAGCGCTCGAGGCCTACCAAGAGGCCGCCGACGCCGACAGCAGCGACATGGCCGCCATCCTCGGCGAGGGGCGCATGCTGCTCCTCGATCGCCCGGCCGATGCGCTCGCTCGCTTCGAGGCCGTGATCGGCGCGGCGGAGGCGACCACGCTCACCTTGCCCGACGGTCGCACGGCGAATTTCGCAGCGCGGCTCGGCGCGGCGCGCGCGATGACGCAGCTCGATCGCGTGCAAGAGGCGCACACGACGCTCACCGATCTCGCGACGACGAGCCCCGACGACGCCGAGGTGCAGCTCTGGCTCGGTCGCGTCGAAGAGCAGCTCGGTCACGCCGACCTCGCCGAGACGCACTATCGCGAGAGCGTGCGGATCGCGCCCGCGGTGTTCGAGCCTTATCTCTCGCTCGCGCGTCTCTACGATCACGCGGGGCGTACGAGCGATGCGGTCGCGCTGCTCGAGTCGGCAGCGAGCGCGGTGCCGCAGACGGCGCAGGTTCGTGAAGAGCTCGGGACGTACGCGCTCTCGCAGGGGCGCTTGTCGGAGGCCGAGGCGGCGTTCCGCGCGGCGCTCGCGCTCGACGACGCGCTGCCGGCCGCGCGCTTCGGACTCGCGGTCACGCTGCGTCGCGAGAACCATCTCGACGAGGCCGCGCAGGCGTTCGAGGCGCTCGCCGCGGTCGATCCGAATCATCCCGGTCTCGCGCTCGAGCGCGGCCTCCTCTTCGAGGCGCGCCACGAGGAGAACCGCGCCGTCGAGTTCTACCGACAGGCGCTCCTGGAGCACCCGGACGACTCGAGCCTCGAGCTGCGGCTCGGCGGTGCGCTGGTCGCGGTGGGCAACTACGACGAGGCCGAGACGACGCTCGCGCCCGTCATGCAGGAAGTGCCCCCCCACGCGGAGGCCGAGTACTACACGGGGCGCATCGCGTTCGCGCGCGGCACGTTCCCCGAGGCCGAGCAGCACTTCAACCGCGCGCTCGGCCTGGATTCCACGCGCGGCGAGTTCTACATGTGGGCCGGCTGGGCCGCGCTGATGGCCAACCAGATCGGCCTCGCCGTCTCGCGCTCCGACGAGGCGCTCCAGCACGATGCGTCGCTCGGCGACGCGTACTACGTGCGCGGCGTGGCGCGCCTGCGCTCGGGCATGGTGCGCGACGCGCTGGTCGACCTGCGTCGCGCCGTCGAGCTCTCGCCCGATCGCCACGAGGCGCTCGCGGCCGAGGGCGACTGCTTCGATCAGCTGCGGCAGCTCCCCGACGCGATCACCGCCTACTCGCACGCCGTGGCGGCCGACGATCTGAACGGCCTGTGGTGGTATCGCCTCGGGCGCCTGCAGCTTGATGCGAGCCACACGTCCGAGTCCGTCCATGCGCTCTCCCGCGCGACGCAGATCGGCGAGACGATGACGCCACGCCCCGCCTGGCTCGCGGACGCGCATCGGATCCTGGGCGACGGCATGCGCCTCTCGGGCGAGCGCGCCGGCGCGATCCAGCACTACCAGCGCTACCTCGCCATCGCGCCGGACTCCCTCGACCGCGACGACGTGCGCAGCGCGCTCTTCGATCTCGGCGTCGTTCCCAGCGCGCCCTGATCAGCGAGTCGGACTCGACATGTTCGCACCGCGGTGGCACCTTCTGATCATGGGCGTCCGAAAACTCTCGATCGCGCTCGATGAGCGAGTCGTCGCTGCTGCGCGTGCGAGCGCGACCGAGGAAGGGTCGAGCCTGTCGGCGTGGCTCAACGATGCAGCCGAGACACGACTGCGGGTGCAGGCGGGCCTGCGGGGCGTTGCGGCGTTCGAGAGGCAGCACGGTACGATGCCCGCGGCAGCACTCCGACAGGCGGACGCAGTGCTTGATCGAGCGGGCGTCGGGCACGCCCGCCGACCGCGCCGCGCGCCGTGAGCGGCGTGACGTACGACACGGGCTTGCTCCTCGCCGCAGAGTCGGGTCGCGTCGATGCGTGGGCGTTCCATGCACGGGTGCTCGCGCGCGGCGTGCTCCCCACGGTGCCCGTCGTCGTCCTCGCACAAGCGTGGCGAGGCGGTCCCCAGGCGCAGCTCTCGCGTCTCCTCGGCGGCTGCCGCATCGAGGCGAGCGGCGACCTCGACGGCCGAGCGGCCGGCCGCGCTTGCGCGCGCGCTCGGACGAGCGACGTCGTCGACGCGCTCGTCGTCGTCGCTGCGCTCCGCCGAGGGGACCTGGTCGTGACCAGCGACCCGGCCGATCTGCAGCGTCTCGCCACATCGATCGGACGGCGCCTCGCACTCCATCGGATCTGAAGCGGGTGCTCGAGGCGAGTTCCGAGCCTGGCGGCGTCAGCTGACGAGCCTCGTCAGCGCGGAGCGGAAACCGCGCGCCCAGAAGAGCGTCGTCGCATGATTGTCAGCGTCCACTCGTCGTTCGCACCGGTCAACCCGTTGCGCGTTGCCTACCATCTGGTAGACATCTCTCTCACCACTTGGTAGAGAGCGCGCGTGGCGGCAGCGAAGGACAAGGACGTCGAGATGGAGATCCTGCGCGAGGCCACGCGGCTCTTCGCGGCGCAGGGCGTGGAGGCGACGTCGATCCAAGAGGTGGCCGACGCCGTCGGGGTGAAGAAGCAGTCGCTCCTCTATCACTACGCGGGCAAGGACGTGCTGCACCGCGCGGTGCTCGAGGCGCTGCTCTCGCGCTGGAACGAGACGCTGCCGCGCTTGCTTCGTGCGGCGGCGCGTGAAGATCGCTTCGACGCGATCCTCGACGAGACGATCGGGTTCTTCGTGGAGGATCCCTCGCGGGCCCGCTTGCTCCTGCGCGAGGCGCTCGATCGCCCGGACTCGATGCGCGCGCTCGTGGCCGAGTTCGTGAGCCCCTGGCTCGCGGTGCTGTCGGAGAACATCAAGCGCGCGCAAGAGATCGGCGTCATCCGCGCCGACGTGGATCCCGAGGCGTACGTGGTGATGGTGATCCACCTCGTGCTCGGCAACGTCGCGACGGCCGGCACCGTGTCCACCAT
>JAYVCF010000337.1:0-4003 GCA_043750095.1 Deltaproteobacteria bacterium
GGTCGAAGGCGAAGCGCATTCGCAGCGAAAACGGGATCGAGAGAGTCCACTGCCGGATGCGGACGTGGGGGAGCACGCGCGAGACGAGATCGCGCGCGAGGATCGTGATCGACCCGTCGTGAACCCCGCGGGCGTTTCGCGTCGCCGACGCGCCTTAGAGCGGGAGCGGGCGCAATGGTGTCCGACACCTCCTCACGGTTGCTCCCAGGGCGGGACCGGGGCACGCTTGGCAAGGTGTGCGAGTCTTCAGTCGATCCACGATCCTGCGCTTCAGCGGATTCCACCCGAGCGCACGCGAGCCGCTGCGGGCGTGGTTCGCCGAAGTCAGTCGGGCACAGTGGTCCGGCCCCGTGGACATCAAGCGCGGGTTTGCGAGCGCGAGTTTTCTTCCTGGCGACCGCGTCGTGTTCAACATCAAAGGAAACACGTATCGCGTGGTGGTGGCCGTGAAGTACGAGTTCCACGCGGTCTACGTTCGGTTCATCGGCACTCACGCCGAGTACGATCGCATCGATGCGACCAAGATCGGAAGCGAGGCGACCATGAACGTCAGGCCCATCCGCAATGCGAAAGACCATGGGCGCGCGCTCCGGGAGATCGAGAGACTCTGGCAAGCACGTGCCGGAACTCCCGAGGGTGACCGCTTCGAGGTGCTCAGCACGCTCGTCGACGCGTACGAACGGGCGGCGTTCCCGATCGACCCGCCCGATCCGATCCAAGCGATTCGATTCCGCGTCGAGCAGGGGCAGGTCGGAGCCCCCGAGCTCATCGCGATCTTCGGCACGCGCGCGCGCTGTTCCGAGATCCTCGGCAAGCGTCGGCGATTGACGCTTCCGATGATCCGAGCGCTGCACGCCAAGCTCGGCATTCCCCTCGAGTCGTTGGTTCGCGACTATCGGCTGCGCGCGTCTACAACGACCAAGCGCGCCGCCTAGCCTCTCTCCGCGAGAGGTGACGCTGCTCAGCGAAACGGCGCGACGACCACCACGACGAAGGCGAAGCCCACGAGCACGAGCATCGGCGTCACGAAGAGCCCGAGCGCGATGCGCAATACGCGCTCGATGTCGGCGATGCGCGCGGCGAACACCGCGCTCTCGAAATCGCCCGCCACGATGTGAGCCTCCCTCGGCAGATGGGTCGAGGCCGAGCGACACGCGGCGCCCGTGCGCCAGCTCCCGGGGACGACGAGCGCCGCGTGGGTGGGTACGCGGCCGAGATCGCGTGGCGCATCCCACCGGCCCGCGTCAACCTCGATGCCACTCGCACCCACGACGAGGTCCCAGGGCGCCCCGTCCGAGCGGACCATCGAGATGTCGGGGTGAAGGGACCGGTGCTCTGGTAACGATCCGAACCGGGTGCTCGGGTGAGATGTCCGAGCCGGCGGAGCGCGAGGGCTGGTCCTTCTCTCGCACAAACCGGATCCCATCACCATCGAGACCGGGTGCGCCGATCCGTGACCCGGGTGCTCCGCGACGACGCCGATCGAGGACCGGGAGCATCGCGACGAGATCGATCGAGGACCCCCGTGATCACCGACGGGCGCCGGGCGCGCACCGCCACACGCGGCGCCGGGGAGGGGCGCGAGCGGGAGGGCAACAGGCGCACCGCACGACCCTAGCTCGGCAGCGCGATCCACCGTTCGTGTGTCCTGGCGCGGACCACCATGGCCTGCGCGCCACTCGTCGGGGTAGCCTGTCGCCCTGGAGGGCGCCCCGATGTCCACGCTTCTGGAACAGCTCGACAAGATGACCGTGACCGTCGCCGACACCGGTGACATCAACTCGATCGAGCAATTCGCGCCGCGCGATGCCACGACGAACCCCTCGCTCATCACGGCGGCCGCGCAGATGCCCGCATATCGCGAGGTGGTGGACGACGCGCTTCGCTGGGCCGAGAAGAACGCGGGCGCCGGGGCGGGGCACGATGCCATCGTGAAGGTCGCGCTCGATCGGCTCTCGGTCGAGTTCGGGCTACGCATCTTGAAGATCGTGCGCGGCCGGGTGTCCACCGAGGTCGACGCGCGCCTCTCGTTCGACACGGCCGCCACGCTCGAGAAGGCGCACTACTTGATCCGTCTCTACGAGGAAGCGGGCACCAAGCGCGATCGCGTGCTGATCAAGATCGCCTCCACGTGGGAGGGCATCAAGGCAGCAGAGAGCCTCGAGAAGGAAGGCATCCACTGCAACCTCACGCTGCTCTTCGGCATGCACCAGGCGGTCGCGTGCGCGGAAGCGAAGGTGACGCTCATCTCGCCCTTCGTCGGCCGCATCCTCGACTGGTACAAGAAGGACACCGGCAAGACCGAGTACGCACCGAGCGAGGACCCGGGCGTGGTCTCGGTCACGCGCATCTACGAGTACTACAAGAAGTTCGGTCACAAGACCGAGATCATGGGCGCGAGCTTCCGCAACCTCGGCGAGATCACCGAGCTTGCGGGCTGCGATCTCTTGACCATCGCGCCGAACTACCTGGCCGAGCTGCGAAAGACCGAGGGCACGCTGCCGCGCAAGCTCGATCCCGAGCGCGCCAAGACCGCGTCCGTCGAGCGCATCGCCATGGACGAGGCGACGTTCCGCAAGATGCACGACACCGATCGCATGGCGAAGGAGAAGCTCGAAGAGGGCATCGCCGGCTTCAGCAAGGCCATCGTCGTGCTCGAGAAGCTGCTCAGCGAGCGGCTCAAGGCGATGCGCGGCGAAGCGTTCGTCGAGCGCAGCGCGCGCGACTTCTTCCACGTGTACGACCTCGACGGCGACGGCTTCATCACGCGCGAGGAGTGGGGCGGCAGCGCGGCGGTGTTCACGGCGCTCGACATCAACGGCGACGGCAAGATCTCTCCCGAGGAGATGGCCGCGGGGATCGGCGCAGCGTACTTGCTCGAGGGCAAGAACGGCTGATCCGATCGGTGAGGCTCTCGCGGAACCTACGAGCGGTTCTCGCTCGAGATGCGATGCTGCGGCCGCCATGGCGAGCATCGTCACCGTCTCGGGGCTCAGCAAGACGTACGCGAGCGGGCTCGTCGCGCTCGATCGCGTCGATCTCGAGATCGCACGCGGCGAGATCCTCGCGCTGCTCGGGCCCAACGGCGCGGGCAAGACCACGCTCATCGGGATCATCTGCGGGATCGTCACGCCGACCACCGGCACCGTGCTCGTCGATGGGCACGACATCGTGCGCGACTATCGCGCGGCGCGGAGCAAGATCGGGCTCGTCCCGCAGGAGCTCTCGACCGACGCGTTCGAGACCGTCTGGTCCACCGTCTCGTTCAGCCGCGGGCTCTTCGGCAAGCCCAAGAGCCCCAAGCACATCGAGAAGGTGCTGCGCGATCTCTCGCTCTGGGAGAAGAAGGACGCGAAGATCATGACGCTCTCGGGCGGCATGAAGCGGCGCGTGTTGATCGCCAAGGCGCTCTCGCACGAGCCCGACGTGCTCTTCCTCGACGAGCCGACGGCGGGCGTCGACGTATCGCTGCGCCACGACATGTGGGCGATGGTCCGCGCGCTGCGCGAGAGCGGCGTGACGATCATCTTGACCACCCACTACATCGAAGAGGCCGAGGAGATGGCCGATCGGATCGGCGTGATGAACAAGGGCCGCATCATCCTCATCGAGGAGAAGAAGGCGCTGATGCAGAAGCTCGGCAAGCGGCAGCTGACGATCCAGCTCACGGCGCCGCTCGATCGGATTCCCGACGTGCTCGCGTCGTTGCCGCTCGTGCTCTCCGCGGACCGAAGCTCGCTGACGTACAACTTCGATCTCGAGAGCGAGACCGGCATCGCCGCGCTCCTCTCGCAGCTCGCACAGGCGGGCCTGGTGATCAGGGACCTGCACACCCACGAGAGCTCGCTCGAAGACATCTTCGTCAGCCTCGTCACGGAGCCCTCATGAACGTCCATGCGATCCGCGCGATCTACTCGTTCGAGATGGCGCGCACGTTCCGCACGCTGATCCAGAGCATCGTCTCGCCGGTGCTCTCGACCTCGCTCTACTTCGTCGTGTTCGG
>JAYVCF010000338.1:0-4252 GCA_043750095.1 Deltaproteobacteria bacterium
GTTCTCCGGCTTGACGTCGCGGTGCACGATGCCTGCGGCGTGCGCCGCGCCGAGCGCATCGAGGATCGGCAGGACGATGCCCATGGCACGCGCGACGGAGAGCGGCGCGTCGGCGCGAGCGACGATGTCGGCGAGCGAGCTGCCTTCGAGCCGCTCGAGCGCGATGAACACCGTGCCGTCCTCCGCGCGCCCCATGTCGAGCACGTCCACGACGTTCGGGTGCCGGAGCGCCGCCGCCGCGCGCGCCTCCTGGAGAAACCGCCGCGCGACCTCCTCGTCATCGACGAGGTGCGGCCGCAGAATCTTGAGCGCCACCGGGCGATCCGTCCACGTGTGGCGCGCGGCGAAGACGACGCCCATGCCACCGCGACCGATGATCTCCTCGACTCGATAGCGGTCCGCCAGGACCGTCCCGACACGCTCCTCGGGGGTCCGATAGGCCACCGCGCGATTGTACTCGTGGCCCCCACGAAAACGAAGAACGCAGGGCAACCCAGTGCGGCCGCTGGCGTCGCTGGCGGCGCATGACGGCGGGCGCGCATTTCGGCGGCGCGCACTCCGTTGCACGCGTCGATGCGCACGGGACTGCACGAGTGTGGGACACACCCCCAATCGGCGGCACTTTCTGATGGCATCGCGATTGCGATGCACCCGATCAGGAGGCTGATCATGAACCGCTCGCTCATCACCACGGCGCTGGCCGCACTGCTCTCTTTCACTGGTTGCGCTCACTCGCTGCCGCGGTCGGGGGCTGCTGCAGCGCGAGCGCCCGGCTTCGCGCTGCCACTCCTCGCGCTCTCCGGTGCGGGGCGACGCGTCTGTGCCGTGGACTATGCAGACCCGGTGCAGTGCATGTACATCGACGGCGGACGCACGAACGTGGTCGATGTCCCGGGTACCGAGGGTGCGATCGACGTCGTCGTCACCGAGACGCGCGGGTGCGCGCTCTTCGGCAGCGGAGTCGTGGCGTGCTTCGGTTGGGACGATGACGGCACCACGCACGCAGCGCTCGTTCCCGGACTCGACGATGCGTTCGAGGTGGCCGTGAGCGACGCCCTGGTGTGCGGCAGAAGCGAGAGTGGGCACGTGCGCTGTGCACGTCACGACGAGCCGGCGGTCGATGTCCGCGAGCTCGCGGGCGCCGCGGAAGTAGCCGTCTACGGGTCGCGAGGGTGCGCGCGAACCGGCGACGGCGAGGTGTGGTGCTGGACAGCTGCGTCGCCGATCGCGGCGCGCGTTCCCGAGCTCGGCGGCGTCGTCTCGCTCGCGGGCGGTGCGAGCGGGCTCTTCGCCATGACGTCCGCAGGCGAGCTTCTCCGACTCGACGACTGGGGTACGCCCGAGTGGCGCTTCGGAACGCCGGTCGGCTCGTTCGCGGGTGGCCAGCGCATCGCGGTTGGTCCCGGCGGTGCGTGCGCAGAGACCACGCGGCACGAGACGCTCTGCTGGAGCGCCACCAGTGGTCGGATCACGCAGATCGACCGTCTCGACGATGCCCGTGAGCTGGTCATGGGCGATCGCTTCGCGTGCGGCGTGTCGAGCGATGGCGCGATGCACTGCGCAGCACTCGGCGTCGACGCCCTCCACGCTCGCGCGACACACGGCCGGCTCGCGGCGTCGTTCTGACGTCGCGCGTCTCTCGATCAAAACGGGCGGCGCAGAAGCCCTGACCGAACGCGAAGCTCGAGCCGGGTCATCCCTTCGGGAGCCGCCCGTCTTCAGGCGCGCGAACGATGTCGCGTCATAAATAGGGGTCGCGTGATAAATACGGGCGAATGATCCATCGAACGGGGGCTCGCGCTCCGCACATCGCAGTCGAGGCAAGGCCGCGCGCCGTGTCAGCGCCGATCGCTTCCGGGCCGGGCGTGTCGCGGCTCGTCGTGTCGGTGCTCGCGTCGGTGCTGATCGCGTCGTCGATCGGCTGCGGCATCGCCGATCAGGCGGCCGAGTGCGAGGCGCGCATCGTTCGGATGGAGCGAACGATCGCCGCGGTGCCCCAGGCACCTATCCCGTTCGCGCCCGCGGACGTCGACGCGCCGACGTCGCACACGGGCATCACGCCGACGGACGTGGCGCCGATCGTCCGCATCTCCGCGGATCGCGCGGTTCGTTTCGACGGACGGACCGTCGACGCCGCGCAGATGCGCCAGGACGTCGAGACGATGCGCCGCAACTGGCCGTTGCTCCATCCGCGCCGTGCGTACCCAGGGCGCGTCGACGTGTGGGCCGATCGGAGCCTCTCCCTCGCAGACGTGCGCGCCGCGCTCGCCGGCACCGAGGACCACCGCGTGATGGTGCTCGCGTACGACACCGCGCCTCGCGCCGCGCTGCCGACGTGCCCCGCGAGCCTCGGTGCTGCGTGCGCGCGCATCGCGGCGTCGGCCTACGACGAGCGCGGCGACGCGCTCTCGGCCGGATGGACCATGGCCGTCGGATCGTGCCGGCCGCTGATCGCGATGCTGGGCGCGCTCCCGAGCGTCGAAGCGCGGGCCGAGCTGATGCGCACCGCGATCCCGGAAGGCCTGCGCGCCTGCGGCTGCCGCGCCGCGGACGCGAACGCGATCGAGTACCTCGCCGTGCTCACGATCGGCAACTCGCTCGAGCCCCACGTGCTCGCGCTCGAGCTCCCACCCCCGAGCGCCTCCGACGCGACCACGACCGTCGGCGCCTGGCGCGCTCGATAGCCCCCGGGCGTCGTCCGCATGGGCGCTACTTTCGCGCACTGGTAGATCCTGCCCCTTCACCGGATGTTGTGCATCGATGAAAGGGCAGGACCCCCTTTCAAACCGTGCGTGCGGATTTCCCGCACACGGCTTACCGACGGTCTCTGCTCGGCGGCTTGCGACGGGTATCGGACGGTTCCGCGCAGTCGGTGGAGGCCCATCTCGTGGAGCCGGGTGGAGGGCCACTTCGACGACCGGAAGCGCGTGCGTTGTCCACCCCGACGCCACAGCCAGCGCGTGATGCGCCGGTACACGTAGTCGTCGATCTGAGTGAACTTCGTGTCCGCGTTCCCGGTCTTGAAGTAGTTCCCCCACGGTCAGGTCGAACCGACCTTCGAGCGCCGCGTACACCGGGATCCAGTACACGCCGGTCGCCTCCATGCCGACGTGCGTGACACCGTGCTCCGCGAGCCACTGCCGCAGTTGTTCGAGATCGGAGGTCAGCGTGCGGAACGTTCGCACCTCCTTCTTCGGTCGCTTGCTCGCCTCGCCCACGAGCACGCAGGCGACGACCACCGCCTGGTGGACGTCCAGACCACAGCACCGCTCTACGATCGCTTCCATCGGCACCTCCTGTTGGGGAACACCGATCGCAGCGCCGCGAAATACGAAACACTGCCACTCGTCTTTCCTGCTCGCGCAGGTGCGACACACGGGGATTCTTCCCAGCGGCGCGGGTCAATCTGTCGTGCGGGGTCTCGTGACCGCCAAGAAAAGAACCGACCTCGATGCAACCGGCCACCCGAGTCTACGCCTGCACCACGCGCCAGGAGGCGTCGCCACTTTCGTTGCCGGGGGTGCCCGCGCCGGGCGCCAAATCTGTCGTGCAGCGTGCTCGTCGCAGCAGGCGGGTGAGGATGGTCTCGATCTCCTGGGGACTCGGCGCAGGCGCGGTCTTCGATCGAGAGGACGCCGTCGCGATCGCGCACAGCCTCTGGTCTCCGCCGCAGATGGACGCGGCGATTCGGATGCCCGACGATGCGAGCCTTGACCCCCTCGAGCGTGACGATCCGTGTGGGCATTGGCAGCGGGGCGACGGCTGCTGTCGTGGCCGGAGCCGTCCTCGTCACCATCGGCACCATCGTGCTCGCACCATTCGTGAATCCGACGATGGCGAGCAACACCGGCTTCGGACAGGGCATCGGCATCCTGCTGCTCCCGGTCTTTGCTGCGGCGCCGGTGGTCGGCCTCGTCGCGGCGTGGTGGCCTCGCGTCGGGGCCGCGCTCGGCGTGCTCCTCATGCTCGCGCTCGTCGCCCTCTTCGCGGCGGTGCTCGCGGGGCTGTGATGGTCCAACTCGCCCGACTTCGCTTCGTCGTGCTCGCGGTCGCGATCGTCGCTTGCGACGCTCCATCGGCGCCAGGTACCTCGCGAGACGCCGCGTATCCGGACCGCGACGAGGACGCGAGCATCGCCCTGCTCGACGCGGCCGTGGAGCCGCTCGACGCGCGCGCCGCAGATGTCGGCGCGGTCGATGCGAGCGCCGTCGAGACCGGCCCGCCAGCACCCACGGACCTCTGGCCGGGCACC
>JAYVCF010000339.1:0-7234 GCA_043750095.1 Deltaproteobacteria bacterium
GGCCACCAGTGGTGTCGTCTCGGCCGACATGCGCGATGTCGAGCGCGACGCGGAGGGCCTCGTGTCGACGACCTTCGGGACCGCGATGGATCGGACGCCGGCCTGGGATCGCGCCGGTGCCGTGCTCTCGCTCTTGCAGACGGTGTGGACGCGCGCGAAGGCCGCCAATCCTGGTTTCCCTGCGGCGCAGGTGCGTGCCGTCGACGCAGCCGTCGCCACCCTCATGACCGCCATTCCCGCTCACGACCAGCGCGCGGCGGCGTACGCGTCGAACGCGATCGGCCTCGCGATGCCCGAGCTCTTCGACTACTTCCATCCCGACGCGCCCCAGGGCGTGATCCGCATGGACGCCGTGTTTCGGCAGGTCGGCATCGATGGGCACTTCGGTGACATCGCGGGCGTGCGGGCCGACGTCGCCTCGCTGCGCTCCGACTGGGACATCGTGCGTGGCGCGGTCGCGACGCGCGCGCCGACCTGCCACCGCGTGGGCGGTACGACCACCGTCTCGGACGACATCAACCAGTCGCTGATGGCGCTCGATGCGGCGATCGCGGCGAGCGACGTTGCCATGATCGAGATCCAGAGCGACAACGGCGCGCTCGAGATCGACACGCTCGAGCTGCTCTTCGACTGCCCGCCCGACGGCGCAGCGCCCGCCACCGGCATCGGCGCGCACTGCACCACCGACGCGAACTGCGGGACCGATGGACTCGTGTGCGACACCGCGAACGCGGGGGGTCGCTGCGCGCCTCCGCCGAGCAACCACATCGGCACGGCATGCACGAGCACGATCGACTGCGGGACCGATCCGCGCGAGGCGTGCGCGACGGAAGCCGGCGACAACTATCCGGGCGGCTACTGCACGATGGAGCCGTGCAACGACGTCGACGTCTGCCCGCCCGGCGGGACGTGCGTCGCGATCGGCGGCGAGATCCCCGCGTGCTTCCGCACCTGCACGACCGACGCCGACTGTCGGACGTCCGACCACTACGTCTGTCAGCTCTTCGTGACGGTCCAACCGCACGGCTTCGGGCCGAGCGATCACGCCTGCGCGTTCGCGTGCACGCGCGACGCGGACTGTCAGTCGCCGCTGACGTGCGATATCGCGTCCGGCCGATGCCGCCCGTGATCACACTGCAGCGCCGGCGATTTCTCGTGACCGCCGGTGGTGCGCTGCTCGGCGCGTGCGTGGGAGGGCCCGACCGTTCGTGCGCGAGCCCGGGGATGGGGCCCGGGCTCTCGTACTGCCTCGTCGAGCGCAGCGTGATCCAGATCCCCGGCGCGGCGCGCCTCGCGGTCGGCGAGGTGACGCTGATGGCGGTCGACGACCACACCGCGGCCATCGTCGCGCACGATGCGCGCGGCTTCTACGCGCTCAGCGCCGCGTGTCCTCACGCGTGCTGCACGGTCGCGATGTGCGCCGACCGCACCTGCGCGCGCCCGACGCTCTCACCGAACGACTGTCAGCCGCCGGCGCGCGGGCCGCTCGTGCCCGCCGGTCCAGCCTTCTTCTGTCCGTGCCACGCGAGCGAGTTCGACGCGAGCGGCGCGGTACTGGCTGGACCCGCGACGACCGGCCTGCCCTCCGTCGCGCTCACGCTCGTCGGCGCCGACGCGCTCGTCGATCTCTCCACCCCCGCCGATCCCGCCACGCGGGTCAGCGCGTAACCCCGAATCGACGCGAGTTGCGCGCGCCGACGCCGCGCTTCGTATACTCGCGCCCGATGAACGAGCCCCCCGACGAGAAACCGAGCGCGCCGACCGGCGGACGAAGGTTGGCGGTCGACGTGGTGCTGCGCCGCGATCCCAAGCACGCGGCCCCAGGCCTGAGCGCGCCTTGGACGGCGGCGCGCAGCTGGGTGCTCAGTTTCTTTCTCGCGTTCTGTGGCGCGAGTTGGTTCGCGTGGGTCGAGCTCCGCGGTCACCCGATCGCGGCGTACGTCAGCGCGCTCCCGCAGGTCGCCGCCCTCTTCGGCGCCGCCGCGACGCTGCTCGGCGGCGGCGATCCGAGCCTCGCCAAGAACTGGTACCAGTCGCGCGCCACCGCGCTGCTTCGGTGGATCGATCGGCGCGCGCGGCCCGTGTGCGTCGGCCTCGCCATCGTCACGCTGCTGCTCGTGTATGCGGGCAGTGCGATGCGCGACATCGACGTGGAGTGCCCGCCTGGCTGTCGGCTCGGCTACGGCCATCTCGGAGCGCAGCTCTCGTGTGACGAGCACCGCGACCAGGTCTGGATGCCGCTCGGTCTCGAAGAGGTGGTGCCCACCTTCGAGTGCGGGATTCCAGGTGGCCACGGCGAGTGGCAGCCGCTGCGCCGCACGGTGCGCGACGACGAAGGCACGCGTGAGGTGTTCAGCTGCTACGAAGACGGGGCGCGCGTCACGACCCACCGGTCGACGGCCGCGCTGGCCTACATCGAGTACGGCTGGCTCGAATCGGCGCCCGAGCGAACGCCCGCACCCTGCGATCACTTGCCGGTCGGGCTCTACGACTACGACGTGGTGGGGAACACGTGCACGTGGCTCATCAGTCTCGACGAGCTCACGCAGCTCTTCCGCGCAGCGCTCAGGTCCGACGACGCCGACGCGCATGCCCACGAAGCGAGCCACGTTGCGACACGCGATGCGTTGCTGCGGCTGACGGGGAGCGCCTGCCACGACTGCCCGACGGAAGCAGCCCACGGCGAGGCGGATGACGCGGCGGATGCGGGCATCTCGGTCGAGGACGCCGACGTCGACGTCGACGCGGGCACGCTCGCCCTTCCGCAGGCACAGGCGCCGGCACCCACGCGTCCCGCCGGTGCGCACACGCGCGCGCATGCGCACGATCCGCCCAAGCCGGACTCCTGCCCGCGCCCGCCGGATCCTCCCTTCTCGTTCTTCGCGCCCGACGGCTGCCACGGCGACTGGGGCAACGTCGTGCTCGAGCTGGTCGCGCGGCAGGTCGCGGTTCCGGTCGGGCTCAGCTACCGCGGCGGCAACGAGCGCCGATGTGTTCCGTCGGAGTATCGGCGCGATGGCTACGTGCATCTGCTTCTTCCGGATGGCGAGCTCGTGTTCGGCGTGACCAGCGCCACACCGCACGACGTCGTGCTCGTCGAGGACGTGCGCAGCACGACGCCTCCGCCCGCGCTCGGCACGACCTGCGCCGAGTAGCGCGGCCACGAAGGCCCCTGTGGGCGGGCCTTCGTGGCCGACGAGGCTAGTGGCGTTCGTGCTCGACGCTGACGAGCGCGCCCGTGTCTGCGTCCACGTTCACCTCCTCGATGCCGGGGCCACCGGTCGAGATCTCGAACGAGTAGATCCAGCGGCCGCCTTCGTGCTCCAGCTCCTCGTGACGGATCGTGCCGGGCACACGAGCCAGAGCAGTGGCGCGGGCATCGACCATCGCGACGACCGCCGTGTGCTGCGCTGCGTGACGCTGCGCGAGGGCGAGCGACGAAGCGACGGGCGCACACGCGAGAGCAAACCCGAGAACGAGCACGCGAGTGAATCGAGTCATGGACCATTCTCCTTTGGGGTGAGCGACATGCTCACGTGGTCACAAGCTAACGAGCGCCCTTCGGCGCACTACGGCGAGGCTCGTCGAACGGGTGGGTACGTGCCTCGGCGTGTTCAGCGCGCGTTTGGTTTCACGTCGAGATGCGCCGAAAAGCCCTCTCCCAGCGCGTAGCCCTCGCCACGAAGGGTCCGCACGACCGCGTCGCCGAGCTTCTTTCGGATGCGCCCGACGAGCACTTCGCAGCTCGCCTGCGTCGCGTCCGTCGCCTCGCCCCAGATCTCCTTCACGAGCTCGGCACGTGGAACGACGCGAGCGTCGCGTGCGGCGAGCGCCTCGAGGATCGCCCACTCACGCGCGGTCAGAGCCACGTCGCGGCCCGCGCGCGCGGCGCGGCGCTCGCCCAGATCGATCACCAGCTCTCCCAGCTCGATGCGCGGGATTGTGCGATGCGCGCGACGCCGTCCGAGTGCTCGAACGCGGGCCCGCAGCTCCGCGAGAGCGAACGGCTTGCCGAGGAAATCGTCGGCACCAGCGTCGAGGCCTTCGACGCGCTGACCGACCCCCGAGTGCGCGGTGAGCAGGAGGATCGGCACGTCCGATCCTCCCGTGCGGAGCTCACGGCAGAGCGAGAGGCCGGAGCCATCGGGCAGCCCGACATCGAGCACGACCACTTCGGCATCGCCGACCGCCATCGCAGCGCGCGCCTCGGCGGCCGATCCAGCGGCGACAGCGACGTGCCCGTCGCGCTCCAGCGCCTTCACGAGCAGCGCGCGCAATTCTCGATCGTCGTCGATCACGAGAATCCGCATGCGCTCCTATCGCATGCTTGTGCGCTCGTTCCAGCGAACGGATCACATGGTGACGAGCGGCAGCGCCTGAATCCCGGGCGGCACCGAGGGACTTCGCGGCCCGCCCGGGGGCACCGAAGCCGCGCGATCCCGAATCACGATGCAGCCCGCGCCGCCGCCGCCCCCGCCCCCGTTCGCGTCCATCGCGGTGTTGGCACCACCGACGACGCCGTCGAGCGCCGCATCGGCGCCGCCCGCTCCGCCCGCGGACCCATACGAGAAGCCGCTGGAGCACGAGCGACCCGCCGCGCCCCCGCCGGGCGGGCCTGCGACCGTCGCGCCGTCGATGCCGTCGCCCGCCACACCGCGAGCGAGGCATGCCGCGGCCCCGCCGCCGCCGCCGCCGCTCGCGCGCAGCGTCCCGGGGATCTCCACGAGCGGGCTCTCGAGCAAGATACCGCCGCCGCTACCGCCGCCGCCGCCGGCGCCGATGTTGTTGTCGCCGGCCGTGCCGTCGCCACCCCCGCGACCGCCTCCGCCGCCCGCGAACACGTGACCGCCGATGTGAACGCGCTCGACCGCGCTCAGCTGGATCGCGCCACCGCCGGCGCCGCCGAGGCCGCGACTCTCCCCGAGCCCGCCGACTCCGCCGCCCGATCCGCCGACGAGCGGGCTGAGGTTCGACGGCATTGCGACGCCTGCCGCGCCGCCAGCGAGAGTGCCGCCCTGCCCGCCGACGCCGCCTGCGCCGCAGAAGCCGCCGCCGCCGCCGCCGGTGTCGGTGAACCCGCCGCTGCCGTGACGACCATCGCCGCCGGCGCTGCGACCCGCGCCGCCACCACCGCCGCCAGGCCCTTCGTTCGTTCCGTACGCGGAGACGTCGATGTCGCCGTCGATCACGATCTCGTGCAGCGCGAGCACGACGAGCGGGATCGAGCCTTGAACGCTCAGCGTGTGTCCGCTCGTGACGTGCAGCCCGGCCACGCGCACGACGCAGATCGGGCCGCCGCCTGTCTGCGTCACCTGCACCGGCATGCCGGGCAGCGAGCTGCACGCGTCGGTGTTCCAGGTCTGGTCGGCCACGGTGATCAGGCCGCCATCGACGAAGCCCGCGCTGATGCCCACGTTCGAGGGCACCATGACCGCGCAGTGCGCCGGCGCGGTCGGCGCGCAGCCGAGAGCGCAGGACGACGGGCTCCACGCGCCCGACGAGCACGTCTCGAGCATCGAGCCGCTGATGCAACGCGTCGCTCCGGCCGCACAGCCCGCGTCGACCATCGGCACGAACGCATCGACCGGCGCAACGAACGCATCGACCCCCGGCACGAACGCATCGACGCTCGGCGTGAATACGTCGTCGGGCACGAACGCATCGGCGCTGGGCACGAACGCGTCGCCCTCGCCGGTGCCCGCGTCGTGGTCACCCGCGATGACGGCTCGCGGCAAGGAGCAGCCGAACGAGATCAGGCCCAACGCGATCGCGAACAACCCCACGCGCGCCCACTGCATGCGATGCAGGATATCACGCGTTCTGCTGCTCGATCGGGACGCCGCGGAGCCGCTCACTGTGCTTCGTCGTCGCTCTGCTCGGTCGTGGTGTGGACGATGATGCGGCGACGTTCCTCGCCCGCTTGCCGCCGCAGCTCGATGAGCGAGTTCACGCGCTGGACGACGCTGGTTCCGGCCGGCGAGATGTGCCAGCGCGCGACGAGCCCGCCGTCGTCTCCCGTGGTCCACCGCAGATAGAGGATGAAGTGGTCCGGGTGATCCGCCGGAGGCGTCAGCAGGCGGTCGTCGTTGCCGTCGATCGTTCCGAAGCCGCCCTCGCCCTGGCGTGCCGCGAGCGAGACCTCGCCATCCAGCGTGCCGAACCGGACGTTGTCGACCGCGGCGACGAGGTGATAGGTGTCGTGACGCTCGAGGTCGGTGTCGCGACGAACGGTCGTGATGTGAACGATGGCGACCGCGTCCGCGAGGGACACCCGGTGCTCGACGTCCGACTCCCAGTTGTCGAGCCAGCTGCCCTCGAGGAGCGACGGATCGTCGATGAAGTCGATGCCGTTCTCGAACGCGGCTTCGCTCTCGGGGGTCATCGGGCTGACGACCACCTGCGGGGCGCTCGATCCGCAGCCCGCGACGCCGAGCGGGCTGGCTGAAAGGAGCGCGAGCAGGAATCCCGAAATCGTGCGCGTCATCGTCGAGCTCTCCACCGCGCCGTTATGCGGGTTGTGCCGCGCGGGCGCAACGGTGTCAGCGCCAGCGCGGGATCCGGTCGAGAAGCGTCGCGTCCTCGAGCTCGGCAGCCATCGCCTCGGTCCGCGCTCGGTCCGCGCCCCTCCACTCGAGGTCTGCAGCGGCCTCCACCAGCGGGACGTCGGTGCGAAGCGTGGCGAGCGTGCGATAGAGCGCCGCTTCGGGGCGCCGCTCGGCCAACGACGTGGCGAGGGCCTCGGCACCGCGTACCTTGATCTTCCACGCGCGCGCGTCGTCGGGGATCGCCTCGAGCTTCTCGTAGGCGCCCAGCACGGCGCTCGCGCTCTTCTCGCCCCAGCGCGGAATCCCGGGGATGCCATCGGCCGTGTCGCCCACGAGCGCGAGCCAGTCGGGGACCGAGCCCGGTGCGATGCCGAGCTTCGTCTTGAGACCCGCCTCGTCGAGCACGATCTGCCGCATGCGATCGAGCCGCACGATCTGGTCGCCACGCAGGCACTGCGCGAGATCCTTGTCGGGCGAGCAGATGACCACCTGCTCCATGCTGGGATCCTCCGCGTAGCGAACAGCCGCGGTGGCGAGCGCGTCGTCCGCCTCGAAGTCGATCATCCGCCACACCACGATGCCGAGCGCCTCGCACGCGCGCTCCACGATCGGAAACTGCGACAAGAGCGCGGGCTCGATCCCCGCGCCGGTCTTGTAGCCAGCGAAGATCGTGTTGCGGAACGACTCGA
>JAYVCF010000340.1:0-5122 GCA_043750095.1 Deltaproteobacteria bacterium
GCGCACGGCGATGGTGCTCGTCGGCACGCTCTACAGCGATCACGGCACCACGTTGCTCGCGCGGCGCCGCGGCTTCTTCGGCATCCTGCGCGTCGTCGAAGTTCCGCAGCATGCGTTCCGCTATCTGCTGCACGGCAGCACGCTGCACGGATCGCAGGCCATCGCCGAGCGCGATCGCTGCGAGCCGCTCGCCTACTACACGCGACGTGGTCCACTCGGACGCATCCTCGCGGCACGGCGCGCGGCCCTCGGTGGCGGCGACGCGGCGCTGGTCGGGCTCGGCACGGGTGCCACCGCTTGCTACGCGGCGTCGGGCGAGCACTGGCGCTTCTTCGAGATCAACCAAGACGTCGTCGACATGGCCGAGGAGACGCGCTTCTTCACGTTCCTCCACAACGCGCGCACGACGGGCGCCGAGGTGACCATCGAGGTCGCCGACGGTCGACTCGGCGTCGCTGCGCTCGCTCCGAGCTCGCAGTCGCTCGTGATCCTCGACGCGTTCAACTCCGACTCGGTGCCGATCCACTTGCTCACGCGCGAGGCCGTCGCGCTCTACGTCCGCGTGCTCCGCGACGACGGCTGGCTCGTCCTGCACTGCTCGAACCGCACGCTCGACCTCACGCGCGTCGTCGCGGCGATCGCAGAGAGCGCGGGCCTATCGGCCGTCGTGAACCCCGACGCCACCGAGATCGCGCGTCAGATCGCCGTCGTGTCCGCAGACGCCGGGATCCCGGGATCGAGCGGCGCGCCGACGTGGATCGCCATCGCGCGAGCGTACGCAGATCTCGACGTGCTGCGCGCCGCGGGCTTCATCGATCTGCCCGGGCCACGCGGAGCACAGGCGTGGACCGACGAGCGAGCGAGCTTGTTCGAGGTGATCCGACGCTGATCTCGCTCTCGCTTTCGCTCCCGCTCTCGCTCTCGCGTCAGGGCCCGCGCGGATGCATGAAGATGTCGGGCGTCTTCAGATCCCCAGGTCCCGTCCCATGCGCGGTCGTCGGGTCGGGCCCGCCGCTACTTCCGCTCGGCTGATGCGCGACCAATCGAATCGAGACGGGCTCCATTCCCTCGATCGGAATGATGTGGGTCTCGCCGTGCGCACGACGCAGCGAGGCACGCACCGTGATCTCTTGGCCGGCCGCCGCCTCGAAGTCGCAGGGCGTCTCGGCGCACACCTCTCCGCGATCATCGACGCGGACGGTCGCGCCGGTCGGTGTCGTGATCACGTGCACGAGGATGCGATGCGGGCCGGTGTCGTCGGCGACGGGTGCGGCGGCGTCCTCGGCGATCGCGGGCCCGGCGTCGTCTGCTTCGCTCGCATCCGGAGGCGCCGTCCCGACGGTCGTGACCGGAAGCGTCTCGTGCCCCGCGCCGTCCGCGGTCGCCGAGCCGCCCATCGCGTACCAGATGCCCAGGCCGCCCCCGCCGAGCGCGAGCGCGAGCGCGAGGCCGATGCCGACCATCCGCCCACCGCCGCTGCTCGGCGGTGCGTACTCCTGCGTGACGGCGTCGCCGCGAACCTGGCGCAGCTTCGCCGTCGATCGCGTGGAGTCTCCGCGCTGGAAGGTTCGCTGGCCTGCCGCGTCGGGCGCGGCGTTCTCGCCCATCGCATCCTCGAGCGCCGCGTACATGTCGTCGCAGCTCTGGAATCGCTCGTTGGGATCCTTGGAGAGCGCGCGTCCGATGAACGCCTCGATGGACGGCGACACCTTCACGTTCGGGTTCGTCACCGTCAGCGGCGGCGGCACCTCGAACATGTGCTGCGTGAGCACACCCATGAACGTGTCGCCCACGAAGGGGACGCGCCCCGTGAGGAGCTCGTAGAAGATCACGCCGAGCGCGTAGATGTCGACGCGATGATCGAGCTCGGCCTTTCCGGCGGCCTGCTCGGGCGACATGTACTCGGGCGTGCCGAAGATCATGCCCGTCTTGGTGAGCTTTCGGCCCGGCGCGCCGGTCGTCTCGATGTCGCTCATCTTCGCGATGCCGAAGTCCACGATCTTCACGAAGTCGGGGCGCCCGTCGCGCGCCGTGAGAAAGACGTTCTCCGGCTTCATGTCGCGATGGACGATGCCCTTGGCGTGCGCAGCGGCGAGCGCGCGACAGCACTGCGCGAGGATGTCCGCTGCGCGCGTGAGCGCGAGCGTGCCCTCGGCAGAGAGAATGTTGGCGAGGTCGTCGCCGTCGAGCATCTCCATCACGAAGTAGCTCGCACCGTGCGGCGTCACGCCGAAGTCGGAGATGTCGACGATGTGCTCGTTGCCGATGCGCGACGCAGCCTTGGCCTCTTGCTTGAAGCGCTCGACGACCTCGGGACGGTTCGAGAAGTCGTCGCGCAGGACCTTGAGCGCCACCTTCTTCTCGATGACGATGTGCTCGGCCTCGTAGACGATGCCCATCCCGCCTTCGCCGATGCGGCGGATGATGCGGTAGCGATCGACCTCGATGCCGATCAGCGGATCGCCCGGATCGGATCGCTCCGACGAGGCCGCGGCCATCTGCGAAGCGTTGACGAGTCGACCGCCGTCGTTCGGGCAGAAGACCTCTCCGCCTTGGAACTGGTTCTTGCAGACGGGGCAGATCTTGCTGGACACGGAGGGCCTTGGTCGACCTACGTAAGGGCTCGCGAATGCGCGCGCAGAAGTCAGAGAACGGTATCAGCGGCGTTCTTGGGGGTCAAACGCGGCTCGGAGCGAGACGGGCGAGAGAAACGGAGAAGTGACGCGCAGTTGCGGCCGATCGCGACGCGCGCCTACGCTGCCGGCGCGTGAGCGGAACCGTCCGAATCCTGCCTGACGACCTCGTCGATCAGATCGCCGCCGGCGAGGTGGTCGAGCGCCCGGCGAGCGTCGTGAAGGAGCTGATCGAGAACGCCATCGACGCGGGCGCCAGGCGCATCCAGGTCGACGTCGAGGGCGGAGGCATCGGCCTGCTGCGCGTCGCCGACGACGGCATCGGCATGAGCCCCGACGACGCGACGCTCGCCGTGCAGCGCCACGCCACGAGCAAGGTGCGCTCGCGGGAGGATCTCGAGCGCATCGACACGCTCGGATTTCGCGGCGAAGCGCTCCCTTCGATCGCCAGCGTGTCGCGCTTCTCCCTCATCACGAGGACGCGCGACGCGATTGCGGCGATCGAGGTCCGCATCGACGGTGGCGGGCAGAAAGGCGTTCAGGAGACGGCGCGCGCGCCGGGTACGACGGTCACTGCGCTCGACCTCTTCTACAACGTGCCTGCGCGAAGAAAATTTCTGAAGGCCGCCGCGACCGAGTCGACGCACATCGCGGACGTGGTGCTGCGCGCGGCGCTCTCCGACCCAGCGCTGCATCTGGTCATGACCCGCGACGGAAGGCGCGTGCGCGATCTCGTGCCAGCGCAGGATCTGGCGCAGCGCGCGCGCATGCTCTTCCCCGATGAGCAGCTCACCGAGCGGGTGGCCGAGCGCGACGGTGTTCGCGTGCGCGCGATGCTCGGACCACCCGAGCGCGCTCGCAGCGGCGCGACCGGCCTGCACGTCTACGTGAACCGCCGACCCGTCCGAGATCGGGCCATCGCGCGCGCCGTGGGCTTCGCGTTCGGCAGCGTCATCCCGCCCGGGCGCTATCCGATCGGTGTCGTGTGGATCGAGCTCGATCCGGCGCGGGTGGACGTGAACGTGCATCCGCAGAAGTCGGAGGTGCGCTTCGACGACGCGCGTCGCGTGCTCGACGCGGTGACGCGCGCGCTCGCCGCCGAGCTGGGGACGTCTCCGTTTCGCGCGCCGCCCAACGCGCCGGCCGACGGATTTCGCGGGGCGGACTTCTGGAGCGCGCGGCTCTCGAGCGCCGGGGTGATCGCGAGCACGCCCTACGAAGCCGCTGCCGAGCCCGTGCGCGGCGAGATCGCGCACGACGTGTCGGGCGCAGCGGACGCGCCGACGCCGCTCGATCCACGCGGCACGTACGGATCGCTGCGCGTGCTCGGCCAGGCCAAGCGCTGCTATCTGATCTGCGAGGGCAAGGACGGCCTCGTCATCGTCGACCAGCACGCGGCCGACGAGCGCGTGCGATTTCATCGACTGCGGGCGGCCTACGATGCGCGCGCGGTGTCGGTGCAGCAGCTGCTCTTGCCCGAGCGCGTGGAGCTCTTGCCGACCGAGGTCGCGCTGGCCGAGAGCGAGCGCGCGACGCTCGCGGAGCTGGGCCTCGACGTCGCGGTGATCGGTGAGACGACCGTGGCGGTGCGCGGCGTGCCGGCGATCGCGCGCCGTGCCTCGGCCGAGCGACTGCTCCGCGACGTGCTCGCCGAGCTGGGACGGACGGGCTCGCGCGCGTTCGGCGATGCGATCGACACGGCGCTGGCGACCATGGCCTGCCACAGCGCCATCCGCGCCGGCGACGTGCTCTCGCCGCAAGAGCAGAGCGAGCTCCTTCGCGCTCTCGACGAGGTGACCGACTTCGCGAGCCACTGCCCGCACGGCCGGCCGATCTTGCTCGAGATCGGATTCGGAGAGCTCGGGCGCAAGGTCGGGCGGTGAGCGGGCGACCTCGCGTCGTCGTCGTCAGCGGACCCACCGCCGCGGGCAAGACCGAGGTCGCGCTCACGCTCGCGCACCGTCTCGGTGGCGAGCTGATCGGCGCCGACAGCGTGCAAGTGTATCGAGGCTTCGACCTCGGATCGGCCAAGCCCACGGCCGACGAGCTCGGTGGCGTCGCGCACCACCTCATCGACGTGATCGATCCCGACCAGGCCATCGACGCCGCGCACTACGCGAGGCTCGCGGACGCGGCGATCGCGGAGGTGGCTTCGCGGGGCCACGTTCCGATCGTGGCCGGCGGCACGGGGCTCTGGCTGCGCGCTCTCTTGCGCGGGCTCGTAGCGCTGCCGCCGCCCGACCCCGGGCTTCGTGCCGAGCTCGAAGCGGAGGCCGATCGACTCGGCGCGTCGGCCCAACACGCGCGCCTGGCGACCTTCGATCCGCGCGCAGCGGCGGCCATCCACCCCAACGATCGACTCCGCATCGTGCGCGCGCTCGAGGTCTACGCGCAGACGGGCGAGCCCCTGGGTGAGCTGCGCGCGCAGCACGCGCTGGGGGCGCCGAGACACGAGGCGCTCGTGCTCTTGATCGATCGACCGCGCGAAG
>JAYVCF010000341.1:0-10853 GCA_043750095.1 Deltaproteobacteria bacterium
CCTGCCTTCCTGCCTTCCTCAGCGGCCCCGCTCTTCGTTGCTTCCTCATGACGCCCTCCGTGCAAGAGGAGCTGCCTGCGTTCTTCGTGACCGCCGCGCGCGGCACCGAGATCGCGCTCAAGGACGAGCTGCGGGATCTCCGCATGCGCAAGGTGCGCGCGGACCGCGGCGGCGTTCGCTTCCTCGGCACGCACGAGGACGCGCTGCAGGTCTGTCTCGAGAGCCGCATCGCCGTTCGCGTCCTCGCCGCGCTCGGACAATCGCAGGTCCGCGATCAGAACGAGCTCTACGAGGCCGCGCGCGGCATCGCCTGGGAGCGCCTGCTCGACGCGCGTCGCACGCTCGCGGTCAGCGCCGTCAGCAAGGACGAAGCGCTGCGCCACACCGGCTTCGTCGCGATGAAGGTCAAGGACGCCATCGTCGATCGACTCCGCGACCTCGATCACTCGGGCCGTCGCCCGAACGTGGATCGCGACGACCCCGACGTCGGCGTGTTCGTCCACATCGCGCGCGGCACCGCGAGCTTCTATGCCGACGTGTCGGGTCGCTCGCTTCACGAGCGCGGGTATCGACGACGCATCGGAGACGCCCCGCTCAAAGAGACGCTCGCCGCGGCGATCCTCCGGCTGAGCGGCTGGGACCGACGGCGCCCCCTGCTCGATCCGATGTGCGGCTCGGGGACCATCGCGATCGAGGCCGACCTCTGGTCACGCAACGTCGCGCCCGGCCTCGCGCATCAGCGCTTCGGGATCGAGCGCTGGGCCGATCACGACGCCGCCCGCGCCGCTTCCTTCGCCGCCGTCCGAGAGCGCGCGCGCGCCCGCGCCTCGACCCAGGGCCCGACGATCTTCGCGAGCGACGCCGACCCGGCCGCGATCGAGGCGGCCAAGAAGAACGCGAAGGACGCCGGCGCCCACATCCACTTCTCGGTCTCGCGGGCCGCCGAGGCCGAGCTTCCCGGCCCCGACCCGCTGATCATCGCCAACCCACCCTACGGGATCCGACTCGGGGGCGCCGAGGAGGCCATCGACGATCTGGTGGAGCTGGCACGGCGCGCCCGCCCGGCCAGGCTGGCGCTGCTGGGGGGGCAGCAAGCCAAGCTGCCCTTCGTGCCGGTGTCTGCCCATTCACTGAGCAATGGGGCGCTGGACATCACCCTCTCCGTCTTCGACGCCCCCGCCCGGGGGTGACCTCGGAGGCTTGGGATCTTCCGCGACTCTGGTAAGATGCCGGTTGGGCGGATGAACCAACCTGCGTCGAAGTCGACCGCCATCGATTCCCCCGACAATCTCGTCGGTCGGACCCTCGATGGGCGTTTCCGGATCGTGTCGGCCCTCGCACGGGGCGGCATGGGCGCCGTCTATCGGGCCGAGCAGCTTCCGCTGGGGCGTGCCGTCGCCATCAAGGTCCTCTCTCTTCGCCACGACGAAGACCAGGACCCCGAGTTCCGCAAGCGCTTCCTGCTCGAGGCCTCCACCGCCGCCAAGCTGACCCACCCCAACACCGTGCGGGTGTTCGACTACGGGCAGACCGACGACGGCCTCTACTTCATCGCGATGGAGCTCCTCGAGGGGCTCACGCTCAAAGAGATCATCGCGAGAGACGGTGCGCTGGAGCCGGAACGCGCCCTCGAGATCACCAAGCAAATCGCGCGCTCGCTCCGCGAAGCGCATCGCATCGGCATCATCCACCGCGACATGAAGCCGGGCAACGTCATGCTCGTCCAGCGCGGCGGCGACGAGACCGTCAAGGTGCTCGACTTCGGCCTCGCGAAAGACACGGCCGGCGTCGAGGGCGAGGTCGAGGACATCACGCAGACGGGCGTGTTCATGGGCTCGCCCAAGTACATGTCGCCCGAGCAGATCCAGGGCGAGAAGCTCGACTCGCGCTCCGACCTCTACTCCGTCGGCGTGATCCTGTACGAGCTGCTCTCGGGCAAGCCTCCGTTCCAGCGCGAGCAGCCGATGCAGGTCCTGATGGACCACATCCGCGAGATCCCCAAGACGGTGGCTGCGCCCGAAGGACGTACCCCGCTGCCGATCGGGGTCGTGCACGTGACCATGCGCTGCCTCGCGAAGGTTCGCGAAGAGCGCTGGAACGACATGGACCAGCTGCTCCTCGCGCTGAAAGAGGCGATGGGGGGACCGACGTCGTCGTCTGGTCAGATCGCGGCGATGACGGGCGAGTGGGACGCGATGAAGTCGGGCGTCATGTCGCTCGCGACCACGACCGGCAGCAATCCGGCGGTCCGGGTCAGCGGCACGCCGGCGAACGGCATCAGCACGTCCTCCTTTCCTTCGCCGTCCCCGGCTGTCTCCGAGACGCCGCCTGCCCGCAGTAGTGGCCTGTGGATCGGTGTGACGGCGCTCCTGCTCGTGGGCTCGGTGGGGGGCTGGTACGTGTTCGGCCGGCCGCCGCCGTCGTCGACCTCGCCGCACACGACGATCGCGACGGCCCACACGCCTCCGACCACGGACACGAGCGCGACGCCGCCCTCGACCGACGCAGTCGGCACCACGGCTCACCCCACGATCGCGCCGCTGCCCATCCCGGGGACGCCGGCGGAGACCAGGATCGACACCGTGCTCGTCTCGCTGCGCTCGTCGCCGCCGGGCGCCATGGTCGCGCTCGGTGATCGCACGTACGGACCCACGCCGACGGAGGTCGAGCTGACGGGCGACCAAGCGGCGGAGGGCTCCGCGCTCCACTTCGTGTTCTCGCACGCCAACTTCCGCGACCTGCCGATGGACGTGACGGTGAGCGGCGGGACGCTGGATGTGAACGCACGCATGGCCCGCATCATTCGCTCCACCGGCGGGCACGACGAGCCCAGCGGCGAAGGCGCGGCCGACACCCGCGTCGAAGGCTATCGCGACTCGCCGTACTGATCGCTCGCCGCTCTCCCTTACTGCGCGGGCAAGAGGCTCGCGAGCGCGACGCTCTCGTCTGCCAGCGCCTCGGGCGAGACCTCGACCCCGGCCGCGATCAGCCTCTTGCTGCCCGCGATCTCCTTGAGTCGGTTGACGCCGATGGCGAACGCGAGCTTGCCGTGAAGCAGGTGGAACGCGACGAAGGCACGCGCCTCCATCGAGCCGCGCACGACGACGCGATCGTACGGCTGCACGTGACCGACGCTCTGCATCTTGAGGTCGAACTGATCCGACCAGAAGAACGGAACCGTGTCGTGCACCTCGGGCTTGCCGAGCATGTTGGCGACGATGGTCACGCCTTGCGTCTGCGCGTTGTCCACCGACTCGACGATCACGTGGCGGCCGCCGAGGATGCGCGCAGGACCCGAGGCCACGTCCCCCGCGGCGTAGATGCCCGGCAGGTTCGTCTCGCAGTGCGCGTCCACGATCACGCCGCGATCGGTGCGCACGCCCGAGCCGTCGAGCCAGGCCGTCTCGGGTGTCACGCCGATCCCGACCACGACGAAGTCGCACGCGATGCGATCCCCGGCGGAGGTGACGACCTCTTCCACGCTCGATGCGCCCCGCAGCTCGCGGACCGTGGTACCGCAGCGCAGATCCACGCCGCGCGCGCGGTGTTGGTCGGCATAGAACCCGCCGACGTCTGCGCCGAACGCGCGTAGCAGCGGTCGCTCCGTGGCTTCCAGCATCACGACCTCGAGGCCTTCGTCGCGACAGGACGCCGCGACCTCGGCGCCGATGACGCCCGCCCCGACCACCACGACGCGCTTCTTCTGGATGACCTCGGCGCGGATCGCGCGCGCGTCCTCGAGCGTCCGGAGGAGATGCACCCCGCGCAGCGACGCGCCTTCGCAGCTCAGCGTGCGGGCCGAGGCGCCGGTGGCGATGATCAGTCGATCGAAGGAGAAGCGCTGGCCGTCGGCGAGCTCGACCTCCCGCGCCGTCGCATCGAGCCCACGCGCACGCTGGCCGGTGACGAGCTTGATCTGATGCTCGTCGTACCAGCCCGGCGCACGAAAGAAGAGCTTCTGCTCCTCGATCTGACCGCGAATCAGCTTCTTCGAGAGCGGCGGACGATCGTAGGGACGCTCGGCCTCGTCGCCGATCAGCGTGATCGATCCCTTCCAGCCACCGCGCCTCAGCTGCTCGGCCGCGCGCCCGCCCGCGAGGCTCGCGCCGACGATGACCACTCGCCCGTCCGTCATGGCCGTGCATAGCGCTGATCCGCGTTCGCGCTGTTCGCGGGCCGCGTGTTACCAAGATGGCCGTGCGCTCTCTCGCCTCGCTCACGCTCGTGCTCTCGATCGCTTGCACGGGGCCCGCGCCCGAGGCGGATGCAGCCATCGACGATGCCGGGCGCGACGCCACGCGCTCGGACGCGGCGATCCTGTGGACGTCCGCCCCGTTCACGCCGACCGCCGCGACGATGGCGTACTGCCAAGGCCACGACGATGGCGCGATCGAGGCACGCATCACCGAGCTGCTCTCGCAGCTGACCCTCGATCAGAAGATCACGCTCATGCACGGTGCGTCCGGCAATCTCGTGGATGGCACCTGGCTCGTCGCCGGCGTGCCGAGCCTGGGCATTCCCGGCCTGCACATGCTCGACGGCCCGCGCGGTCTCTCGCGCTTCACGGGCCTGCACGGCACCGCGTGGCCCGTCGGCATGATGCGCGGCGCGACCTGGGACATCGCGCTCGAGCAGCGACTCGGCGCGGCGCTGGCGATCGAGCATCGGTCGGCGGGCGCGGACGTGGTGCTGGCGCCCACGATCAACATCCTTCGTCACCCGCGCTGGGGTCGCGTGCAGGAGACGTACTCCGAGGACACGCATCACCTCGGTGAGATGGGCCTCGCGTTCGTCACGGGCGTGCAGAGCCAGCACCTGCTGGCGAGCGTGAAGCACTTCGCGGGCAACTCCATCGAGAACACGCGCCACACCGTGAACGTCACGATGGACGAGCGAACGCTGCGCGAGGTGTATCTGCCGCACTTCCGCCGCGTCGTGATCGACGGTCACGCCGGCTCGGTGATGAGCGCGTACAACCAGCTCGACGGTCAGTACTGCGACGTGAACGCGCATCTGCTGACGGACATCCTCCGGACGGACTGGGGCTTCTCGGGCTTCGTCGAGTCCGACTGGGTCGCGGGCACGCACCAGAGCGCGGCCTCGGTGCTCGCTGGGCTCGACATCGAGATGCCGTCGGCCTCGCACTTTCGCAATCTGCGCGCGGAGTACGAGAGCGGCGCCATCGATCGGGCCGCGATCGACGGCCGCGTGCGCGAGATCCTACGCGGCATGTTCTGCTTCGGCCTCGACGCCACGCCGCGCACACCGGGCATGGTGATCGACGATCCCAGCCAGCGCGAGACGCCCGAGCACCTCGCGCTCGCCCGAGAGGTCGCCCGCCGTGGGCTCGTGCTGCTCCGCAACCAGAGCCACGCGCTCCCGATCGATGCGAGCGTGCACACCATCGTCGTCGTCGGTCGCAACGCCGTCGAAGAGAACATCGGCGACGACGGATCGAGCGACGTCACGCCGAGCAGCGTGGTCACGGCCCTCGAGGGGCTCACGTCGCGCGCGGGCTCGGCGATCGCGGTCACGCACGTGGCCGGAACGACGCTCGATGCCGCGGCGAGCGCGATGGTGAGCGCGGCCGACCTGGTGATCGTCGTGACGGGCCTTCAGGCGGGCGACGAGGGCGAGAGCGACATCGGCGCAGGCGATCGCGACAGCCTCGACGTCCCCGCCGACGAGGTCGCGCTCATCCACGCCGTGGCCGCAGCCAGCGCGCGCGTCGTGGTGATCCTCGAAGGAGGCGCCGCGTTGATCACGCGCCCTTGGGAGAGCGAGGTCGAGGCGATCGTCTTCGCGTTCTATCCAGGCTCGCGCGGCGGCGATGCGATCGCCGACGTGCTCTTCGGCGACTTCGCGCCCTCGGGCCGCTTGCCCTTCAGCATGCCGGTGCTCGAGAGCGATCTGCCCGCGTTCGACAACGTCTCGCGCGAGGTCACTTATGACTACCTGCACGGCTACCGCTACCTCGCGCACGCTGCGGTCGCGCCCGCGTACGCGTTCGGCTTCGGCCTCTCGTACACGACGTTCTCGTACTCGAACCTCCGCGTCTCGAGCGCGACCGTCCATCCTGGCGACACGATCACCGCGACCGTCACCGTCACCAACGATGGCAGCGTGAGCGCGATCGACACCGTGCAGCTCTACGTCGCCACCTCGGGATCGAGCGTCATGCGCGCGCCCGAAGACCTCCGCGCCTTCGGGCAGATCGAGCTCGCCGCCCACGCGAGCGGCGACGTCGTGCTCACGCTGCGCACGGACGACCTGCGCTACTGGGACGTGAGCTCGTCGGCGTGGGTGCTCGAGCCGATCGACTACGAGCTCCGCGTGGGCGCGCACGCAGGCGATGCACAGCTCGCGGCCACGATCCACGCAGCGCCGTGACTAGCACCGACCCGCATGCCTCCCGGTGTCGGATGTCTTACGCGCCGCCGCTCACGGCACATGGACCGAGACCTCCGTCGGGCTCCCGTCGTCGCACCGTGCTGTGGTCCTACCCCGGCGGTGCGCATCAACGCTTGCGCGAGAACGGGTCGAGACACGATACGCCCGTGCGCGCGACGTCTCGTACGTTCCGAGTGACGAGCGTGAGCCGGTGAACCTTCGCCGTCGCGGCGAGCAGCCCGTCGATGATCGGCAGCGGGTCCGGGACCGAAAGGCGTCCCCACTCCTCGGCGATCTCCACGCTCACCACCAGCACGCGCTCAGCGTATGCCACGGCGAGATCGTCGATCCATGCGTCGAGCGACACCGCGCCCGGCGCGTCTCGCCGCCGCACCGACTCGATGCCGCGGCGAATCTCGCCGACGACCAGCGCGCTCGTCCATAGATCGTCGCTCGGCACCGAGGCGCTCCACGCCGCGACGCCCGCGTCGCACCGCTTGCCCTTGCGCAGCTCGGACAGCACGTTCGTGTCGAGGAGCCAGCCCACGTCAGAGCTTGACGCGTCGCGGCCGCTGCGGGGCGCGCGCGAAGTCCGCGTCCGTGCCCACGTCGGGCATCGACAAGAGGTGCTCCTTGAACGATCGCGTGGCTCGCCGCGGCGAGAGGACGGCGCGCAGGATCTCGCGGTGCTCCTCTTCCGCGGAGCGACCGTGGCTCGCAGCGCGCTGACGCAGCCGGCGCACGACGGTGTCCTCGAGGTTGCGGACGATCAACTGGGCCATGATCGCAATGATAGCATGCGGCACGCGCCGGCTTCGCGCGCGAACAGACACGAAACCGCTCCCGCCCGTCAGAGGCCTGCGGAACGCGTCACGACCTCCGCGACCAGACGGACGCGATGTCGTAGTCACCGGCGTGCTCCGTCCAGTCGAACGAGCGGTAGTGGGCGAGAAACTCCGTGGCTAGCGCCTCGCTCTCGAACCAGGCCTTCAGTCGTGCATCGACACGTAGGCCGGCACATCGAGCGCGCTGAGCTCGTTCACCGCGGCCGGATCGCCGAGCAGGGTGCTCGCGAAGAACGCGGCCGCGACGTCGGAGGCGAGCTCGCGGGCCGCCACGTTGTCGATGTACGTGAACGCGGCGTGGGGAACGTCCTGCCGCATGCCCATGCCGCAGCCGGCGTTCCAGCTCGAATGCAGGCCGGCGATGTCCGAGAACGAGAAGTGCCCGGCATCCGCGACCTCGACGAGCCACGCCGGCCCACCGATGGCGGCGTAGTCGGCTCGGATCACGCGATCGCCCACCGACCCGATGCTGTTGTCTTCCTGCGCGAGCACGAAGAGATACGGAACGTGGATGTCGGCGACGTGTGCACCGAACGCGGAGAGCGGGGCAGCGATCGCCAGCGCGGCGACGAAGCGCGCATCGGACATCACCACGGCGCCGGTCGTGATCGCGCCATAGCTGTGACCCATCACGCCCACGTGGGCCGCGTCGATGTGCCCGCGCAGATCGACGGGGACTTCGGCCGCCGTCGCGTCGAGCAGGCGATCGAGCACGCTCGAGACGTCGCTCGCGCGCACCGCGAGGTAGGTGCCGTCGAGCGGCGCGAGCGTGGTGTCCCAGTGCGTGTCCTCGAGGTGATCGGGCGCCGCGACGACGATGCCATGCGACGCGAGCCGCTCCGCGACCTCGGCCACGTCGAAGCGCATGCATCCGTGGCAGTGCGAGAACACCACGGCGGGCCAGGGCGCGGTCGGGGTTGCGGCCGCGGGCGCAGCAGCCGAACGAGTCTGCGCGCGGATGCAGGTCGTGGGCGCGCGCGCGGCGAGATCGGAGAGCGCGGTCGCATGCGCCGTGCCCTGCTCGAACGCGGTCAAGGGCTGTCCCGTCGTGGCCGCGACGCGCGCGCTCTCGGCGGCCGGATACCAGATCTCCACGGGCAGCATGCGCGCCGCGGTGCGGTCCACCATCGTCACGCGCACGTTGCCCACGGGGTGCGGGCCCGCGCTTCCGTAGTCCGTGTGCTCCATGCCCGCGTCGGACCAGCTCGCGTCGCGCGCGAACGAATCGGGGCCGGCATCGGATCGCGCGGCGTCGTGACCCGCGTCGCTGCCCGCGTCGTCTCCGCTGGCCGCGTCCGTCGCGATCGGAGCGGGCGTACAGGCGACGAGCAGAAGCGAGAAGCAGAGCGACGACGTGCGCATGCTCTCTCGTACCACGCCGCTCAGCAGCGTCGAAACACGAGCGTGAAGTTGTTCGAGGGCATCGCGATCCGTTGGTCGGGGCGGAGGCCGTTCGCCTCGGCCTCGGCGACCACCGTCTCCAGATCACGCACGCCCCACGAGGGATTTCTCTCGCGCTTGAGCCATGCGTCGAACTCGACGTTGCTCTCCGACGTCTGCTCTCCGCCGATGCGATAGGGGCCGTACGTGACCAGCGGTGCGCCGATCGCGAGCCCTCGCGCCGCGCCGCGCATCAACGCGGGCAAGGTCTCGGGCACGGACGCGTGGATCATGTTGATGCAGACGATCGCGTCGGCGCGCTCGATGGGCAGGGTTGCTGCTGCACGTCGATCCGGATCGCGGGCAGCACGATGCCCGCCGTGCGTGTCGCCGCGCGTTCATCGATCTCGGCGAGCGCGCGCGCGTCGGCCTCGGAAGGCTGGAACGTCAGCCGCGGGAGACGCTCGGCGAAGTACGTGACGTGCACGCCGCCACCGCTCGCGATCTCGAGGACCGTTCCCTGCGACGGAAGCACGCGCGCGAGCACGTCGGCGATGGGCTCGCGATTGCGGAGGGCCGCGCCCGAGGGCGGAGAGAGCATGGGCACCATCGTAGTACGCTCGGGCCATGCGCTACCTCCACACGATGCTCCGCGTGCGCGATCTCGACGCGGCGCTGAAGTTCTACGTCGACGACCTGGGCTTGTTGGAGACGCGCCGACGCGAGAGCGCAGAGGGTCGCTTCACGCTCGTCTTCCTCGCGAGCGGCGCGAGCGGCGACGGCGCCGAGATCGAGCTCACCTACAACTGGGACCAGAAAGAGCCCTACCCCACGGGTCGATTCTTCGGTCACCTCGCCTTCGAGGTCGAAGACATCTACGCCACGTGTGCGCGCCTGAGCGAGCGCGGCCTCACCATCCACCGCCCGCCGCGCGACGGCCGCATGGCGTTCGTGAAGTCACCCGACGGCCACTCGATCGAGCTCTTGCAGCGGGGTGTTGGGCTCGCGATCGCGGAGCCCTGGAAGTCGGCGCCCAACGTCGGCGAGTGGTAGTCGCATCCGGCTCGACGCCTTTGCGTCGGGATCAAACCGCAGCGAGCGCGTCGACGAAGCGATCGAGATCCGCCTTGGCGTGACGCTCGGTGACGGCCACGAGGAAATCGCGATCGCGCTCGGCGTAGAACTTCCCGAGCGGCACGCCCCCGAGGATGCCCTTGGCACCGAGCGCAGCGAGCAGCGGCGCGGCCTTGCCCTCGTTGCGACGCACGACGAACTCGTTGAACGTGGGCGCGCTCGCCGGGAGCGAGTACTTGCCCGTCGCCGCGATGCGACCCTTGAGGTACTCGGCCTTCGACAGGCACGCGCGGCCGACCTCGTCGAAGCCCTTCTTGCCGAGCATCGCCGTGCGGATCGTGAACGCGAGCGCGACGAGGCCGTGGTTCGTGCAGATGTTGCTCGTGGCCTTCTCACGGCGGATGTGCTGCTCACGCGTGGACAGCGTGAGCACGTAGCCACGCGCGCCCGCTTGATCGACGGTCTCGCCCACGAGGCGCCCCGGCATCTTGTTCACGTGCTCTTTGCGCGTCGCGAACAGACCGACACCAGGACCACCGAGCTGCGGCGGGAGCGCGAGCGCCTGACCTTCACCCACGGCGATGTCTGCGCCGAACTTGCCGGGCGGCGCGAGCAAGGACATCGCGTAGGGCTCGGCCGTCGCGGTGACGAGCAGCGCGCCCTTCTTGGTGGCGATGGCGCGGATCGCGGCGAGGTCTTCCACGCAGCCGAGGAAGTTGGGATAGCCGACGAGCACCGCCGCGGTCGCATCGTTCACGTGGCTCTCGAGCTCGGCGAGATCCGTGCGGCCGTCCTCGTTGAGGCGCACGAGGTCGAGCTCGGGCTTGCCGTCGTCGATGTTGCGCAAGTACGTGGCGATCGTCTCGCGGTACTCGGGGTGCAGGCCTGCGCTCAGCACCACGCGCGTCTTGCCCGTCACGCGACGCGCCATCGTGACGGCCTCGGCAGCCGCGCTCGCGCCGTCGTACATCGACGCGTTGGCGACCTCCATGCCAAGCAGCTCCGCGACCATCGTCTGGAACTCGAAGATCGCCTGCAGCGTTCCTTGCGCGACCTCGGGCTGGTAGGGCGTGTACGCCGTGTAGAACTCGCTCCGAAGCAGGAGCTGATCGACCGCCGGCGGGATGTGGTGGTGGTAGAGCCCAGCGCCGAGGAACGAGAGCG
>JAYVCF010000342.1:0-5054 GCA_043750095.1 Deltaproteobacteria bacterium
CGGTTCGGATAGGTCTGACAGAGCGTGGAGCCGAACCAGCGGCTCGCGAGCGTGAAGTTGCGCGCGAGCGAGTAGTAGAAAGGTATGTCGCTCTGATCCCAGTAGCCCATCGCGACCGGGCCGCTGCCGAGCACGAACCCGTCGTTGCGACCGTCGGCGTACGACGTGTGGCTCGCGTCCCACGCCTGGCTCGGGGCCGTGTCGAGCTGACACGCGCTCGGCATGTGGAACGCGCGGATGTGGTGGCCCATCCCGTCGGGGCAGCTCGCCGTCGGCTGACCCGACGCGTCGAGCGCGAAGCCCACGCTCGGGTCGAGCATCCCGAAATAATTGTCGAACGAGTGGTTCTCCATCATCAAGACGACGATGTGCTCGATCTGCGGGAGCGTGTCCGTGCCCTCGGGGAGATTGCGGAACGGCCGGGCGCCCACCCTTCCCGGCTCGGGACCAGGATCGACGGTCGCCGTGCAGCCGCCGAGCGCCGCATACGCCGAGAGCGCCGTCGCACCACGCAGGAGCTCGCGCCTCGAGAGTGTGTGGACGATGCGCTTCATCCACCAGAGTCTCGCACGCGACGCACGTGCCGTGAACGGCGCGGGCCGCGCAGCGTCATCGCTGGCGGCCCGCGGCGCTCGTGCTCGCGCTCAGCTCACCTCGGGCAGTCGACCCCTGCGACGCACATGGCCTCGCCCGCGTACGTGCAGCACGTGTTTGCGGCACCGCACGCCGCGCACGGGCAGCTCGTGCACGAGGGCGCGGTGAAGAACGGCTGGCAGTTGCCCGCAGCGCAGACCTCACCTCCACCGCAGCGAGTGCCACAGCCGCCGCAGTTCAGGGGGTCGGTCTGGAAGCGCGCGTTCGAGATGCACGTGTTGTTGCAGAAGTTGAGGCCGGCCGTCCGGCAGAGAGTGTCGACGCACGCGCCCGCGACGCAGCGCGGGTTGGCGAGGCCGAGCCCGAGGCAGCTGTTCCCGCACGCGCCACAGTTCTGAACGTCGTCGGTGAGGTCACGACATGCTGCGCCGCAGCTCGTGTAGCCCGGGTCGCACGTGCACGCGCCCGCTGTACAGACGCGGCCGCTGGCGCACTGGATGTTGCAGCCGCCGCAGTCGTAGGGGTCCGTCTGCGGGTTGGAGCAGACGGGGGTGCCGCCTGGGTTGCAGCTCGTCCCCGTGCAAGCGCAGGTGCCGGCCGAGCAGGTCGCACCGATGTCGCACTGGGTCGCGCACGAGCCGCACGCACCCGGATCGCTCGTCACGTCCACGCACACGCCGCCGCAGTTCATGCGTCCTGCCGGGCAGACGCAAGCGCCGGAGACGCACGACTCACCGGGATTGCAGGCGAGGTTGCAGCCACCGCAGTTGTTCACATCGGTAGCGAGACTCGCGCAGACCGGGGCCGCACGACCGCCCGGACTGCAGATGACCTGGCCCATCGGGCAACTGCAGACACCCGAGGTGCACGTTCCCGTCGAGGGGCACACGCGGCCGCACGCACCGCAGTTGTTCAAGTCGGTCGCGAGCAGCGCGCACTCCGCGGGTTGACCGAACGTCGCGGGACACGACACGGCGCCCGTCGGGCAGTTGCACACGCCGGAGGTGCAGCTCGCGCCCATCGGGCACGCGGTCGTGCACATCCCGCAGTGAGCGGTGCTGGTCGAGAGATTAGCGCACACGCCCGGCGTACCGAAGGCACCGGGACAGCCCACCTGGCCGGTCGGACACATGCACACGCCGCCCGCGCACGTCGAGCCCGTCGGGCAGACGTTCCCGCACGCGCCGCAGTTGTTCGGATCGGTCGCGCGGTTGACACAGACGCCGCCGCACTGGTTGGGCGTCGCCGCCGGGCAGGGCTGGCACACACCGGAGACGCACATCGCGCCCATCGTGCAGGCACGTCCACAGACGCCGCAGTTGTTCGGATCGACCGACAGGTCCGCGCAGCCGAGCGTCGCGCCGCAGTTGACGAGGCCCATGTTGCACACGCACGCGCCCGCGCTGCAGGTCGCGGTGCTCGGGCAGACACGCCCGCACGCTCCACAGTTCGCGTTGTCGATCTGTCGATCGACGCAGCCGCCCGCGCACACGTTCGGTGCGCTCGCCGGGCAGTTACACACGCCCGAAGTACACGCAGCGCCCACCGGACACGCCGTGGTGCATGTGCCGCAGTGCGCGGTGTCGATCGACGTGTCGGCGCACACGGTGCCGCCGCAGTCGATCGTGGTGCCTGGACAGGTGCAAGCGCCGGCCGTGCAGCTCGCGGTGGGCGGGCACGTCGTCGCGCATGCGCCGCAGTGCGCGGTGTCCGACGTCGTGTCCACGCAGAGGCCGCCGCAGTTCATGCGTCCGACCGGACAGGCGGAGCACATCCCCGCCGTGCAGGTCGCTCCCGTCGCGCAGACGTTCCCGCAGGCGCCGCAGTTGTTCACGTCGGTCGCCGTCGTCGCGCAGGCCGCGCCACAGAGCGTCTGGGTCGCGCCGCACTGACAGGCGCCGCTGATGCAGGTGGTCCCGCCAGGGCACGCGTGCCCGCAGCTGCCGCAGTTGGTCGTGCTCATCGAGACGTCGGTGCAGGTGCCCGTGCAGTTGAGCTGACCGGTCGGACACACGCACGCGCCGGCGGCGCATGATTGGCCGGCGGGGCAGGCGTTTCCGCAGGTACCGCAGTTCGCGGTGTTCGCCAGCACGTCGATGCAGCTCCCGCCGCAGAACGCCCTTCCGGCGCCACAGTTCGCGTCGGTCGTGACGCCCGTGTCGCCGAGGCCCGTGTCACCGAGGCCCGTATCGCCGAGGCCCGTGTCACCGCGACCGGTGTCGCTCGCACCGCCGTCGGGACGGTTCGCGTCGCCTGCGGCGTCCATCGGCACCACGCCTGTGTCGTTCCCGGGGCCCGGGTCGGTGTTCGAGCACGCCGCGGCGCCCAGAAAAAACAGTGCGCACGCGACACGGGCAGACTTCGTCATGAGACCTCCGGGCCAAGCCCGGGGCGTGGCGCAGCAAGATGCGAGCCCAGAGGGAGATCGGACAAACGTGCGTCGTCGGTGCGAGCGCGCGTGCACCCTGTGCGCACTGCGCAATCGCCTGCACAACGCATGGGGCCTCATCCCTGCGTATTCGGCGTGTCGGTCCGCGCGTAGAGCGAGCCCGGTCCGGCGATGGTGCCGGCGCGCTGGGCATCGGCGAACTTGGTGATCGTGCGCAGCAGTCGATCGCGCACGGGGCCCGACTCGTGGAGACCCTCTTCGATCTGCTTCTGGATCGCGGCGGCGTCCTTCAGCACGCCTTCTTCGATGCCGACGCAGAGCGAAGCGATGGCGGCCGTGTCCTCGGACGTCTCCAGCACGATGCAGCGCTCGCGCAGCAGCACCTCCCAGACCGCGCCGCAGAGCTCCGTGGCAGCGCGCTTGGGATCGGGGATGAGGAAGAAGGTGTGGAACTTCTCCTGCGCCTCGCGCACGACGTCCGCGATCGGAATGTCCGTCTGGAGCGTGTCACCCACGAGGCCGCTCACGTGGTCGCGAATGAGGTTCATCCAGGGCGTCTCGTCGCCCGTGATGAACAAGTAGCCCTTCTTCTTTCGCTTCTCCCAGCAGTCCATCGCCGTGTGGCGCGCGGCGAAGTACATCGCGAGATCGTACGACTCGCCCAGGCCGCCGCCTCCTCCCTCGAGGTGCGTCGCGGCGAGCCAGCGATCGATGAGCGCGGCCTCGCTCTCGAACTGTCCGACCTGAAGCGGCGACTTGTCGCTGTACGCGTTGCCGAACGCCATGAACAAGATCTGCGGGCTGGCCGTGATCGTGCGGACGCTCGACATGAACGTCGGCAGGGTCTTGGTCGCGAGCTGGTGCGGGATCTCGCCCATCGATCCACTGACGTCGAGCGCGAACACGATCGCGAGGCTGTCCTGGTGATCTTTGCTGTCGCGGCTCTCGCGGTAGCGCACGCCGCGTGGGTTCATCTTGGGATCGCAGTCGTTTCGGATGAACACGCTGCTCGCCGCCGCGCCGACGCGTGCATGGGTGATCGCCTTGTGTGCCGCTTCGCTGTAGCTGCCGTAGCCCATGGTCACTCCTGCCCTGGCAAGGTGCGAGAATGCCAGGCCCAAGGGGCAACCGACCAGCGTGTGTCCAACGGGCGAAACCTTCGAGCGCGGTGGCTGTCGGTCAGAGGGGGAACGGATGCACGGATTTCGGGTGACGATGGTGGTGCTCGCGCTGGCGGCGTGCAGCGGACGCGCGGAGGCGCCGCAGGTCATGCCGGAGCCCGCGGCGCACGCGGACCCGCCTGCGACCGCGGTGACGCAAGCGGACCCGACGACGGACACGGCTGCGGCTCCCGGTGCGATCGACGTCGGTGACAGGGCAGCCGCGACCGTCGCCGCACCACCCGATCCCGCACCCGCGACCGTCGGCGATCCCGCCGCGCTGCGTGCTGCGATCCGCGCCGTCACGCGCATGCCGAGTCAGAGCGCGCTTCGTCGCGCGGCGCGCGCACACCACATGACGGTCGTGAACCTCACGTGGGAAGACACCGGTCGCTATCTCGGATCGACGGCAGGGCCCAACATCTCGGACCTCACGCTCGAGGTGATCGATCGCAGCGGTCGTCGGCCGCGCACCTCTCTTCTGCCGGTGCTTCGCTATCCGAACTTCACCGATCGCACGGCCGACGTGCCCGTCGAGCGCATGTTCGTTCGCGCAGGCAACGAGATCGAGGGACGCCCCTTCCGGTCGGTCGCGCTCATGGAGGTGCTCTCGCATCTGCGCGACTACATGTCGTCGCCCGATCAGCTCCGAAGCACGAGCGACGACTTCACCGCCCCGCGCGACTCGCACTTCTTGGTGAGCGCGCAGTTCGTCTTCGTTCCCGTGCCCGATGCGTCGCGCGTCGAGTTCACGCCCGTGCTCTTCAACTACCAGAGCGAGCCCGGCACGCCCGCCGATCTCGTGCTCGTCGCGACGCGGCAGGGGCTGAGCATCCAGGTGATCGAGAACCGGCCCGACGCGCTCATTCCGGGCGGCTGGGGCCAGCACCTCTACTTCAACCACGCCGGCC
>JAYVCF010000343.1:0-27778 GCA_043750095.1 Deltaproteobacteria bacterium
GCAGCCGCGTCACCGGAAGAACCTCACGACGCTCGACGAAATTCCCGGTGCGCTGCGGAATCATGCGCTTTCATGTCGCCGCAATGGATCTGCACCCGACCGAGATGTCACACCACATCCTCCTGATGGCCGTACTCGCGCTCGTCGCCTCGTGCGGCACGTCATCGCCGCCTACCGATACGGGTCCGCTAGACACCGGGCACTCCTATCCCGATAGCGGCATCTGTGCGCCTGACATGACTCATCAGACTTTTGTCTGCGACGGGACGAGTCAGATCGAATGTCAGCGATGGGCTGAGCAGACGCTTCCTGGATGGGATGTCATCGCAATCTGCTATCCCGCCCCCTGCGGACCAGACTGCATCCGAGGTGAGTCGGTAAGCGGCTTCGTGGTGCACGACGGGGCGGGTGCTGATGGAGGTCCCGATACCTGCACCAGCGTCTGCGGCAACGGCCCGGCGTGCGGTCCCGGCTTCATGTGCGCGCGGCCGATCGGCGACCCAACAGCGCCGCGAGCTTGTGTCTGCGACCACCCGTGATCGCCCTCCCACACGGCACTGTCATCTCGGTTGCGTTCTGTCTCGGATGCGCCGCATCGCATGTCGACTACCCGGCCGAGGTGGGCCTGAGCCCCGAGACCGGCCTTCCCTGCGGCGCCGACGACCCGCCGACCGTGATCGGGAGCTGCGATAGCGACACGTTCCGGGTCGCCTGCCACGAGTGGGTTCAGCGCCGCACCCCGACAGGCCTGCTCGGCTACGTAGCCTGTCGGCCCAGCTACCCGTGTGTCCGCGGGACCGACGGTGACGAGGCCCGCGGTTACCACTGCGGCGACCGACCGGCGTGTGGTGTCGGCCAGGTGTGCGTGATCACCGCAGGCTTGTTCCCGAATGAAGTGTACGGATGCGTGTGCGGGGTCGGGGCGCCCTAAGGGCTGCGAGCTCGCTGCCGCTCTCAGATGAACTCGACGCCCTGTGCGAGCGGGAGATCCTTGCCCCAGTTCACCGTGCAGGTCTGACGACGCATGTAGGTCTTCCAGGCGTCGGAGCCTGACTCGCGGCCGCCGCCGGTGTCCTTCTCGCCGCCGAAGGCGCCGCCGATCTCTGCGCCGCTGGTGCCGATGTTCACGTTGGCGATGCCGCAGTCGCTGCCCATCGCCGAGAGGAACGTCTCGGCGGCGCGCACGCTGTCGGTGAAGATCGCGCTCGAGAGGCCCTGCGTCACCGCGTTGTTCGCCTCGATCGCGTCGTCGAGCGAGTCGATCTCGAACACGTAAAGGATCGGCGCGAAGGTCTCCTCCCAGGCGATGGGGAACTTTGCGTGCACGGGCGCGCGCACGATGGTCGGCGTCACGAAGTGGCCCGCGCGCGCGACGCGCTCGCCGCCGCAGAGGACCTTGCCGCCCTGTGCCTTGGCCGAGGCGAGCGCTTCCTCGTAGCGCTTCACCGCGGCGTCGGTGATGAGTGGGCCCATCAGCACGCCCTTCTCGAGCGGGTCGCCGATCTTGACGCTGCCGTACGCGTTCACGAGACGCTCGGTGAGCTGGGCCGACACGCCCTTCTGGACGAACACGCGTCGCGTGGACGTGCAGCGCTGGCCGGCCGTGCCCACCGCGCCGAACGTGATCGCGCGCACCGCGAGGTCGAGGTCGGCGTCGTTCATCACCACGATGGCGTTGTTGCCGCCGAGCTCGAGCAAGGAGCGCCCGAGGCGCGCAGCGACGTCGCGCGCGACCTGTCGTCCGATCGCCGAGCTGCCCGTGAACGAGACCAGCGGGATGCGCGCGTCGCTGGCCATCCACTGCCCCACGTCGCTGCCGCCCACCGCGAGCTGGAACACGCCTGGCAGATGCGTCTCCTTCATCGCGCGATCGCAGATCGCTTGCACCGCGACCGCGCAGAGCGGCGTGTGCGGTGAGGGCTTCCAGATCACCGTGTCGCCGCAGACCGCCGCGAGGGCCGCGTTCCAGGCCCAGACCGCCACCGGGAAGTTGAACGCGGTGACGACCGCGACCGGTCCGAGCGGATGCCACTGCTCCATCATGCGGTGCCGCCCGCGCTCGCTCGCGATGGTGAGCCCGTAGAGCTGACGCGAGAGACCGACGGCGAACTCGCAGATGTCGATCATCTCCTGCACTTCGCCGAGGCCTTCGCTCCGGATCTTTCCCATCTCGAGCGAGACGAGCTCGCCGAGCGCGTCCTTGTTCTCGCGCAGGAGCTCTCCCAGCCGTCGCACCAGCGCGCCTCGCTGCGGAGCGGGGACCATGCGGAACGTCGCGAACGTGTGTCGCGCGCTCTCGACGATGGCGTCGTAGTCCTCTCGGCTCGCGCTCGTGACCTCGCCGAGCGCCTCGCCCGTCGTGGGGCTCGTGCTCGTGATCTTGGCGCCGCGGCCCGGCCGACCACTGACGCCGGCGAGCGGCGCGGCGATTCCGAGGGCCGTGGTGATCGAGTCGAGCTTGGTCGTCGTCATCGCGCGTTCTCCGTGAGAAGCGCGATTGTGGCGATCAGGCGGACGATTGCAACGCGAGCCGTGCCGGCATGCGCGTCGCTGCCACACCTCATACGCGATTGCCCCGAGACCGAACGACACACCGCTTGCGGGCTGCGCGTATGCGGCTCGCCGCCTCTTCGAGTTCGGGCACGGATGCTGCTCCGGCCCTCGTCATGATCAACATCCTCTGGGGCATCGCCCTCATCTTCGTCGTGTTGTGGCTCTTCGGCTTCGCGCTGCACGTCGGCGGGGGGCTCATCCACCTTCTTCTGGTGGTAGCGCTGATCACGGTCGTGGTGCGCGTGGTCATGGGCAGCGGCTCGAGTCCGGCGTAATTCGAGCGCCATGGCCATTTCGAGCGCGACCGACGCCTCCCAGACCAAAGCACTGAAGCTGTTGGCGCTGGGCGCGCTCGTCACGCTCCTCTGGATCGCGCATCCGCTCGGCGTCGGACTTTTCCTCGGCGTGCTGCTCGCGTTCACGCTCCAGCCGCTCTACGGCAAGCTTCGTTCGCGCGCGTGGAACCCCGGAGTCGCCGCGCTCACGTGCGTGCTCGGTGCCGTGCTGATCACGACGCTCTTCATCGCGGGCTTCACCGCGCTCTTCATCCGACGTGGGGCCATCCTCGCCGAGGCCATGCCGGAGCTGCTCGAGCCCGGCAGCGCGCTTCGCGTCTCCGCGGGGCGCGTGATGAGCGCCGTGCACGTCGATCCCGAGACCGGGTTCGCAGAGCTGCAAGAGCAAGCGAGAGTGCTCGGCTCGAGCGCTGCGAGCCTCGCGGGTGACGCGGCCGGCGCGACGCTCTCGGGCCTGCTCACGATCCTCTTCATGGGTCTGGCCGCCTACTACGTGCTGCGTCACTGGGAAGGGATCGTTCACCACGCCGAGCTCGTGTTCCCCTTCGCGCCGCAGCACACACGGAGCTTCTTCGGACAGTTTCGCGTCGTGGGCCGAGCCGTCTTGCGCGGCACCGTCCTCACCGGGCTTCTGCAGGGCGTGCTCGCGGGCCTCGGCTACTGGATGACCGGCGTGCCCGATCCGGCGTTCTTCGGCGCGCTCACCGCCGTCGCCTCGATCGTCCCGGCCGTCGGCACGCTGCTCGTGTGGATTCCCGCCGGCCTCTATCTGATGATCACGGGCCACACGGTCGCGGGCATCATCGAGCTCGTCTACGGCGCGCTCGTCGTGGGAATCCTGGTGGACTACGGCATCCGCCCCACGCTCGTCGGCAGAGGCACGCAGGTCCCCGCCGTGCTCACGTTCGTGGCGATGTTCGGCGGCATCGAGGTGTTCGGGCTGATCGGGCTCGTCGTCGGGCCCGTGATCGTCACGCTCTGCGTGGCGATCTTGAAGACGTACGAAGGCGAGGTCACCGGCGTGCCGGCTCGGCTGGACCGCGAGCCGCCGCGCGCCGCGACATCGTCGATCCAGCCGATCGCGAGCCCGAGCGCGATGGCCTCGGAGTCGATGGCCTCGGAGTCGATCGGACCCGTCTGATCAGGACCGCGGCGTGGCACGCACCATGCTGCGTTCCGAGGCGTGGCAGCCCCATCGAAGCACGAGCACTGGAAGTCCGAGCGCGCGCGCGGACAATTCTCCGCGATCACGCCGTTGCTTCCCGACGTCGCGCCGTTTCCGAGCCACGATCCGGTTCCGTCGCGTCCCTCGCGCGCGTTCTCGGGCGGGGCTGTCTCGCCACACCGAGACGCGCCCGTCGCGCCGGCGCGTGCTGCGCGTGTCCTCTCTCGCGCGCGGACGATGACTCCCGAGGAGCCCGTGACGGGCGGCGACCTCGAAGCCACCACCGGGACTCGCCCGGCGCTGGCGGCGTTCGGGCACGTCCTGCGCGGGCGCTACGAGCTGGGGCGCGTGATCGGCCGCGGCGGCATGGGCGTCGTGCTCGAGGCGCACGATCGCGTGCTCGATCGGCCGGTCGTCGCGAAGATCCTCCCGCGCGAGCTGATCGGCGACTCGCGCGCGGCGGCGCGACTCCTTCGCGAGGGGCGCGTCGCTGCGCGCGTGAGCCATCCCGCGATCGTGGCCGTGCTCGATCTCGGCGTGCTCGAGACGGGGGAGCCCTATCTCGTGATGGAGCACCTCGCCGGCCACGACCTCGGTCAGTGCATGGACGTATGGGGCGTGCTCTCGCTCGAAGACACGCTCGCGCTGCTGATGCCGGTCGCCGAGGCGCTCGATTGTCTCCACGGGGCGGGGGTCGTTCATCGCGACGTCAAGCCCTCGAACGTGTTCGTGCTCGATGGGCAGCCGACACGGGTCAAGCTGATCGACTTCGGGCTCGCGCTGCTCGACGACACCACGTTCACGCGGCTCACGCAGCAAGGCGTGCTGGTCGGGACGGTCGAGTATCTGGCGCCCGAGCTCGTGCGCGGCGGGCGACCGACGCCGAGCGCCGACGTCTACGCGCTCGCATGCGTCGCGTACGAGATGCTCTCGGGCAGGCTGCCCTTCGAGGGCAACCCGCTGGACATCCTCCTCGACAAGGGCCGCCTCGCGCCGCCGCGCCTCGATGTGCTCGGCGTCGCCGGCGAGCGCGTCGCGACCGTGATGGAGCGTGGGCTCAGCACGCGGCCGCTCGATCGACCGGCGCGCGCGACCGATCTGTTGCGAGAGCTCGCGCAGGCCGCCGCCGAGCCTCCGGCGCCCGCGATCGAGATCCTCGCGCCGTCGGTCGTCGCGGCGCCACCGCACTGGGAAGAAGCGCCCATCGTGATCCCACGCGACACGCGGATGCTCCGCGCTGCGCTCTCGTTTCTCGTCCTCGTCGTGGTCCTGGTCGCGGCGCTCGTGATCAGCACGCGGTGAAGACGCGCTCGCTCGTCGGTCAGGTGTCGTCGTCGGGATCGATGATCAGCGAGCGTTCCAGCAGCGCCTTCGCTCCGGCGCGATCGCCCGCGGCGTAGCTCACGTGTGCCCGTCGCTCGAGCGACGCGCCCAGGCTCCGGCGTGCGCCTCGCTCGTTCGCGCGCACGGCCTGCACGAGCGCGCGCTCCGCGAGCGCCGCGTTGCCGGCTCGATCGAGCGTCGATGCGAGCACGGAGAAGCCGCGCGGCGGCGCCACGCCGCACTCGATCCAACGATCAGCGCACGCCGTTGCAGCCGGGCGCGAGCGCGGATCGGCGAGGCCGGAGAGCACTGCGGTCCAGCCCGCGGGAGAAGGAGGATGCGCGGCGAGCGCCGAGAGGAGCAGCGAGGCCGACGACGCTTCGGTCGCCACCGCGGCGATCGCCCGAAGCGCGAGCGTGTCCGACCGATTCGCGTCGTCGCTGCGTGCTGCGATCCCGAGCAGCGCGTCACGCGCGGCCGCTTCGTCGATCGCGCTCGCGGCGCGACCGGAGAGCGCGTCGATGATCCGCGCAGGCGCGCGGGCGCGTGCTGCGATCGCCGCGATGCGATCGCGCTCGAGCGCACCGAGGGCCGGGCCGCGCAGGTCCGCGTGCGCGAGCGCGACGCGCAGCACGGCGGTCCCGAGGGTTGGGTCGTCGGCGAGCGCGAGCAGCCGATCGAGCGTGCGCACGCGCGCGTAGAGCCGCGAGGAGCCGAGCGCCGCCGATGCCAGCCGCGGCACGTCACGCGCGTCGCGGCTCGCGGTGAGCGCGGCCTCTGCCTCTTCGGCGCGCTCGGGTGGCGCATGACGGAGCGCGGCTCGCTCGCTGCGGGCTCCGACGTCGGGTCTCGTCGCCCGCTCGCTCGACTCGCGCCAGAGCTCGACGGCTCGCTCGCTCGCGCCCTCGCGCTCCGCGATCGCAGCGAGCACGAAGAGAGCGTCGGCCGAGCGATGTCGATCGACCTCCGCGCGCGCGAGGCGTGCGGCGAGATCCGCGCCGCCGTTCGCTTCGAGCCGCGCGATCAGCGAGAGCCCACGCCGCTCGCTCGCGTCGCCGCCCGTGCCGGCCCACTGCCTCGCGAACGACGCGAACGCGCCCGTGTCGCCCGCGCGCGCGGCCGCACCGAGCCCTGCGAGCAAGAGCGTTCGCCGCGCCTCGCCCTCGGTGGTCTCGAGGGTCGCGCTCACGATGGCGACCGCGGCGCCCGGTCCGAGCGCACGCTCTGCACGTCGCGCCGCAGCGAGAGCGAACTCGGCCAGCATCGCCGACGAGCTTACGCGCTCTGCGTTCGTCGCGATGGGCCGGTGTGAAGGCCGATCATCGCGTGTAGTCTGCGCGCGTGGATCTCACCCAACGCCAGGCTGCGGACCGACAGATCATCGCCGTTCTCGTCTGCCTCGGCGTCGCGCTCTTTCTCCACTTCGCGGGCATGGGCTCGACGATCCTCAACCTCGCCCAGGAGGCCATGGATCCCAACGGGATCTTCGTGCTCCTCCGCGGCGGCGGGGCCGCGCTGACCGACGAGGAGATGGGCGAGCGCGTCGGCCGCGCGACGGCGTTCCTCCTCTGCGGCGCGTACTCGATGCTCGGCATGGTCTGGATCCCCGTGAGCGCATACGGCGTGTACACGCGCAAGCCTTGGGGGAGGGTGAGCGCGCTCGTGTACTTCGGGACGACGATCCCGACGTGCTCCTGCACCGTGATGGGCGCGTACGGGCTCTACGCGCTCTTGCGGAGCGACGTGAAGGAGCTCTTCGAAGAGCGGCGCGCGTAGGCGCCGCGACGTCCGAGGCGAGCTCGCACACCCGCTCGATCGCGGCCTTGGGCGCCGTACAGATTGGACATCGCCGCAGAACGGCTTCCACACGGCGACATGACGCTCTCCTGCTACGCTGCGCACCCCCGGAGGCCTCGTCGTGATCACCTTGCCGCTCGAGCTCGAAGACAAAGGCACCGTTCGCATCCTCTCGCTCAAGCGGCCGGAGAAGAAGAACGCGTTCGACATGTCGCTGGTCGAGACGCTCTGGAGCGCGCTCGAGCACGCGAGCGAGGACGCGAGCGTTCACGTCGTGGTCGTCACGGGCTTCGGTGACTACTTCTCGGCGGGCGCAGACGTGAACCTCTTCCTCGGCGGCGCGGAGGGCGACATCACCAAGGTCGCGCGCCTCTATGAGCCGCTGAAGGCGTGCAAGAAGACCACGATCGCCGCGGTGAACGGGCCGGCGATCGGCATGGGTGTCACGATGCTGCCGAGCTTCGACATGGTGTACGCGTCGGACACGGCGACGTTCATGGTGCCCTTCATGCGGCTCGCGCTCGGCGTCGAGTACGGCGGCAGCCACCACCTCACCCGGCTCATCGGCCACCAGCGCACGCGCGAGCTGATCCTTCGCGGCAAGGCGATCGATGCCGCGACGGCTTCGAATTGGGGCCTCGTGAATCGTGTCTTTCCGCGAGACGCGCTCATGAGCGAGGTGCTCGCGATCGCCAACGACATCGCCGCGCAGCCTCAGGGCGCGGTGCTCGCGTGTCGGCGCGTGCTCGACAAGGGGCTCGAGGGGAGCTTCGATCAGGCCATCACCGCGGAGAACGACGTGCTCGCGTCACGCTACGGCAGCGCAGAGAACCAGGCCGCCGTCATGACGTTCCTCGCGTCGCGCAAGAAGGCCTGATGGCGCGCACCACGGACGCGGCCGAGGGGCTCGGGTCGGCCGAGCTGAAGCGGATGCTCGCGCTCGCCATGGGCGGCAACGCGCGCGAGCTCTCGTTCTGGCTGGCGCGCTTCGGTGGGCAGCCGGGGCCGCGTCCGAACCTCGCGCTGCTGCAGGGCTTCGGTGCCGAGGCCGCATCGCACGGAGATCGCGCGCTCCGCGTGCTCTCGCTCTTCGCGAAGAACGACGCCGCGCCCGACACCTCGGAGGTGTTCCTTCCGATGGTGGCGGCGCACGGCTTCGCGCAGCTGATCGTGCGCGACAAGGCGATCCGCGCCTCGTGGGCGGCGCTCTTCGAGCTCGCGGCTGACGAGCGCATCCAGGTGCGTCTCGCGACGGTCGCCGCGTTGGTGGAGCTCTGCGCGAAGAAGAGCTCGGACGCGCTGGTGATCGAGGCCGAGAGCTGGCTCTCCAACGAGGACCGCGAGCTGCGCTGGGGCGCGCTCGCCGTGACCTGCGACGTGTTCGCTGAGCGTCGCGTGATCGACTCGCTCGTGGATCGCGCGCGCTGGCTCGCGTTCTTGGCGGCGCTGCTCGACGACGTGGCCGACGCACCGCGCGCCGCCGAGCGATCCGATGCGCGCCGACGGATGACGGCCGCGATGCCGGCGCCGATCGCGCTCGTGGCGCAGAGCTTCCGCGGCGAGCCCTCGGGCATCGCGTGGCTCGAAGAACAGTGCCGGCGCGCGACGGTCATCGACATGCGCAGCGTTCTCGAGAACGCGATCGAGCGCCTCCGCAAGCGCGGCGGGTCCGAGAAGGTGGAGACGCTGGAGGCGCTGAACGCAGCGCTCGCGAGTTCGGCCAAGCCGCCTCGGGATCCCTCGCGCATCCGCGAAGGGACGGGGCGCGGGAAGAAGCGTCGATCGCGCGGGGCTTGACCCTCGACGCTAGGGTGAAGGTGCGGTCGCCGTCGTCTCCTCGCGTCCCTGATCCATCGCGACCCGAAAGCCTCGGACGAAGTCGTCCGGCTGATCCGCATCGAGCCCGCGCGCACCGAGGTTCGTCACCGCGATCACCACCTGCGCCGTTCCCTCCAGCAGCTCCACGGGCAGGTAGCTCTCGGGCGTCGGTCGCGGTGGTGCACGCACGCGCGCGATCTCCTCGCCGTTCGCCCCGATGCGCAGCGCGATCATCGACCACTCCACGCCGAATTCGGCGCGCAGCCAGACGCGCAGGCGCGATCCCGCCGGCGCCGAACGCACGTCGCAGACGAGGTACGCGCTTCCGTAGGGCTCGAGCGCGCCCTCGTACGTCATCGACCGCGGCAGCTGCGACCACGCCACCTGCGCGTACGCGGGCACCGTCGCGGCGCCAGGCAAAGCCGACAAGATCGGATACGCCAGCGCGTGCGAGGGCGCGCGCGATCCTGCCAGCCAGCGCGAGGCACCGAAGTCCTCGACGATCCGCGTCAAGGGATCGTGCGCGAGCGCCACGCCATGCGCGATCACGTAGTAGTAGTCGGGCAGCGCATGCAGATCGCTCGAGGGCGAGGCGTACGCATCGGGCGTCCACTGGCGCGTCGCGTTCCAGAGATCGCGGATGAACGTCCCCGTCTCGCGATCGTGTCGCGCCGAGATCGCGCCGACGAGCAGCGCGCCACCTTCGCCCGTGTCGGGATCGTGCGAGACGAAGCCGCGCCAGCTCTCCGTCTGCTGGCGGATGACGAGCGACTCGTCGCATCCGAATCGGCCCGTCACCAAGTACGCGAGATACACGGCCGTCGCGCGACGCCACGCGGGAGACTCGGCCGGATCCATTCCGAGCAACAACGCCTCGGCGTACGCGGTGAGCGCGCACGCAGGCACCAGCGCGGGATCGACCGCGTCCGACATCTCGGCGAAGGTGATCGCGCCGTCGATGTCCGTCGTGCTGGTCGGCACGTCGATGCCCGCCACCTCGAAGCGCGTCGGTGCCTCGCGCTCGAGCGGTGCGGGCCGCGCGTCGGTGTCGATCGAGGCGACCTCGTCGATCCGGGGTGCCGCGCGCAGATAGAGGTCGAGCTCGTTGCCTCCGCCGCGGCCTCCGTCATACGGCGGCGTGGGCCAGCCCAGCTGCGACATCTCGAGCGCGGCGTCCTCCAACGCGGCCAGCGCCTGCCGCGCGTGGTCCTCGCTGACTCCCGGATCGGCATGGACCGCGACCGGAAATACCACCGAGCGCAGCACGAGCCCGTCCTCGGCAGGGCGCGTCCTCGGCGTCGGGAACGGGACCCGCGGCCAGACGACCTCGCCCTGCACCGCGTCCGACCACTCGGAGAGACCCTGGAGCAGGCTGTAGTCGTCGGCGTGCGGCGCCGCCCGCTCCGGCGTCTGAGCGCTGGCCGCCGAGACGGTACCGACCGCAGCGAGCAAGAGCGCCAATAGGAGGAGCAAACGCGCGGATTGTCCGCTTGTTGACACTGAGGCTCCGGTACCTCTACACCTTTTTCCGGGTGTTTGCGCCACGCACGCCCAGAAAGATCGCCAGAAGGATCGCATGGACGAGCCGCGCTTCGACCCGACCGGGTTCTTCGACTTCGATCTTGCGGGTGGAGCGGTTCGCGCGCGCGGGGGCACTCGTGTCCTCATGCTCTCGGACACCGTCCTCGGCCCTTTGGTTTCCAGCGCCGTCGCCAGCGGTGATCTGACGGCGCTGCGTCGCCTCGGTCGCCACATCGGCGAGGAAGTTCGCGCATCGGTCGGCGGCTCGGCCGCAGAGCGCGGCCCCGACACGGTGATCAGCCACGCCGCCAGCGTGCTCGCGTTGTTCGGCTGGGGTCAGCTCGTCGTCGAGCGCTGGGGCGATGCGCTGGTCGCGCGCGTCTCATCGCTCCCCGACATCGACGAGAGCCAGCTCGCGCTCGCCGCGTTGCTCGGCGGCTTGTTCACTGCGCTCGCCCAGAAAGACGTCGCGTGCGTCCCGCTGATGCGCGCGGACGGCGGCGATCGCGGCGCGTTCATCCTCGTGGATCCCTCGGTCGCGGAGACGGTGTGGTCGTGGGCGCAAGCCGGTCACGACATTCCGACGATCGTCCAGCAGCTCGCTCCGGCGGAGGCGTGATGAGTGACGTCGGCAAGCTCGAAGGGCTGCTCACCAAGATCGGATCCAACCGACGCCCTGCGCCGCCGAGCCTCGCCTCGGTGCTCGCGCGGGTCGGAAGCTCGCCGGGTGCGGTCGCTGCACCGGCGGCTCCGCGTCGTCCGCGCTCGCCGACACCGCTCGAGGCTGCGCTCATCCAGACCTCGCCGGGTGCGTTCCCCTCGGCCCCGGCCACCGAAGAGCGGCCGCTGGAGCTCGAGGTCGTGATGGACGCAGCGCCGGCCATCGACCACGCCGCCGAGGCACGGGCCGCGGCCGAGCGATCCCAGCGCGAGGCCGCCGAGGCCAAGGCCATCGCCGAGCGCCAAGGCGCCGAGGCGAGGGTGAAGGCCGATCGTGAGCGCATCGAGCGCGAGGCCACCGAGGCCAAGGCCCGAAGTGATCGCGAGGCGGCCGAGGCGCGCGCGAGGGCCGACCGCGAGGCCACCGAGGCGCGCGCGAAGGCCGATCGCGACGCTGCGGAAGCGAGAGCGCGAGCCGATCGTGAAGCTGCCGCGGCGCGTGATGCGGCCGACGCGAAGGCGCGTGCGGATCGTGAAGCTGCGGCCGCGCGTGAGGCCGCCGAGGCCAAGGCGCGCGCCGATCGCGAAGCCGACGCGGTGCAGGCCGCCGCCGAGGCACGGGCGCGCGTCGAGCGTGACGCGGCCACGGCGCGTGAGGCCGCCGTGCGTGAAGCCGAGGTCGCGGCGCGCGGTGCAGTGCCGATCGTGGTGGCGGCCCCGAAGGCGGGCGCCGGACCCGTCGCGGCCATGCGCGGTGCGGTCGCGCTGCCCTCGTTCGGAGTGCTCGTCGCGCGCACGCTCTCCTTGCGTCCTCGCTGATGCTCCTGACGATCGACGTCGGCAACACGCACACGGTCCTCGGTCTCTACGAGGGCGCGACGTTGGCCCAGTCGTATCGCATCGAGTCGCAGAAGGGCCGGACGGCGGACGAGATCCTCGTCATCTTGCTCACGCTGCTCGAGGTCGCCTCGATCCCGCGCGGCAGCATCGACGCCACCATCATCGCGTCGGTCGTTCCCGCGCTCACCGACGTCGTCGGCTCCGCCACGCGCCGCGCGTTCGGTCACGAGCCGATGGTGGTCGGCCCCGGCATCAAGACGGGCATGCCGATCCTCTACGACAACCCCAAGGAGGTGGGCGCGGATCGGATCGCGAACGCCGTCGCCGCCTTCGAGCGTGTCCAGGGCGCGGTCTGCGTGGTGGACTTCGGCACGGGCACCAACTTCGACTGCGTCTCGAAGAAGGGCGAGTTCATCGGCGGCGTGATCGCGCCCGGCATGCAGATCTCGGCCGAGGCACTCTTCTCTCGCGCGGCACGTCTCTCGACCATCCCGCTGCAGAAGCCACCGAAGGCCATCGGCAAGAGCACGACGCACAGCGTGCAGTCGGGGATCGTGTTCGGCTACGTCGGCCTCGTCGATGGCCTCGTCGATCGCATCCGCGCCGAGATCGGCGACCCATGCCGGGTGCTCGCGACCGGCGGACTCGCCTCGCTCATCGCGCCCGAGTCGCGGACGATCGAAGTGGTGATCCCGGATCTGACGCTCGATGGACTGCGCATCCTCTACGAGCGCAACTGCGATCCGAGCTGACGCTCGTCGCGCCTTCATGGGTGGCGCATGGAGGTCGCGCCGCACGCCTGAGATGCTCCGTCAGGGAACCGCGGGCGGATGCGCGATCCACGCACGCGCCTCGGCGACGTAGTACCGGCACTCCGTCTCGGCCGATGACGCGACCACGCCCGAGGTGACGAGCGAGTGCACGCGCGTGAGCAGCGCGCTCATTCGATCGAAGTGTGCGCGGGCTGCGTCCGCCGTGTGTGCTTCGAGGTCGGCGCGGAGCCAGCGCACGGACCAGTCGTAGACGTCGCTCGCGCGCGTCGCACTGCCGAGCCCGGCGAGAGAGGTGTCGTAGAGCTGATGCGCGAGCGCCGCGCGCGCGGCCGGGGACGATTCTTGCGCGTGCGAGGGCGCGACCACGGAGCACCACGTGAGCGCCGCGAGCGCCAATACGAGCAAGCCAGTCTTCATCTCGGTCCTCCGCGATCCACGATCCCGAGGAGGATGACCCGGAACACGGCGCCGCGCGCGTTGTCGTTCGTGCCGGGAGCCGTGGCGCGATCGACCCAGCACGTCCGAGTCGTGGCACGCGGACTCTTGCGCGCCGTCGTGGCGGCGATCGCTCTGGTCGCGCTCTGGGTCGCCAGCGCCCTTGCCGAGCGCATCGCGCACGATGTGGGCGAGGGCTGGGCGGCGCTGACGGATGCGCTCGCCGCGCTGGCCGCGTCTTCGCCCACCGTGCGTGCCGGAGGCGATCGCGATGCCGGCCCGCCCATCGACGCGGCCGCTGCCCCACGTCCGGCGCCGTGCGTGACGAGCGCTGCGCCCACGCTGCCCGTGCTCGCGCAGACGCCCGAAGAGGTGATCGACGAGATTCGCGCCGCGTTCTGTCCGGAGGCTGCGGCGCGCCTCTGTCGTGCCCGCGAGCGCTGCGGATGTTCGCGCCGCGACGCGAGCTGCGCCGAGCAGGTCGAGGCCGCGTGCAGCGATCACATGGCGACGCTCTACGGCCCGACCACCACGTCTCGGCGTGAGTCCGGCGTGCCGCATGTCGAGCTCGCCGCCGACTCGCTCGCCGCGTGTCTCGCGGGGTTCGACGCGCTCGCCGAACACTGCACGCTCGCCGACGCGGTGGGCCCCGACTGTGCGTGGCCGGTCCGCGATGCCGTCGAGCTCGGTGAGCCGTGTGACTCGCGGTCTCATCAGTGTCGCGGCGGCCGATGTTCGTACGAGGGCGTGTGTACGGCGCTCGCGGACGCCGGAGAACGATCGAGCGCCGCGGGATGCGCCGTCGGCCTCGTCGACGAGGACGGCTGGTGCGTTCGTCCGCTCGGGCGCGGGGCCGCGTGCACGTACGACAGCCACTGTGAGCGCGGGCTCGCGTGCCGCGCCGGACACTGCGCTTCGCATCCCGGCCGCTACGAGTCGTGCGACGACCACCCGTGTGCAGCCGGGCTTCTCTGCCAGTGGGAGTCGGCGGGCGATCGATGGGTCTGCCTCGAGGGACCGACCTGGTGCACGCGCGCGACCGAGTGCGGCGAAGGCTACGCATGCACCGAGCCCTACGGCTGCCGACCCTGCGATGCGAGCGAGTGCGCCGACGGCTCCGTCTGCCGGGACACGTCCCGCTGCGGCGCCGGCACCGAGTGCGTGGCGCTCGAGGCGGGTCGATGCGAGCCCACGCTCTGCTTGCCGCGCGCGCTCGCACGGATGCTCGAGTAGCCCATCGCGCGACCGCGTAGCCCGTTGCGCACCGCATGAGCTTCCCAACGGCAGCGCGTTGCGAGGCTGCCGTGGGGCTCGCATAGTTCCCGCGATTTCGCCTACGGAGAGGCCCCCATGGCGCAGATGCCGATCGCTCAGACGGATCCCGAGTACACGCAGCCCGCTTCGCGCGGCGCGCTCGAGCGCTTCTTCCTGCGCTTCATCCGCGACGAGCGAGATCTGCCCTTCGTCTGGCTCTCGCTCGGGATGACGTTCGTGCTGATCCCGTTCGCGGTGACGCTCTTCGTGCCCGGCGTGTTTCGCTGGTGGCTCGCGCCGATCTACTGGGGGGTGCTCTACGGCTTCTTCGCCGACCGCTACATCCTGATGCTCCACTGCACGAGCCACCGCCCGCTCTTCAAGCGCGAGTACGGCTTTCTCAAGTTCTACATCCCCTGGGTGCTCGGCCCCTTCGCGGGCGAGACGCCCGAGACGTACTACGTCCACCACATCACGATGCACCACGCCGAGGGCAACCTCGTGAAGGACCTCTCCTCCACGATGAAGTACCAGCGCGACAGCGTGATCGACTTCGCGCGCTACTGGGCGGACTTCTTCTTCTTCACCGTGTTCAAGCTCGGCGCGTACGAAGCGCGCAAGCACCGGCCGCGTCTGGTGTTCTGGATGCTCGCGGGCGAGCTCTCGTTCTACACGGTGCTCGTCGTGGGGATGACGCTCGCGCCCGGCCCGACGGCGACCGTGTTCCTCGCGCCCTTCCTGCTCTGCCGCTTCGTGATGATGGCGGGCAACTGGGGTCAGCACGCGTTCATCGATCAGCAGGATCCGGGCTCCAGCTACAAGAGCGCGATCACCTGCATCAACCATCGATACAACCAGCGCTGCTTCAACGACGGCTACCACATCTCGCATCACCTCTCGGCGACGCGCCACTGGACCGAGCACCCGGCCGAGCTGCGCGACAACGCCGAGAAGTACGCCGCTGCGGATGCGATCGTGTTCAAGGACATCGACTTCATCGGCGTCTGGGCGCTCTTGATGATGAAGAACTACGCGGGCCTCGCCGACAAGTTCGTGGACATGCGCGAGCAGCCGCGCACCAAGGACGAGATCATCGCGCTCCTCAAGAGCCGAACGCTGCGCCTGGATGTGACCCGCCAAGACGTGATCGACGCCGTCCCGGCGTGAAGCTCAGCGACAGATCCCGTCGACGCATGTCGAAGACACGCAGCACACGCCCGCGTGCGTGCAGGTCCCCGTCGGACGCGCCCAGGAGACGCAGCCTCCGTCGGTGAGCGCGGCGTCGGCCGTGCTGCCGCCGTCGATCGACGCCGTGGTGACCTCGGCGCAGCCAGCGAGCAGGAGAACAAGGAAGAGAAAGCGCATGGGTGACTCCGTGTGGACCCTCGGTATGCGCCAGATGCGACGTCGACGGAACGCCGAAGCGCGCGCGACCGCCGTGCACGAATCCACCGATCAGCGAGGAAGCGCGTGAGTGCGCCGCTAGAGTCGCACGACTTCGGCCGCTCGGCGCACGATGGCCTCGGCGTCCTTCACCTGCGTGAGCAGGAAGCGAGCGCGGATCTCTTCCTGCGCGCTCGCATCGAGATCGCCGTGGCGTCCGCGCGAAGCGACGTAGAGCGTGATCGCGCTCGCGACCGAGACGTTGAGGCTCTCGACGAAGCCGACCATCGGGATCCGATACGTGCCGTCGGCCGCGGCGCGCATCGCCTCGCTCGGGCCCGCGTGCTCGTTGCCGAGGACGATGGCGGCCTTGGGCTCCTTCGCGAGATCTTCGGGGACGAGCTCGCCCTCCATCGAGGCGACGAAGATCTTGTAGCCACGCGCGTGCAGCGAGGCCGCGCATTGCTCGGCGCGCTCGTGCCTGACGAGCTCGAGCCAGCGATGGGTCCCGCGAGAGACGCGATGCGAGACGGCGAAGGGAAGGCGGCCATCGACGAGGTGCACTTCGTGACAGCCGAACGCGTCCGCCGATCGCAGGATCGCCGCGCCGTTGTGTGGATCCGAGAGGCCCTCGAGCACCGGCACGAGCGAGCGCGTGCGCTGCGCGATCACGGTGTCGATCCTCGACAAGCGTGCCTCGGTGACGAGCGGCGCGAGCGTCTCGACGATCGTGCGCGCCGGGAAGGGTAGCGGCGGCAAGGGCCCCGCCTCTTCGACCTCCGGCAGCGTCCTCTTCACCCGGCCGACTTAGCACGCAGCGGTGGCGACACGCCGCTCACTCAGCGGCGCATCGCGGACGGCGGCGGCAGCGGCGCGCGCGGCATCGCCGTCGTCGTCGCGCCTTCACGGCGACCGAGACTGACGCCGATGACCAACATCCCGCCCATGAAGTTCTGGCCGGCCACGAAGAACGGATCGCCGGGCGGCGCTGCGACCTCGAGCACCGGCAGGTAGTCGGACTGCTCGCGGCGGTTGATCGACACGCGCACGTGGTTGCGCCCGTCGGCCGTGACCTCTTCGAGGACCAGCTGGATCACGCGGCCGTTCGGCAGATCGACGGTGACCGGAATGCCCTGGACGAGCGTGAGCGGGTGCTCGCTCCAGATGTCCATCGAGTGGAACGCACTGAAGGGCGCCTCGCGCAGCGCGCTCATGCTGCTGAGCCGCGGATCGATGGCGCCCGCCACCTCACGGGCGATGATCACCACGACCTGCGCGGACACGGTGACCGCCAAGGGAGCGGTGGTCGGAGGCGGCGCTGCCGTGGTCGTCACCGCTGGCTGCGCCGACGCGATCGAGACACCGAGGAGCATCGCGGCGGCCGATGCCACCACGCTCACGCTCTTCGTTGCTTCGTCACGCCATCGCATCGCTCTGCCTTCGTCTCCGTCAATCCGGCGTGGCGGGCGCGTCGGTCGTCGCGTCGCCTTCGTCGCGCTTCAGGACGTCGTCGAGCCAGACCACCGCATAGCGCTGCCCGCCTTCGCCCTCGACCGCGAAGATGGTGCCGACGTTGGTGCCGAAGTCCACCGCGAGCACCTCGGTGTAGTCGCTCGCGTCCGCGACCGACGTCGGCTGCTCGTCCGGAGCGGTCGTGTCGGGCGTCGTGCTCTCGGGGGGCGTGGTGTCGGTGGCGACCGTCTCGGGCTGCGCGTCGGGCGGCCCGTAGATCATCAGGAGCGCGGCTGCGGCGATCGCGAACACGCCGACCCCGATGCCGATGTACCGGCGCCGACGCGATCGCGTGTCCTCCACGGGCTTGGTCGCGGGGCTCGCGCCGCCTTCGATCGCGCGGAGCGTGGGCTTCACGCCGGGCGCTGCCTCGGCGGCCATCTTTTGTTCGACGAGAGGCGCCGACGCGCTGATGTTCGCTTCGATGGCGGTCCAGAGCGCTTCGCTGTCGATCGCCGCGTCGTCGGTTCGCGCGGCGCGCACGACCACGCCGACCTCGTGCAGGCCCTCGAGCTTCTTCTGCAGCTCGGGCTCCGCCGCGATCTCGACGTCGAGCGCCGCCCGCTCGTCGGCCGAGAGATCACCGTCGTGGAGACGGTGGAGTCGGCGATCCGTTCCCTCCATGTTCATGGCTGTCTCATCTTGGGGCTTCATTCTTCGATGTCCATGTCGCCGTCGACATACTCGGCGAGCGCCGCCTGCATCTTCTTTCGGGCGTGAAAGAGGCGGCTCATGATCGTGCCCTTCGGCACCTGGAGAACCTCGGCCATCTCCTCGTACGACATGCCGTCGATCTCGCGCAGGATGATCACCTCGCGGTGATAGTCGGGCAGCTCGGCGAGCGCGGCGTCGATCTTCGCCACGAGCTCGCGCCGGATGGCGGCCTTGCGCGGGTTGGAGTCGAGCATGCGCGCGACGATCGTGTCGTCACCTGCGTTCTCGCCATCGCGGCGAATGGCGTCGTCGTACTCCACGGGGCGGCTCGTCTTGCGACGCCGCAGGCTGTCGATCGCGAGGTTCATGACGATCCGATAGAGCCAGGTGTAGAAGCTCGACGTTCCTTCGAAGCTGTCGAGGTGCTTGTGCACCTTGACGAAGCCCTCTTGGACGACGTCGAGCGCGTCGGGTCGACTCTTGAGGACGCCGTACGCGACCGAGAAAGCACGCTTGTGGTACTTGTCGAAGAGCGTACGGAAGGCACGGTGGTCGCCGCCGCGCGCGCGTTCGACGAGGAGTCGATCGACCTCGCGGTCTTCAGCGGTCGCACGATGGCGCGCAGGCAGGGGCGCCTCGTCCGCGGCGGGGAGGCCGGGATCGGAAGGGGCGCGCTCGGGGTCGCGGTCCGATTCCTCATCAGGTCCGTTGGACGCCTGGGTCACTTCCCCATTCAATTCCGCCGTGACTTCGGCGCTCGACGCGCGCTCGGGCGTGCGATCACTCGCGATCGCCCGCTCTTGGGCACCGGCCGTCGCCCCGCCGCGGACCGGGCGCCCGCGCGCCTCGACCTCCTCGGCCGTCTCCCGGGTGGCCCGCGCCATCGGAGCCATGTGTAGCACGGCCCGGTCCTCCATTTCCGGCCGTGCGGCCGGAGCCCGCGGTCGCGGCATGCGGTACAACGCCCCTGCCGATGATCGACCTCTCGACCCTGAACGCACCGCAGCGCGAGGCGGTCATGCACGAGCGTGGACCGCTCGTCGTGTTCGCAGGGGCGGGGAGCGGCAAGACGCGCGTCATCACGCATCGCATCGCGCGGCTGGTCGCCGAGGTCCGAGTTCCGGCCTACCGGATCATGGCGGTCACGTTCACCAACAGGGCCGCCGCCGAGATGCGCGAGCGACTCGATCACCTCGTGCCCAACGGAGGCGCGCGCGAGCTCATGGTCGGCACGTTCCACGCGACGTGTGCGCGCTTGCTGCGGCGCAACTTCGAGCTCGCCGACGTGGCGCGCGACTTCGTCGTCTACGACGACAGCGACCAGAAGCAGATGGTGACGCGCGTCCTACGCGACCTGAAGTACGACGAGAAGCGCTACCCGCCGCGCATGATCCAGTCGATCATCAACGGCGCGAAGAACGAGATGCGCGGGCCCGACGAGGCGGAGCTGAGCGGCTTCGACGCCGAGCGCATCCGCGAGGTGTATCGGCAGTACGAGAAGCGGATGCACGCGGCCAAGGCGCTCGACTTCGGCGACCTGATCTACCGCATGGTGCGCGCGCTCGAGACGAACCCCACGTTCCACGAGAAGCTGGCGACGCGCTACTCGCACCTGAGCGTCGACGAGTTCCAGGACACGAACCACGCGCAGCTCAGGCTCGTGCGCGCGCTCGGGGCGGCGCATCGCAACGTGTGCGTCGTGGGCGACGACGATCAGAGCATCTACCGATGGCGAGGCGCCGACCGCCGCAACATCCTCGACTTCCGGCAGCACTACCCCGACACGACGGTCATCAAGCTCGAGCAGAACTACCGATCGACCAAGCGCATCCTGCGCGCGGCGCACGCCGTCATCGCGAAGAACCTCGATCGCGAGCCCAAGGAGCTCTGGACCGACAACGTCGACGGCACGCCGATCGGCGTGGTGCGCTGCGCGACGGAGCGCGAAGAGGCGGCGCTGGTCGTGGCGGCGGCGCGCGAGATCCAGAAGGACGGCCGACCGCTCGCGGACCTGGCGATCTTCTATCGGATCCACGCTCAGTCGCGCGTGATCGAAGAAGCGTTGCGCGCGGCGAACCTGCCGTATCGCGTGGTCGGGGGCCTGCGCTTCTACGACCGCGCCGAGATCAAGGACGTGCTCGCGTACCTGCGTGTGATCGCCGCGCCCGAAGACGACGTGTCGCTCTTGCGGATCTTGAACGTGCCCTCGCGCGGGATCGGCAAGACGACGATCGAGCGGCTGATGGACGTGGCCTCCACGAACGGCACCAGCGTGTGGGCGGCGATCCAGGCTGCTGCGGAAGAGAAGCCATCCGGTCCGCTCGCTCGCTTCCGCGATCTGCTGGAAGGCCTGCAGAAAGAGCAGACGACGCTCTCGTTGTCGGAGCTCGCCGAGCGCGTGCTCGCCGCGACGGGCTACGAAGATATCCTCCGCCGCGAGGACACACCGGAGGCCGACTCGCGGCTCGAGAACCTCGCCGAACTCGTGGGCTCGATGAGTCAGCTCGAAGAGGGCGAGCTCGCCGAAAATCGCGTCCTCGACGCCTCCGGTGAGGAGCTGCCCGCGCTCACGCAGTTCCTGGAGCGCGTCACGCTCGACAACGAGCGGCCCGACGACGGGAGCGTCAAGGACTCGCTCACGCTGATGACGGTGCACGCGGCCAAGGGCCTCGAGTTCCGCGTGGTGCTCGTGCTCGGCATGGAGGAGCAGCTCTTCCCGCTGCGTGGCGCAGAGGAAGACGGTCCCGACGAGCTCGAAGAAGAGCGCCGCCTCGCCTACGTCGCGATGACACGCGCGCGAGAGAAGCTCGTGCTCTCGTACGCCGTCAGCCGCTACGTGTTCGGTCAGCCGCGCTCCGCCCCACGCTCGCGCTTCCTCGATGATCTTCCGGCGACGGACGTCGCGCTGATCGGCGATCCCGTGCGGCGCCCTCCGATGCCGCGAGCGGGTTGGGAAGCACCGCCCGGCGCTCGCAGCGAGAGCTTCGGCGGATCACTCCGCGGGGTGTCGCGCGGCGGCGTACACGCCGGCGAGACGGTGCTCGATCGCTCCGAAGGCGACGTGGGCGGCATCCATCCCGGCATGCGCGTGTTGCACGTGCGCTACGGCATCGGCCGCGTGAAGAGCGTCGAAGGCGGCACACCCCCCAAGGTCCGCGTCGAGTTCCCGAACGAGGGCGAGAAGCAGATCGTCGCGACCTACCTCACGCCGGTGTGATCTCGCCCTGTGTGCCCGGGTCGCCGGGCCGACACGATGGTGTCGCGTCCGCTACGGAGACGACTCCGGCCGAGGCCGCGCGTCAGTGGTGGATGAACGCGACGTAGGTGAGCGCGCTGCCGAGCAAGCACGTCAGACACAACAAGAGCACGACCATCGCGCCGAGCGCGTAGATGGCCGTGCGGCTCTGCTTGTTCGACTGCTCGAGGCGCGCGAGGTCGGCGCTGCCTCCGTTCGCGGCGCCCGCGGCTGCTCCCTGCGCGCGCCCCCGCGTCTCGGCGGACTCGACGGCCATGTCGAGCGCGCGCTGACCGTAGAGCTTGGGCTCGCCTCCGAGAGGCAGCGGTGTTCCGCCATGCGGTGCAGGCGAGTTGCCCGCTCCGCTCCAGACGGGCGGTGAAGGACTCGCGCCTCCCGCGGTCGGCGGGGCCATCTCGATCGGCGGCGCGATGTCGATCGGCGTCGCGGGCGCGGTCGGCTGCGCGCTGCGGATGGCGCCGGCGGGGATCGCGCCCTGCACGATCTCCACCTTCACGCGCGGGCCACCCGTGCCGAACTCGATCTCTTCGTTGCCTTCGAGCGTCTGGCGCTGGACGGGGCGACCATTGACGAGCGTCCCGTTGCGGCTGCCCGAGTCCACGATGACCCAGCGCTGTCCGTCGCGGCGAATCTCGGCGTGGTTGCCCGACGCGTCGAGGTCGGCGTGCGGATCGAACGCGAGGTCGTTCGTCGGAAGGCGCCCGCAGCGCACGACCTCCTGATCGAACTCACGAACGCGGCCCGCGTGAGCCCCGAACGTTTGCGTCAGCCGGATCATCGCGCGCTCAAGGAGCCGCGGTGCCGCTCGGCGGTGCGGTCTCGTCGCGGGGCACGTCGGCGCCGGTCGGGATCGCCGTACCCTCCGGGGGCAGAGGCGCCGAAGGCGGAGCGACGTCCGTCGGCGGCAGCGGCAGCTCGTCGGCCACGAGCGAGACGACCGAGCCCGTTCCGGCGCTCGCCATCACGTGCGTCGACGCCAGCACGGTCTCGCCGAGCCGCGCTTCCACGTGGTGTCCGCCAGGCGTCACGGTGATGTGCATGTCGTCCGAGAGCGCGCCGCGCGAGACGCCATCGACGTAGATCGTCGCGTCGTCGATGTTCGAGAGCACGTGCAGGTTGGTGGTCGGCGCGGGCGGCGCCTCGGAGCCGCGCGACACCGTCGTGGTCCGCGAGCCGGGCACACCGGCTTCTGGTTCACCGCCCGAGAAGAGCATCACCGCGATACCGACGAGGACGACGATGACCAGCAACAATCCGACGAGCAGCATGAGGTTGCTGCCGCCGCCGCCCTCGCTCGGGCGCGGCGAAGCCATCGCTCTGCCGTCGTGCTTCACGTCGCTGCCGGGCTTGGGGCCGCCGCTCTTGATCGTGGTCGCGCGCGGTGCCGGATCGGGATCCTTCGGATCCTCGGGCGGCAGCGGGTACTGCATGTACGCGACTTTGTCTTCCGGCGTGCCGACCTTGAGGTCGGTACCGTCGAACTCGGCGAGAATGACGGTGATGTTGTCGTGCCCGCCGCCCGCATTGGCCATCGCGATCAGCTGGTTCGCGCACTCGATGAGGTCGCGCGAGGTCTTCACGACCTCTTTGATCATGTCGCCGTGCACCAGGCCGCTGAGGCCGTCCGAGCACATGAGAAGACGGTCGCCGCGCCGCAGCTCGAGGAAGGTGAGATCGACGGTGACGTCTTCGGTCGTGCCGAGCGCCTGCAGGATGATGTTCGAGTGCTCGAACGCCTCCGCCTCTTCTTCCGTCAGCTGGCCGGCCTCGATGAGCTGGTTGACCAGCGACTGGTCCTTGGTGACCAGCGCGAACTGGTCGCCGCGCAGGACGTAGGCGCGGCTGTCGCCGACCTGGCCCACGAAGAGCGTCTTGTCGATGAGGCCGGCGACGGTGGCCGTCGTGCCCATGCCGCGGCGCGAGCGATCCATCTTCGCGCCCGCGAAGATGCGCGAGCCGGCCTCTTCGATCGAGCGCACCAATCGACGCGCGAAATGGTCGCGGTCGCGCGGCACGCCGCCGTTCTGCATCATCTCGTGGATCGTATCGACGGCCATCTGGCTGGCGACTTCGCCCGCCGCAGCGCCACCCATGCCGTCGCACACGGCGAAGAGGAGGCCCGCGCCTTCGATCTTGGTGTGGAGGGTGGTGGCGCCGATGCCGCGCTTCTGCGCCTCGAGGTTCACGACCAGGAAGTTGTCCTCGTTGTGCTCGCGCACGAGGCCGACGTCGGTACGACCGAAGTACTCGACGGCGATGCCCGCCGGGGTCTCCTTGGGCGCGCTCGGCGTGGCATCCACGGGGACGACCGGCAGCTTGTCGGTCGGCTTGTCGTTGGCGGTCGCCTCGGTCGCCGGTGAGACGCGCTCGCCCGGCGGTGGGTTCGTCGGCACCAGGTCATGGCGGGAGTCGCCGGAGGCGCGTTGGTCAGCGACGGCCTTGGTCGAGCTCGCGACCACGGCCGCGCCGGCCGGCGGATCGGGATCACGCAGCGTCTTGTCGTCGGTGAACGACTCGGCAGTCTTCGCTGCCCCGGCCTGCGTGGGCTCGACGGCGCGGGTCTTCTGCGTCGGGTCTTCGCGCTCGAAGGGTGCCGTGTCTTCACGCGTCGACTTCTCGACGAGCGCGCCCGGCGAGGCCGCTGCGGCAGACTTCTCGGCGGCGGTCTCGGGCGCCTTCGCGATGAGCGCCTTCGCCTCGGCGGGGATGCGCGCCTCACTCTGGGACTTCTCGACCTCTGCGAGCGCAGCGACGACGGCGTCCGTGAGCGACGACGCGCTGGGTCGCCCCGACGAGCCGCTGCCGCCTCGCCTCTCCGACTTGCGATCGCTCATGACCTACCGCCCGGAGAATCCACGGGGCGATCGTACCGGAAGAGATGCCGGCCCACCCGAAACTGATCACCGGCCTTGAGCGCACGCTCGCCGCGGACCCGAATCGCCGTGCCGTTCGAGCTGCCGAGGTCCTTGAGCGCGAACCGTCGCGACGTGCGATCGAACGTGATCGACGCGTGACGACGCGACATGAAGGGATCGTCGGTGCAGACGATGTCGCCCTGTTCGCGCCCGACGACGGTCTCGTCCCGGTACAGATAGTGAACGTCTCGCGCCACGCCTTCGGTGGTGTATTGCACGAGACGTGCGACGCGCGGTACCTCGGGTGTTCCGAAGACCAGAACGCCGCGGAGCATCGCAGGCCCGAGCGGCGTCTCCGCCTCCGGCAGCACCTCGAAGCGCATCACCTGCTGGCCCAAGAGAAGAAGGTCTCCATCGACGAGGTCCACCGGATCGCGCAGGCGCACGTAGACCCCGTTCAGGCTGTCGAGATCGCGCACGACGATCCCGTCCTTCTTGACGTGGATGCGCGCGTGACGAGGAGAGAGGTAGGGATCGTCGGTGAGCTGGATCTGCCCTTCGGAGCGGCCGATGTCGGTCTGCTCCTCGGTGATCGTGTGCGAGCGCCCGTCCGAGCCGTCCTTGAGGATCGCGACCAGCAAGCCGAGCGGGATGCCGCGATCCGGCGCGACGACGCCCTGCTCCATCTGTGTGCGATCCGCGCGCGCGGCCGGTGCCTGAACGGGCGCGGCCTGAGGCGCCGGTGCTCCGTTGCCGAATGCGTATGCGGCGACGGCCGCGCCAACGGACGGCGCACCTTGTTGTTGCGCGGGCTGCGCGGCCGCGGCATCCGAGTAGCGCGCACCACAGAACTTACAGAACTCCGCGCCCGTGTCGCCGGCCGATCGGCAGCGCCAGCAGACGGGCGGTCCGCTGCGCAGAGGTCCCGACTGCGGAGCTGCCGCCTGAGGCGGAGCGGCTTGCGGCGCCGATGCGAGCGCAGGCGCCACGGTGAGCCCGTTGCCGCAGTTGTTGCAGAAGCGCATGTGCGGCGGGTTCTGAGTTCCGCATCGCGAGCAGGGTCCGGGCCCCGCCGCCGCCTGAGGCGCAGCCGGCGCATACGCTCCGTAATCTTGCGGCGCAGCGGCGACGCTGCCGCGCGCGAAACCGGTCGGCGGCGTGGGCAACGCTTGCGGGCGCTCGCCTGGCGCCAGCTCCCCCAGGCGCTGACCGCAGTCTTGGCAGTACAGACTGCCCGACGGGTTCAGGCGTCCGCAGTTCTTGCATTGCATCGTCGCTGCGTATGGAACCCCGACGGCGCTGCTTGCGTCAAGGATGGAGCGAAGTGATCCCGCGGGTTTCGCGTGTCCACACGTGGGTGGCGGCGTCGGTATGGACCAGGGTGAACCCCAGCCCGGGCAGTGCCGCCTCGAACGCCGCGAACGTCTCGTCCCGGTCCGCCGTCGGCACGAATGCCGCTTCGAACTGGTAGTGATCCACGATCTCGGCGATGCGTTCGCCGCGCCGCAGGGCGAGGTAGTCGTCGAAGACGCCTGCGCGGGCGTACAGATCGAAGCGCGAGTCGATGAACACGCGGCGCCCCGGTCGGTAGAAGAGAAGGTATCCCCCGTCCTCGAACGAGTTGAACGCGCGCTCCGGCAGGCGCTGCCACCGGGCCCAGCGGACGGCGTCGACCGGATAGGAGTCGCGTAGGTCGCCGGCGAGATCGCGCGACGAGGGGATCTGCACGAGGGCGAAGCAGAGCGAGAGCGCGAGCAGGAATCGTGTGCCGAGAGCCGTCGTGACGACGTCGCCGAAGCGCGTCCGCCCCAGCATGCGCGCGAGCACGGGCACGCAGAGAAACGCGGCGAGCGGCAGGAAGCGCTGATATCGAAGCGCCATCGACGCGCCGAGCAGGACCAGCGCGACGTCGAGCAGCGGCGCGGGCTGACGGCGATCGACGATCAAGAGGAGCGCGGTCAGCACGATCAGCGTGAGCAGCGCGAGGTTCACCGGGTGCGTGAGGTCGGGCGGAAACCACTCGATGATCTCGCGCATCTGATCGCCCAGGCCGATGACGTGCACGAACGGATAGAGCGCACCCTCGAGGCCGTCGGGCCGGGCCAGCACCGCGATCGGCGCGCCCAGCGCCGCGATCACGAGCGGGCGACGCGCCGCTGGATCGAGCTCCTCGACCACGAGCCCGACACGCTTGGCGATCGGCCCCAGCCAGAGAAGCGCTCCCGCGTGCAGCCACACGATCGCGAGGCCCATCGGCCACGAGGGATGCAGGTTGCTCCAGACCGCGAAGAGCAGCGGCAGCCAGCGCAGGCCGCGCGCATCGCCGCGTCGCAGCGCGAACATGCGCTCGATCACGATCGCGAGCAGCGCATCGCCGAGCACGAGCGGCCGCATCGGCAGGTGCACCGACGCCGGCCCCGCGAACACGACGAGGGCGAGCGCGGCCGCAGGCGCGGGGGCGACGGAGCGTGCGGCGCGTGCGATCGCGGAGAAGCAAAGTGCGATCGCCGCCAGCGTGAGCAGCGTGGTCCCCGCGAACCCGAGCGAGACGTACGACGCGCCGAACGCGAGCTCACCGAGCCACTCCGGTGGCGACCACGCGATGGCGTCGGTGCTGAACGCGAAGGGATCCGTGCGCGGAAAGCCGCGGTGGTAGATCTCTCTCGCGATCGCCAGGTGCCAGAAGAGATCGTTCGGGACCGCGAGCTCACCCGCCGCGATCCCCGTCGCGATCAGCACCCCGCTGGCGAGAATCGCGCGCTCCTCGCGCGTCGCCGCGGGCGTTGCCATCGCGCGCATCGTACCGGTCGCAGGCGCCGGCTCCCACAAGAGTGCCGGTGGAGCGGCCATCGGACCCGCCGCGAGGCCCCGCTTTCCAACGCGCGTCGCGTTCGGTTAGCATCCGCCACCGTGAGGGCCCGGGTGCCCTAGCGTCGAAGGAGAGAGCGATGAGCGATCAGATGGCCAAGTACCTCGACACGTTTCCCGCGTGGCTTCGGGCCCTCGGTGAAGACGCCGAGAAGCTGGGCGGACTGCTCGAGGCGCCCGGCGGTCTCAACGATGCGGCGCGCGAGTCCGTCGCCGGCGGCCTCAACTATCTGTTCAAGTCGCTCGATCTGATCCCCGATGGGATCGACGACATCGGCTACCTCGACGATGCGTTCGTGCTGCGTGTCGCGGCGGATCTCGCGGTCGCGGCCGACGATGGCAAGAGCGCAGACGCGCTGCGTGCGATCGGGCCGCTGGCGAACGACGCCGACGTGGTGCGTGAGTTCCTCGGCAAGGACTACGCGCGGCTCGAGTCGTACGTGAAGGGGCTGAAGAAGGGCGCGGCGCGCGGGCGCAGCGTCGCAGACATCCTCGGCGACACCGGCGTGCGCGGCGACTTCCTGAGCGACGTGCGCGGCTTCGCCAAGACGTACGAGCCGCCGAGCTTCGGCCGTGAAGAGCGGAACCTGATCAAGCTCAAGGCGTTCTTCGACGCCAAGCTTCCGAAGTGAGAATCGCCTGAGGCCCGGTACGCCGAAGCCCGGCGCGGCGCGGCGCTAGTACCTCGCCACAGGGAAGATGACCGGTTGCTCGAACAGCCGCGTCGCGGGGCGGATGCCCCTCTGCTTCGCCCTTCGGGCACGAACAGCAGTGCCCTCGACGCTCGTCAGAGGGGCACCCGCCCCGCGCCGCTA
>JAYVCF010000344.1:0-4501 GCA_043750095.1 Deltaproteobacteria bacterium
TGCTCTCGTCTGCGACGTCGATCTTGGTGATCGCGATCACGCCGCGTGCGACGCCGAGCTGCTCGCAGATGGCCAGGTGCTCGCGCGTTTGCGGCATCACTGAGTCATCCGCGGCGACCACGAGGAGCACCGCGTCGATACCGGCGGCGCCCGCGACCATCGTGCCCACGAATCGCTCGTGGCCTGGGACGTCGATCACGCTCACCGACATCTCCGGGGTGTCCCAGCGCGAGAAGCCGAGGTCGATGGTGATGCCGCGCTTCTTTTCTTCGGGCAGGCGGTCGCCCACGGCACCGGTCAGCGCGCGAACGAGGGACGTCTTGCCGTGATCGACGTGACCGGCGGTGCCGAGCACTCCACGTACCCTCGTCGTCACGACGCGAGCGCGGCGGTGAGCGCACGGGCGAGCGCGTCGTCGTCCTCGGGCGGCACGCAGCGAAGATCGAGCCACACCGCGTCACCTTCGATCCGTGCGATCACCTTCGGCTCGCCGCGACGAAGCCGCGCAGCGAGCGGATCGGCGCTCACACCGGCCACACGGATCGCTCGGCTCGCGAGCTCGACCGAAGGCGCAGCGCCGCCGCCCACGCGCCCGATCGCGTCGGCCACCTCGAGCGTCGCGCCGCTTCCGTCGACGCGCGCGATCACGTCGAGCGATCGCCGATCGAGCGCGTCGACGCTCGTTCGCAGCATCCGCACGATGGGCAGCTCGTCGGGCCGATCGCGCCAGAGCCCCAGCGTCGCCGTGAGCGCCGCGAGAGTGAGCTTGTCGGGGCGAAGCGCGCGATAGAGCGGGGCGCGGCGCATGCGCTCGATGAGCTCGCGCTTTCCGACGGCGATGCCGGCCTGCGGTCCGCCCAGCAGCTTGTCGCCCGAGAAGCAGACGACATCCGCGCCTGCCGCGACGCAGTCTCGCACCGACGGCTCTCGTACGATGTCCGCGATGGCCGGCATGCAGCCGGAGCCCGCGTCGTAGATCAGCGCCAGCCCGCGCGCGTGCGCGAGGGTCGCGAGCGAGGCGACCTCGACCTCGGCGACGAAGCCCGTGATCTCGAAGTTGGAGCGATGCACCTTGAGCAGCACGGCCGTGCGCTCGTCGATGGCGGCTTCGTAGTCGCGCAGATGCGTGCGGTTCGTGGTGCCGACCTCCACCAACTGTGTTCCTGATTGGCCGACCACGTCGGGGATGCGGAACCCGCCGCCGATCTCCACGAGCTCGCCGCGGCTCACGATCGCCGATCGTCCAGCCGCGCAGGCCGCGAGCGCGAGCAGCACGGCCGCCGCGTTGTTGTTCACCACGACCGCATCTTCGGCACCGGTGAGCGAGACGAGCAGGTCTCTCGCATGCACATGTCTCTGTCCGCGATGGCCCGCGTCGAGATCGTACTCGAGCGTCGCGTAGTCCGTGGCGGCGCGCTCAGCCGCTTCCATCGCGGCGCGAGCGAGTGGAATCCGTCCGAGGTTCGTGTGCACGACCACGCCGGTCGCGTTGAGCACACGGGTGAGCGACTCGCGGCAGAGCGCCTCCACGCGTGACACGATCGCTTCGTCGGTGATCGCTAAGGCGCTGCCGCTGCGTCCGATCTCGTCGCGCGCGTGCTCGATCTCGTCGCGTACGGCGCGTGTGACGATCGCCGTCCCATGCTTCTCCGCGATCTCGATCACGCGCGGCCGCGCCAGCACGGCGCTCACGGCAGGGAGCGATCGCAGCTCGCGAAGGCGCTCTTCTTCGTGGCCGGCGTGCTTCATGGAGCGGAGGCGTCGAAACGGAAACGCACGGGAATCGAACCCGCCCAAGGCGCGGAACGCGTCTTACGTCGGTTTTGAAGACCGAGGGCAGCACCAGCTCGCCTCGCGCTTCCGACGGTCAAGCTCTCACGAATCATCGTTGCCAGCAACGCGCGCGGCGCGTCAACTCGGCGGTGTCGTCATCGGCACGCGCTCGACCGTGCCCTCGAAGAGCGTCGGGCCGACGGAGAGATAGAGCGTGCCGCCGCTCACCGAGAGCTCCCAGCGATTGTTCCGGTCGAGCTTCTGGGCCACGCGATCCAGAAACGCGGGCTCGAGCGCGAACACCTCCAGCTGCTCCGCGTGATGCGCCTCGAATTCGACGACCGCGCGCGCGAGCTCGCGCATGCGCTGCCAGCCATACACCGCCACGCGATCACAGGCCTTCAGCGCGCGATGGAGCCGCTCGGGCGTGGGCGATCCGATCTCGATCCATGCCTGCAGATCTCCGCGCAGGTCACGCTGCCAGAGGGCGGGCTCGTCGGACGACGAGAGACCCTTGGTGAAGTCGACGCCCTCGGCGTGCTCGAGCGCGCGGGCGATCACGCGCGTCAGCAGGTAGCGATCGGTCTCGGAGGGATGCTGCGCGACGCGCAGCTCGAGCGTCTCGTACACGCCCCGATCCGAGTCGGAGAGCACGAGATCGAACTTTCGCATCGTTGCCGTCTGCGTCACGAGCGGGAGTGTGGACCAACGCGTCCCCCGGCGCTCCCGCGCAACTCTGCTACATCGCGCCCGCGATGATTCGTCTCGACGGGATCGGCAGGCAGCACGGTGGACAGATCCTCTTCTACGAGGCGTCTTGCGCGGTGAACCGTGGCGAGAAGATCGGCCTGGTGGGCCCGAACGGGTCCGGCAAGAGCACGATCTTCCGCATGATCGTGGGCGAAGAGGAGGCCGACACGGGCCGCATCGCCATCGATCGTGGCGTGCGCATCGGCTACTTCTCGCAGGACGTCGGCGAGATGAAGGGCAAGACCGTCGTCGAAGAGACGATGGACGGCGCGGGCCCCGTGTCGGAGGTCATGCGCGAGCTGCGCACGCTCGAGACGGATCTCGCGGACCCCGACAAGCTCGATCAGATGGACGCGCTCCTCGAGCGCTTCGGCGAGGCGCAAGGAAAGTTCGAGCAGTGGGGCGGATACGGCCTCGAGTCGCGCGCGCGAGAGATCCTCGCCGGCCTCGGCTTCGAGCAAGCCGTCGTCGACGGCGACGTGGGTGCGCTCTCGGGTGGCTGGAAGATGCGCGTCGCGCTCGCCCGCATCCTCTTGATGAAGCCCGACGTACTCTTGCTCGACGAGCCGACGAACCATCTCGATCTCGAGTCGATCCTCTGGCTCGAGTCGTTCTTGAAGGGCTTCGAGGGCGCGCTCGTCATGACCTCGCACGATCTCGAGTTCATGAACCGCATCATCGGCAAGACGCTCGAGATCGACAGCGGCGACCTCACCACGTACTCGGGCAACTACGACTTCTATCTGGCGCAGCGCGCGCTCGCCGAGTCGCAGAAGGAAGCCCAGTTCGAGCGACAGCAGGCGATGCTCAAGAAGGAGGAGGCGTTCATCGCGCGCTTCAAGGCGCGGGCCTCGCACGCCGCGCAGGTGCAGTCGCGCGTGAAGAAGCTCGAGAAGATCGAGCGCGTCGAGCCGCCGCGCACGCGCAAGAAGCTGCGCTTCGATTTTCCCTCGCCGCCGCGATCGGGCGAGGACGTCGCGCGCCTCGAGGGTGTCGACAAGGGCTACGGCGAGAAGAAGATCTACGAGGGCTTCGACCACCTCATCCGCCTCGGCGAGCGCTGGTGCGTGATGGGCGCGAACGGCGCAGGCAAGAGCACGCTCCTGAAGCTGATCGTGAACGCGACGCAGCCCGACAAGGGCCGCGTGACCATCGGTGCGAGCGTGAAGGTCGGCTACTTCGCGCAGCACGCGATGGACGTGCTCGCGCCCGACAAGACCGTCTGGGAGACGCTGCTCGAGTCGTTCCCGACCTCGTCGCAAGGATCGCTGCGCACGCTCGGCGGTGTGTTCGGATTTCCCGGCGACGACATCGACAAGCCCGTGCGGGTGCTCTCCGGAGGCGAGAAGGCGCGGCTGGTGATGGCGCGCATGCTCTACGACCCGCCCAATTTTTTGGTGCTCGACGAGCCCACCAACCACCTCGACGTGGACACCAAAGAGCTGATGATCGAGATGCTCGGCAACTTCCAGGGCACGATGCTCTTCGTCTCGCACGATCGGCGCTTCCTCGCCTCGCTCAGCAATCGGGTGCTTGAGGTCGGCGCCGGCCAGCCGCCCCGCATCTACGGCGGCGGATACACCGAGTACGTGGCGCGTACGGGACGTGAGGCTCCCGGGATGCGTGAGACCTGACGCGCGCTAGGTTCGCGCGCGTGTCGATGGCCCGCGGCGCCTGGCTCGTCTCCGTGATCGCCGCATGCGCAGCGGCGGGATGCACCGCCGTCTTGACGTACCCGAACGGGACGACCGAGCGCTGCTTCAACGGGCAAGACGACGACTTCGATGGGCTCATCGACGCGCGCGATCCCGATTGTCCGCCGCTCGGCGCAGCATGCGTGCCGGGCGACGGCACCTGCGAGCGCACCGTGCTCGTCTGCGCGGCGATCGCGTCCGTCGGATCGATCTGCGTGCCCTCGTGCACGAGCGCCGAGATGTGTCCCCCAGGTTGGTCGTGCGGTGGAGGAACGTGCGCTTGC
>JAYVCF010000345.1:0-16724 GCA_043750095.1 Deltaproteobacteria bacterium
AGAGCAGGGCGCGGTCCGGTCGTCGGATGCGAAGATCACGCGAGATCCGTCCCGCCGCTGGCGGCGCTGGCGGCGCATGACGGCGTCCCTGCCGGACGACGCGGCAGCCACTCCGTGTCGATCGATCGCGCGCCGTCACGTCACGAGGCAAGCGCGGTGGGGTCCCCGCGCGTTCGACGCGTGGGGCCGTGCGACTGCGTGAGCCTCACGCGGCAGCGTCGCGAAGCTCTCCGAGTACCGCGCTCGAAAAAGGGAGGGAGGGGGTCCAGGGGTGAGGGAACCGTAGGTTCCATCGCCCTTGGGGCCCGAGCGGCCCGAGCGATCAGCCGTCTTCTTCTGCCAGCACGACCAGCCGATCGCCAGCCTTGGGCACGATCGATCCCGTGCGGTTCGTCGGGTTCAACACGAGCCCGTAGTTCTTTTTCGGGTCGTCCACGTAGAGCTGCATGCCGAGCGCGAGCTCGCCGCGCGCCTTGGCCGCGAGCGTGAGGTACTCGAACGTCGTCGCCTGACCTTCAGGCACGTAGAAAGTGATCGGCTTCACGTAGATCTCGCTTCCCTCGCTGCGCAAGAGATCCTCGAGCACCGCCTGCACGCGCGGCTCGTAGGTCACCTGCGCGAGCACCATCGAGACCATCTCGTTCGAGATCACGATGTCGTTGATCTGTGTGGTCGCTGCGAGCTCGCGGTTCTTCGGATCCAAGATCTCGCTGCACACGCGCTGGACGCTGCCGGCGGGCGCGCGACGGCGTGCATCGCGGAGAAGAAGGAGTGCGATGATCGCGCGCGTGTCGGCGTCCTCGGCGCTCTTTCCGTCCACCGTGTCGCCCAGCACCATCACCAGCGGGTACTTCTCCGGCTGGAGGTTCTCCATCAGCGCGCGGCTGGTGAACTGGCCCTCGATGTGTCGCACCTCGATGGTGCCGAGCTCGCCGCAGGCGTCCTTGATGCGCGCGTCGCGCTCGCTGCCGGGCAGGCTGTTCACGAGCGTGAGCGTCGAGCCGGGCGCCACGTAGTCGTCGAACTCCTTCACGATCGGAAAGATCTTCGGGTTCCAGCCGAGCACGAGCATGTGCTCGACGTTCTTCTTCGCCGTCGAGGCGATGGGTGCGATCAAGCTCGAAGAGAGCGGGCCGGCGTAGCGCGCGTGCGCGACGTTGGAGTCTTCGGCGAGGATCAAGAGCTCCTCGTCGGCGCCGATCACGTGATCGCCCTGCGGGTTCAGCACGTGGCCCGAGCCGTCGGACTTCGCGACGCCCACCACCAGGCCGTTCGGGAAGTTCAAGAGCACGTCGCCGAGCTTCTGTCCCACGAGCTCGGGGAATTTCTTGAAGTGGATCTCGTTGCCCTCGAAGCGAAGCAGCTCGTCGTACACGAGCGAGAGGCCGCTGATGCGCGCCGTCTGCAGGATGACCTTGGAGATCATCTCGTTCGTCTTGACCACCTTCGCGTGACCACTCGAGGCGATCACGGCGAGCTCCTGGTTCTCCGACTGCATGACCTCGGCGGTCACGCGCAGCGTCTTCTCTTTTCCGCGCGCGGCCTCGTGGTTGAAGATCGCCAGGAGCGTCTTCATCACGCGCGCATCCGCGCGATCGGGATCTTCGACGTCGCGCTCGTCGATGAGCACCACGATGGCGCGCGTGTGCGAGAAGCTGACCTTCTCGAGGTCGTGCAACGACACGCTCGAGCCCGAGCGCACCACGATCTTCACGCGCTTGCTCTTCTGCACGCCGTCGTAGAGGCGCTCCTCCATCGAGACCTTCTCGCCCTCCGCCATCACGACGACGGTGATGGCGCCGAGCGCCGCGTAGGCTTCGGCGAGCTGGTCGATGACGCTGTAGATCTTGTCGCTCCAGCCGAGCACGAGGAAGTGGCCTTCCTCCATCACGGGCGCGCCGCCGCGGCGGATCGACTCGAGGCGCTCCTGGAAGTTGCCGGCGAGCGCCGAGATCAACAAGCCCGCGACGATGACGCCGAGGATCGACACCGACGTCGAGACGACCCGGTTCACGATGCCCTCGTCGCCGACGAAGGTGCCCGCGTCGATCACGCGACCGAAGTAGAACCACGCCGTCTCGTAGAAGCGATCGAGGATCCCGCCCTCGGTTCCGCCGAGCCCGAGGATCACACCGATCACGGTGAAGGCGCCGATGATTCCGAAGGTCAGGAACGCGAGAAACGCGAGCTGCTTGCCGGCACCGCCGCCGATGAACTCGTCTGCTCGGTAGCGCAGCTTCGCGCGGATCCCTCGATCGATGGCCATCGTCGCTCGTCCCCTCGGAAAGAGCGGGATCGGACCCGAAAAGTGCGCTCTTGTCGAGCGACGCCTGCGCGCGACGCTACAATGGCGGAGTGACCGGTCTCCGCGTTCTCTTTCTGCGCGAAGCGCTCGCGTCGGGTCCGTTTCCGCCGGGGTGCTCGGCGATCGACGCCATCGATCCCGCGTCGCTGAGCGCGCTCGCCGCACGGGCTTGGTACTGGCCCGAGGCCGCCGAGGTGCTGGCCCGCGCGCGCGCCGGGATGCGCCTCGTTCTCGAATCGGTCGCGCCGACGCCGCTCGATCAAGCGCTGCTCGTCACCGCGCGCGCCGCGGAGCTCGCTCTCGCGCCCGGGGTGCTCGCGGTGGTCTGGGAGGCGACCGGCCTGGTGCACGACCCGCGCGCGTTCGCCGATCAGGCGGCGGATGCGAACCGCGAGGACTTGCCGCTCTATCTCTGGGCGCGCTTCGAAGGCACCAAGGGCGACGACGGAACGCTCGGCATGCGCACGACGGGCCTGGCCGCGCTCGGCGCGATGGAGGTCGAGGTCGAAGGCAGCGCGCGCGATGGCGAGCACATCCTCGAGTGCGTCACCGACGTCGCGTTGTTCTTGCTCGCGGCCGGCCCACCGCCCGAGGACGGCGAGACGATCGAGGTGACGCGCGGTGAGCTTCGCGTGCGGCGGATGCCGTCGTTGCGCGGCGACGGAAGCACGGCGCTCCGCGTCCGGGTCTGACGCCTCAGGGGCACATCATCGTGGTCGCGCTGCAGGTCCCCGTCGCGCAGCGGTAGTTCGTCATCGCGGGGTCGCAGGCGGTTCCGCTCGCGAGCACGGGTGTCAGCGTCGCTTGCAGCGCGTAGGGAGACGCCGCCGCTCCGCCGTAGAGCTCGACGAGCGCGAAGTAGTCACCGGCCGGGATGTCCCGGAACGTCAGGTGGCTCCGGAAGTTCGTGCCGGAGATGTCGTCGTTGCAGCCCATCGCGAGCTCGGTCGTCTGATCGACGCAGGTGCTGCGGAGCGAGATCACCGTGTCGACGCCGGTCGCCGTGCCCGTCGTGTCGGTGGTCAGCGCGAGGTCGAAGTGACCCGCGGGGATGGTGATCTGCCAGATCTGCTCTTTGCCCGCCGTGGGCGCGCACGACGCGGAGAACACACCTGTGCCGGTGCCGATCGTGCCGTTGTTCCTCGCCATGGTCGCGGCGGTCGTCGGTGTCGGGATGACGAAGGGCATCGCGGCGGCGCACTCGGTCGTCGCGCTCGGGATCACCGTGCACATGCCGCTTGCGCAGACGAGCCCATCCGCGCAGAGGTGGAGATCGTCGCAGACGGCGCCGACGCCCACGATGGCCGCGTCGAGCGCCGGCACGCGGAGCTCGTTGGAGATCGCATACTGCGCGTCGAACACCCGCAGGCCGATCTCGGTGCAGTGGACGGCGGCTTGATGGCAGTACGTAGCGAGCGCGTACGTCGTCATGCCGTTGATGTGCGAGTGGCCGGTGTACATCGGCGCCGCGCGAGCGACCGTGTCGAACCCCAGCGTCAGCACGTCGTCACCGTTCGCCACGCCGTCACCGTTGATGTCGATCTGGCCGGCCGCGTGATAAAACGCCATCGAATAGCCAGCGATCGGGCCTTCAGCATCCGTTGCAGTGGCCGCGATGATGGTGTCGCCGCGCGAGAACACGGCCGAGCCTGCCGTCAGCATCGGCGCCGTATTCGGCGCGACCGTGAAGTCGATGTGGACGTTGCCGCGATCGACCGACATCTCGCCGGCCGGCGGATGGCTGTAGCCGGTGACGATGAAGTAGAGCGTGGTGCCGCCCATCACGGTGATGCCGCCCGTGCTCTCGAGGTTCGTCTGGCTCACGTCGTCGAAGCAGCTCGGTGGAAACGTTGCCGTGGGGACCGCGCGGCAGCTGCCCTGGCGCACCTGGACGAGCGTGTTGAAGTTCGCCGTCGTCATCGCGTTGCTCGTCGAGAACTGCACGCCTTGCATCCCGGTTCCCGGAACGTGGAACTCGACGACCTCTTGCGGAGCCCAGCGGATGTCGGCCGCAGTGTTGCCGCAGGCATCGCCGAGATCGCGCGGGCGCGTGCTCGTCATCGTCGTGTCGAAGTCGATGCCCACGCTGCCGCCGGCGACGCCATCGAGGCGGTGCAGGCGATCCATGTCGCACGAGTCGGGCGCCAGGTACGCGTCGGGGTGAACCGCCGCGTCGGAACCTCCGTCGACCGCGGAAATGGGCGCGGGCGCACCGCACGCGGCCAGCACCACCGTGCTCGCCAAGCTGGAGATCGAAAGGAACGAAGAGAGACGCTGCGCCATCGGGTGCCTCACGAGCCGAGAAGGCGGAACGCTTAGCAGAGTGGTGTGCGAAAATCACCTGGGCAGACCGGGACCGGCGTTGACAGGCACGGGTCACGCATGAATGCTCCGCCCTCCATGCCCGGCCGCTTTGCACCTTCTTCTCCCTTTTCGTTCTTCTCGTCCCTCGCCAGCTCGGGCTTGCTGCTCGCGTCGCTGATCGGTTGCGACGCGCCGGCGGCGCCGGTCGATGCCGCGATGGGCGATGCGTACACGCTGCCGATGAGCCGCCTTCTCGGCGCGTGTTTCGAGGACCGGCAGTGCCCGGGGACCGGCGCCTTCTGCCGCACCGCCGACCAGGGCTTTCCCGGCGGCCAGTGCACGAATCCGTGCATGGACCGAACCGACTGCGATGATGGTGCGGTCTACAATGACTGTCTCCTGCGGACCGGCGCGTCCGCGCGGGCCTGCGAAGCCTATTGCCGCAACGGGAGTGACTGCCGCGCGGGCTACACCTGTCAGGTGACCTCGGCCGCCGGTGCGCCCGTCACGAGCGGCCTCTGCGTTGCGGTCTGCGCGACCGACGCGGAATGCGGCGGCACTTCGCAGTGCGACGCCTACACCGGTCGCTGCGTCCCGCACGGAATGGTCGGGACGGCCGGCGCCCTCACGGGAGATGCCTGCACGGGCGCCGCTGCTTGCCGAAGCGGGGACTGCAGGCTCGCGACCGAGAACGGCACCGCGACCGGGTACGTCCAAGGCTACTGCCAGTCGCTCTGTCGCCTGCCGGCCGGCTACAACACCTCGAACTTCTTCTCGGGCGACACGCTCCCGGCCGCCGGCTGCGTCGGGGACGCCGTCTGTATCCCCGGCGGCAACGCGCTCGGCCTGAACGATCTGGGGGTCTGCCTCCGTTCGTGTACGAGCGCGGGCGATTGCCGCGCGGGATATACGTGTGCGCAAACCCAGCAGGGCCACACGTTCACGAACGGCTTCTGCATCCCGTTCGACTGCGCAACGCAGGCCTGTCCGGCCGGCTCCACGTGCCATCAGATGGCCGATGCCCAGGGACGCGCGTTCGGCCGATGCGGCTGACGGCTTGCGGTTTCGATCGTTAGGCTGCACTTTCGGACTTCGGCTCCGACGGACGAGGAATAATGCGTATGAACGATCGAGCTTGGGGAACGCTGGCTGCGGTGGCACTTCTCGCAGGGTGTGGCGCCTCCGCGCCCACGCCAGCAAACGACGCGGGCATCATCGTTCCGACCGACACCGGCGCTCTGTGCGCCAACCACGTCCCGGATCCGGATCACAACGCCTCGGATCCCGCCTTCGGAACGCTCGTCGGCCGCTCGTTCGCGGACTTCACGCTGAACGACTGCAACGGAACGCCGCGCGAGTTCTACGGCGACGGCTACTGCAGCGCCTCGACGCGGTTCACGGTGATCAGCATCGCGGCGGGCTGGTGCCACCCGTGCCAGATGGAGAGCAGCCAGCTGACGGACGCGATCGTCAACGTGTACGGCCCGCGCGGCGTGCGCGTGATCCAGATCGTCGTGCAGGACGCGAACTACCAGCCGCCGGGCGGCGCGTTCTGCAACGCGTGGGCATCCATGTACAACCTCACGGTCTCGCCGAACGCCTCGGGTGTCGGTAACTACGAGCTCATGGATCCCGGCCAGATCACGAACCAGTATTTCCCCGACAACGCGCTTCCCTCGACGCTCATCATCGACTCGCAGGGCATCATCCGCTTCCACGAGGACGGAGCCTCGACCGGGCTCGCGTCGCTCACGACCGAGCTCGACGCGCTCCTCAGTCACTGACACGCACCTGAGTTTTCGACTGTTCTAGCGACGACCGCCTGAGCGATGCTCTGGCGGTCGTCGACGTTGCGATGCACCACAAGCTCGCCATCTCGATCGTGGTGCTCGTCGCGTTGCTCGGCGCGAGGCGCGCTCGCGCGCAGAGCGAGAGCGAGAGCGAGAGCGACTCGGCTCAGGGGACCGGCAGCGGCGGCGGCACCGACCTCTCGGTCGATCTGCCCGTGTTCGGTCACACGACGTTCTCGATGACCAGCACGAGCACGGCGCGCTTTCGCGGGAACAACTACGACAACAATCCCTACAACGACGACTTCTGGTCCGTGCGTCAGCGCTTCGATCTCGCGCTGCAGGGCGACGAGCTGCGCCTCGAGATGCGCCTCGATGGGTTCCTGCCGTTCGGCTTCGGCGAGAGCGGCATGACGCTGCCGAATGGTCCCACCAGCATGCCGGTGGCCTACGACCAGCCGGGCTGGGTCGCGTCGCAGGCCGTCGGCGCGATCGGGACCTCCACCGGCAGCGCGTGTCCACCGGGTCGCGCGTCGCTCTGTCCTCTCGCGTGGGATGTGCGCCCCGAGCGACTGACCCTCCGCTGGGAGCACGAGAGCTGGCTCGTCGAGCTCGGTGATGCGCAGATCGTGTTCGGTCGCGGCGTCGCACTCTCTTTCCGCAAGGTCGATCTGCTCGGCGTCGACAACGCGCTGCGCGGCGGTCACGTCCGGTTCGACGACGGGCACTTCCGCGCGCGCATCCACGCCGGCCTCGCCAACCCGCAGAACCAGGACCCGATCACGCTCACGATCCTGCGCGACCCGGCCGACATCTTCGCGGCCGCCTCCGTCGGGACGACGTTCGGTCCCGCCGACATGCTCACCGCGAGCGCGCACGCCGTCCGCGTCTGGTTCGATCCCTACGGGGGCTCCCGCTCGAACCAGACGGTGGACGTGGCGGGCTGGACGCTCGAAGCGCCAGCTCTCGCCGACGGCAATCTCGCGCTCTACGTCGAAGCGAACGGGATGCGGCGTCAGTACAGCGTCGGGGGCGAGCAGCACGTGGAGACCGGGCGCGGTGTGTACGGGTCCGCGCAGCTCTTGCTCGGCAACCTCACCATCCTCACCGAGTGGAAGGACTACTCGAACTTCCTCCTCTCGGCTGGGGCGAACGAGCCCAACGCGTTTCGAATCTACAACGCGGCGCCGAGCCTGGAGTTCGACGGCCCGCAGCGCCTGCGCGGCATCGGCAACCAGCGCGGCGGATCGATCCGGCTCGACTACGGGTTCCTGCCTGGCCCCTGGTCCGTGCTGCTCGGCTCGAGCCTCTACGGCCTCGATGATCGCGACGCCTATCACGACCCATGGGACGGCGTGCTGGTGACCCACACGTGGGCGGGCTTTCAACGTCGCCAGGAGTACGACGGCGACATCACGTGGTCGATCACCGGGAGCGGCGGCTATCGCCGCGAGACCTGCATCCACGACGACTGCCAGATCGCCGGCGAGCACGCGGGCGACATCGATCGCGAGATGATCCACGGGCAGGTCGAGCTGACGGTTGCGTCGGGCGATCACGGCTTCGACATCACCGCGGATCATCGCTACGAGGGCGAGCGCGAGTTCGGAAACGCCTTCGGCCGGTTTCAGATCGGCGGCGTCGCGTTCACGTACACGTTCGGCGTGGTGTTCACGGCGACGATCGGCCTGCGCTGGACCGATCAATTCGGGGGCGTGGTCTACCAGCGCAACCAGCGTGACTACAACGGCATCGGCGACCGCAGCGCGGGCACGCTCGGCGCGGCCGGCTCGATGTACCCCTCGATCGAGTTTCGCTACAACTTCGATCCGAGCAACTCGGTGCGGCTCTTCATCGGGCAGACGCCGGGTGGGCTCATCTGCGCCGGTGGCGTCTGTCGGCAGGTGCCGCCGTACGAAGGCGGCGCGCTCGAGTTCGTCCTGAGACTCTGATCGCCTTGACCCGCGCCGTGACGGGATCGAAGCTCCGCGCTCTTCGGCGGCTGGAAGGACATGGGGACGCGCTTCAATCTGGCCCGACTCGCAGGATCACCGCGGCGCGCAGCGATGCATGACGCGGTGACGAGCTCGCTGCGCAAGGGCGGCCCACTGGCGCTCGCGCTGGTGCTGGGCTGCGGCTCGCCGATGCCGATGATCGATGCGGGCACGCCCGATGCGAGTCCTCCAGACTCGGCTGTGCCGGATGCGGCGGTGTGCATGCTCCACCCGGGGGATCTCCCGGGCACGCGCAACATCGCCGCGGGCGCGCTCCTGCCCGACATGACCTTCGAGACCGCCACGGGCTCCGTCTCGCTCACGGACTATCACGTGCCCTGCGCGCCGCGGGCGGAGCTGATCATCGTGCGCTCGCTCGCCGCGTGGTCGGGCCACTCGCTCTGGCACGTCGCGCACACGACGTCGCTGATGACGCACCCCCAGCGCGCGCGCTTCCACGTGATCGACGTGCTCATCGCTGGCGTCGATGGCCTGCCCTCGCGCAGCGCGGATCTCCCCGACCTCGTCGCGCGCTACGACATGCCGCCCGACGCGATCGGACTCGATCCCACCGAGCGCTTCGGGCCCGTCGCGCTCGGCGGGATCCGGCTGCCCGCCGTGATGTTCATCGACGCGAGGACGCTCCAGCTCGTGCGCCCGCTCTTCGTGCCGCGTGCGGGCGCGGTGGAGCACGAGGTCGACGTTCAGCTCGCTCGCCTGGACGGAGCGTCCCCTCCGGCGCCGTACAACCCCACGCTCACCGACGCTCGTTTCTCAGACGACGAGTGGGATCTCATCCAAGGGATGGCGTGGTCGAGCACGCTGCCGCCCGACGCATCGAACGCGCACGCCGACGATCCCGCGGCCGCGATGCTCGGCGCCGCGCTGCTCGCCGACACCGGCCTCTCGCCCGCGGGCGTCGCCTGCGCGACGTGCCATCAGAGCGCGCACGGCCTATCCGACGGCCGCGCGGTCGGACACGGCGTGATGGACGTCACGCGGAACACGCCGACTCTCTACACGGCCGCGCTCACGCGCTGGCCCTTCTGGGACGGCCGCGTCGACTCGCTCTGGGCGCAGGCGCTCGGTCCCTCCGAGAACGCGCGCGAGATGGGATCGAGCCGTCTCTTCATCGCGCACCGGATCCAGACCACGCATCGAACCGCGTACGAGGCCGTGTTCGGCGCGATGCCCGACCTCTCGGACAGCGCACGCTTCCCTGCGGCAGGACTTCCAGGCGATCCCGCGTGGAGCGCGATGACCAGCGCCGATCAGGACACGGTCACGCGGATCTTCACGAACTTCGGCAAGGCGATCGAGGCGCACGAGCGAACGCTCGGGCCTCCGCCCACGCGCTTCGATGCCTACCTCGCGGGCGATCTCACTGCGCTGAGCGCGATGGAGCGCGACGGCTTGCACGAGTACATCCAAGACGGTTGCGCCGATTGCCACTTCGGACCGCAGCTCGCGAACGGGGCGTTCCACTCGATCGCCATGCCGGGATTCGGCTCTGGCGCGGCGCTCGACGTCGGCCGCATCGCGGCGTTCGACATCCTCGCCGCCTCGCCGTTTCGACGAGAGGGCGCGTACGCCGATGCGGTGGCCACGGATCCGCTCGCGGGCCTGAGCGCGTTCCCCGAGTCGATGCGGGGTGCGTTCCGCACGCCGACGCTGCGCGCGCTCTCCGAGACGGCCCCGTACGGACACGCGGGCACGTTCGCGAACATCCACGACGTCGTCGTGCACTACGCGACGATCCGCATGCCGATGACGCCGGACCCGCGCGTCGCGGGCGTGGTCGATCCGCACGTCGTCGGCTTCGACAACGTGCCTGGGCGCGTGGACATCATCACCGCGTTTCTGGGCACGCTCTAGCGCGGCCCGCTCGCCGCGATCACGCTCGCGATCCCGGTGATCTCGGAGCAGGACGACTCGGGGATCGGCGTTCTGGCGATGGAGCTCGACCTCGCCACGCTCGGGCACTTCGTCACGGCGCTCGACATGAGCGAGCGCGCGAGTCGATCGACGCGAGCCCGTCGGGTTGAGCACGCGCCCCGCGTTCGGCAGACTGCGCTCGTGAATGCGTCCGATGTCGGGCGCGTCTTGACGAGGCTCCATGAAATTGCCTGAAGGCCGGTCGGCCATGAAATTGCCTGAAGGCCGGTCGGCCATGAAATTACGCTCGCTCGCGATCACCGCGCTCCTCGCTGGTCTGCTCGCCGGCATCTCGTTCTTTCCCTCGCCGGCACCCAGCGTTCCTCGCACCCGGCAGGATCTCGACATCGCCTCCCTCTTCCGACCGAGCCTCGGTCTCGCACGCATCGGCGGTCATCCGCCGCCGTTCACGCTGCCCGCTGCGACGGGCGGTCCCTCGACCGGGCAGTTCCGGATGGCCGCGCACCTCGCGGCGCATCACCCGGTCGCCATCCTGTTCTGGGCGACGTGGTGCGTGCCCTGTACGCAGGAGCTTCCGTTCTACCAGACCCTCTACACGCGCCATCAGGCGCAAGACTTCCACGTGGTCGCCATCAGCATGGATCCCGCGAGCACCATCACGCGCGTCGGGCCGGCCGCGCGTCGGCTCGGGATCACCTTCGACGTCGTCACGGATCTCGACACGCGCGTCACGAGCCAGCTCAACCCGCGCCGTAGCGCGCCGTTCAGCATCTGGGTGAGCCGCGAGGGACGCATCACCTGGGAGATGGAGGGCTTCTCGCCCGCGCAGCACCAGGCAGTCGAGACGGGCATTCGCGATCTCGTCGCCGGCGCACCGCCGCCGCCTGCGCCGCCTTCGGGCGCGGCGCCTCCGTCGTCGGTACCTCCGCCCTCCGCGACGACGGGCGGTTGAACGAAGCTCGCGTGGCTCGCGCGATCCACGTGCTCTTCGTGCTCGGGGCGCTGCTCGTCGGCTGTGGCGACCGCTGCTCACGCGGGCCCACCACCACGTGTTGGTGCCCGGGCGACGCGGTCGGGCAGAGCACGTGCGGCGACGACGGGATCTACGGCCCGTGCGCGTGTCCGGCGCCTTCGGTCGGATCCGGTGTCGCGCCCGTCGCGCCGCCGCCCGCCACGGTCGCGCCCGTCCTGCTCCAGCCGATGGCCCCGAGCGAAGTCGCGCCCATCTCTGCCGTCACGCCAACGTTCTCGCGCGAAGCGGAGATCGCGGCGTGGATCGCCGGACCGCTGCGCGGCCACGACAATCGGATGGCGGCCATGCGACGCGTGACGATTCGTGGAAGCGAGGGCGCCTACACGATCGCGATCGACAACCAGTTCGGCTTTCGCTGCAGCCTCGACTTCGACGCGTCGGGAATGCCGAGCGCGCTGCGCGACTGCGCATCGCCCGAGCCCGACTGGCACGCGCGGCCGGATCTCATCGCGGTCACGTGCGCCCTCGCAGGCGCTGACCTCGAGTGCCAGGCGCCCTATCAGCTCGGCTCGCGCGATGGGTACGCGAGCCGCGAGATCATGCTCTTCCGTCGACGCGCGAGCTGAGGCTCACGCGCGACGTCGTCCACCCATCGAGCCCGCGCGGAGCACGAAGTACGCGAGGGTCGAGAGCGCCGAGAGCGCCGCGCCGACGTAGGTCATGGCCGCGGCCGTGAGCACCGCGGACACACCGCGACGCTCGTCGGGGCTCACCATGTGCAGCCGCTCGAGCTCGGCCTTGGCGCGGCTCGACGCGTCGAGCTCCACGGGCAGCGTGATCACCTGGAAGAGCACGGTGCCGGCGAAGAGCACGATGCCGACCCAGACCAGCTGCGTGAACGAGAGCAGGAAGCCCACGAAGATGATGCCCATCCCGAGATTCGATCCGAGGCTGGCCAGCGGCACGGCGAGCGAGCGCAGGCCGAAGGGCGCGTAGCCCAGCGCGTGCTGGATCGCATGCCCCGTCTCGTGCGCCGCGACCGCGGTCGAGCTCACGGAGCGGCCGAAGTACACGGGCTCCGAGAGCCGAACCACGCGCTCGCGCGGATCGTAGTGGTCGCTGAGCGCGCCGCGCACCGGTACGACACGGACGCTCGAGAGCCCGTTCTGGTCGAGGAGGTAGCGCGCGACGGACTCGCCGGTCGCGCCGCTCTGGATCGGCACGCGCGACCACGTCTCGAAGCGATGGCGCGTCGCCCACGACGCCCAGGCCGAGAGCAGGAACGCAGGGAGCACGAAGAGCAGGTACATGGGGTCGAAGAACATGGGGTCCTCCTCACGACATGAGTAAGCACCCTGCACCGCGTTTCAACGGCGGCTGACCAGACGGATAGTTTGTTAGGCTCCGCGGATGCGCGTCCTCGTCGCCGACAAGCTCTCGTCTTTCGTACCCGGCCGCCTGCAGGACCTCGGAGCCCGCGTCGAGGTGAGCGCATTGCTCGAGGGCGACGCGCTCACGGCGCGTATCGCCGAGCTCGATCCCGCGGTCTTGATCGTGCGCAGCACGAAGGTCACGGCGCCGCAGATCGGAGCAGGGAAGGGCCTCTCGTTGGTGATTCGTGCCGGTGCGGGCGTGAACACGATCGATCTGGCCGCGTGCTCCGAGCGCGGCATCTACGTGGCGAACTGTCCGGGAAAGAACGCGGTCGCGGTGGCCGAACTCGCCATCGGTCACCTCGTGAACATCGATCGGCGCATCGCCGACAACGTCGCGTCGCTGCGCGCCCACCAGTGGGACAAGAAGACGTTCGGCGAGGCGCGCGGCCTCCGCGGTAGGACGCTGGCGGTGCTCGGCTTCGGCGCCATCGGGAAAGAGGTCTCCGTTCGCGCGCGCGCGTTCGGGATGAAGGTGGTCGCGTGGTCGCTCTTCGCTCCTGGTGAGGCCGAGGCCTACGGCGTCGAGAGAGCCGCCACGGCCGAGGCCGCGGTCGCGAACGCGGACGCCGTGAGCGTTCACCTGCCGTTCACGCCCGAGACCAGCAAGCGCGTCGGCGCCTCGGTGTTCGGCGCGATGAAGCAGGGTGCGTACTTCATCAACACGTCACGCGGCGAGGTCGTGGATCAAGACGCGCTCGTCGAGGCCGTCAAGACGCGCGGCATCAAGGCCGGCCTCGACGTGTTCGCGAGAGAGCCGAGCGCGCAGAAGGCGCCTTTCGAAGACACCATCGTCGATCTGCCCGGCGTGTACGGCACCTGCCACATCGGCGCGAGCACCGACGAAGCCGAAGAGGCGGTCGGCGAAGAGGTCGTCCGCATCGTGCTCGCGTATCGAAACGCGGAGCCGATCCCGAACTGCGTCAACCTCGCGAGGAAGTCCGCCGCGACGCACGTGATCGCCGTGCGCCATGCCGATCGCGTCGGCGTGCTCGCGCGCGTGCTCGGCATCCTCAGCGAGGCGCGTCACAACGTGCAGGGCATGGAGAACATCGTGTTCTCGGGCGGCCAAGCCGCGCTCGTGCGGATCGAGATCGTCGGTGAGCCCGATGAGAAGGTGCTCGCGGCGATCGCGGCGAGCCCCGAGGTCTTCCACGTGGGCACGAGCGCGATCTGATCTCGACTCGGCGATGCGCAGACCGCGAATGCACGCCGCTCGCCGTTGTCTTTCACCGCGGTCCGCATGGAAAACGGGCCGCCTATTGGAAGAACTGCGGCCGCGGCTCGCTCGGGACATCCGTGTGCCACTCGAACGCGTCGCTTCGATCGTCGAGCAACGCCACCAGCGATGCGATCGCGCCGCGCGTCATCGGATATCCCGCGCCGGTGGTGAGCACCGATGCGTAGAGCTGCGTGAGCGGTGCCCCGGTCTCGGGGAGCGAGGCCCAGGCCGTCTCGAGCGCGCGCGTCGTCCAGGGCTCGGCCCTGTCGGGCGCATCGCGCGCGAGGCGCGTCAGGCGCAGGCGCTCGGTGCGCAGCTCGTTGGCGATCTCGGACGAGCCCATCGTGACCGACGCGATCATGCTCGGGCTCACGAGCACGTACTCGCGAGAGAGCACCTCGGTGCCGTCGGCGAGCGTGCGCGCGTGGACGAAGAGCAGGGCGGCCCAGAGATCCGGGACGCTGAGCGCTTCGCTCCAAGGCGCCGTCACGCCCCGCTCGGTCGAAGCGCGAAACGTCGGCGGGGTCGTGCGCTCGTCGTACACGATGAGGAGCGCCTCGGCTCGCAGCTCGACGCGCGCGAGGTGATCGCGCGCCTCATCCGCATCGGGCCACGAGAGCCGGCTCGCCCAGGGTGAGGGCCACGCACGGCGACGCCCCGCGCGCGATGGCTCGCCGAGCCGGTCGCAGACGGCGCAGTCTTCGAGCGGGAAGCTCTCGTTGAGCGAGGCCGCGTCCGGTTCCGGCAGCGTCGCGATGCTCTCGCCGGCGCGCACACGATCCATCTCCGACTGTGTGAGCCAGACGTAGAGCGTGGGCGCGGCGAAGTGCGTGTCGCTGATCGCCTGCGCGCGCAGCCACTCGCGGAGCACGAGCTGCTGCGCATCAGGCGGTGCCGGCGCGCTCGGCGCAGGGCGTCCGGTGTCGGGTGAGTCTGCCCCTCCATCGCACGCGCAACCTGCGCTGAACACGAGGAGAACGAGGACGGCGGGACGCACGTGACAGAGCGTACGACGTGCTAGAGAACGCGTCCCATGCGTTTCATCGACGAGCTCAAGCGAACTCACTATGCGGGGACTCTCCGCGAGACGGACATCGATCGCGAGGTCGTGCTCTTCGGCTGGGTCCACGCGCGCCGCGATCACGGCGGCTGCATCTTCATCGATCTGCGCGACCGTGAGGGCTTCGCGCAGGTGATGTTCGATCCGAACGTGAACGCCGATGCCTTCAAGGTCGCCGATCAGGCGCGCGGCGAGTGGGTGCTGGGCGTGCGCGGCAAGGTGCGCGATCGCGGCACGATGCGGAACGCGAAGATCCCGACGGGCGCCGTCGAGATCGTGGCGACCGAGGCGTTCGTGTTCAACAAGGCCGAGACGCCGGTGTTCCCGATCGAGGACGACATCGACACCAGCGAGGAGAAGCGGCTCGAGTACCGCTACCTCGATCTGCGTCGCCCGCGCTTGCAGAAGAACATCCTGACGCGCAGCAAGATCTACCATCAGACGCGAAGCCACTTCGTCGACCACGGCTTCGTCGAGGTCGAGACGCCGATCTTCGTGAAGTACACGCCGGGCGGCGCGAGGAACTTCTTGGTGCCCGCGCGCCTCAACCCAGGCTCGTTCTACGCGCTCGCGGAGTCGCCGCAGCTCTTCAAGCAGCTGCTCATGGTCAGCGGCTTCGATCGCTACATCCAGATCGTGAAGTGCTTTCGCGACGAGGATCTGCGCGGCGACCGCCAGCCGGAGTTCACGCAGATCGACGTGGAGATGAGCTTCGTCAACCAGGACGACATCTTCGGGATCATCGAGAAGCTCGTGCTCCGGCTCTGGAAGGAAGTGCTGGGCGTGGATCTCGCGCAGCGCTATCCGGAGAAGGACGGCAAGCACTTTCCGCGAATGCAGTTCGAAGAGTCGATGTCGAAGTACGGCAACGACAAGCCCGACCTCCGCTTCGCGCTGCCGCACGTCGATCTCACCAGCGTGGTCGTCGAGCACGGCGGCGGCGGCGTGGCGATGCTGGCGCCCATCGCGGAGAAGTTCGCGAGCGGTCAGTACCGAAAGGATCTCCCGGAGGAGATCGTGAAGGCGATGGTCATCCCGGCGAAAGATGCCGCGGGCCTCTCGCGCGCCGAGCTCGACAAGCTCGAGGCGTTCGTGAAGCAGATGGGCAGTAAGGGCCTCGCGCGCGCGAAGATCGGACCTCCGAACGCAGACGGGGTCGGCGAGTGGCAGCAGAGCCCGATGGCCAAGACCGCGACCAAGGAGTTCGTAGCGGCCGTGAACGCGGCGTGCGGCGCGAAGGAGGGCGACCTCGTCGTCTTCCAGTTCGGCCCCGAGACGATGGTGCACACGGTGATGGCGAACCTACGCCTTCATCTCGGAAAGAAGCTGGGTCTCATCCCGCAGGTGGGCGCCAAGACCGCAGCGAGCCCGACGGGCGACTGGAACTTCCTCTGGGTCGTCGAGCCGCCGCTCTTCGAGCGCGGCGAGCAGCCGAACAGCTGGGTCGCCGCGCATCATCCCTTCACGCGCCCGCACGACGGCTCGCTCGCGGATCTCGAGAAGGATCCGGGCAAGGTGCTCTGTTATCGGTACGACCTCGTGCTCAACGGTGTCGAGCTCGGCGGCGGATCGATCCGCCTGCACGACCCCGAGGTGCAGAAGCGCGTGTTCGCCACGCTCGGCATCGACGACGCGACCGCGCAGGAGAAGTTCGGCTTCCTCTTGTCCGGCCTTCGCCACGGCGCGCCTCCCCACGGCGGCATCGCGCTCGGCCTCGATCGATTGTGCATGCTGCTCACCGAGAGCG
>JAYVCF010000346.1:0-20101 GCA_043750095.1 Deltaproteobacteria bacterium
GGCGCCGCGTTCACGCTCAGGCCTTTGTCGTTGAGCTTGTCGCGGTACGCGGCGACGTCCTTGAAGCAGCCTCCGCCGCGCTCCCCGAAGAGCATGGGCGAGAGCAGCTCGTAGAAGCGCTCTACGCGCTCGTTGGCGGGAAAGAGCCCGAGCCCGCAGTTGCCGATCACCTCGGTGGTGACGCCCTGCATCACCTTGCCGCGCGCCTCGGGATCGCCGGGGAGCTGGAAGTCGCCGTGCGAGTGGATGTCGATGAAGCCCGGCGTGACCACGAGCCCGCGGCCCTCGATCACTTCGTCGGGCGCGAGCGTGGTCGCACCGATCTCGGCGATGTGCTCGTCCTCGATCAGGAGATCGCCACGCTTCTTGGCGGCACCGGTCCCATCGATCAGGTCGGCACCGCGAATGAGGACGCGCATCTGGGCACGAGGGTACTCGCCTGCGCGGGTTCCGAGCACTTCCGACTTGCGTGGCCTCGTGGTACCGATCCTTCTTCGTCATTCGAGGAGGAGAGCCATGCGTCAGATCCACCACTACATCGACGGCAAAGCGTCGGATCGGCCCGTCGAGCGCTCCGCGGACGTGTTCAATCCGGCGACCGGTGAGGTCAGCGGCAAGGTCGCGCTCGCGTCGCCCTCGGACGTGGACGCTGCCGTCGCGTCGGCGAAGGCCGCGCTTCCCGCCTGGCGTGATTCGTCGCTCGCCAAGCGCTCGCGCACGCTCTTCGCGTTCCGCGAGCTGGTCGAGAAGCACAAGGTGGAGATCGCCGCGTTCCTGACCGCGGAACATGGAAAAGTCGCGAGCGATGCGCTCGGCGAGGTGAACCGCGGGCTCGAGGTGATCGAGTTCGCGTGCGGCATCCCGCACCTGCTCAAGGGCGAGTTCTCGGAGAACGTGTCGACCGACGTCGATGCGTACTCGATCCGTCAGCCCGTCGGCGTCGTGGCGGGCATCACGCCCTTCAATTTCCCGGCCATGGTGCCGATGTGGATGTATCCGATCGCCATCGCGTGCGGGAACACCTTCGTGCTCAAGCCGAGCGAGCGCGATCCGAGCGCGGCGAACTTCTGCGCGGAGCTCTTCACCAAAGCGGGCTTGCCGCCGGGCGTGCTCAACGTCGTGCACGGCGACAAGGTCGCGGTCGATCGCATCCTCGATCACCCCGACGTCGGCGCGGTGAGCTTCGTCGGCTCGACGCCCATCGCGAAGTACATCTACGAGACCGGCACCAAGAACGGTAAGCGCGTGCAGGCGCTGGGCGGCGCGAAGAACCACATGGTGGTGCTGCCCGACGCCGACATGGAGCTCGCCGCCGACGCGGTGGTGGGCGCGGCCTACGGATCGGCGGGCGAGCGCTGCATGGCCATCTCGGTGATGGTCTGCGTGGGCGACGCGGCCGATCGCCTGATCCCGATGATCGAGGCGCGCGTCAGCAAGCTGCGCGTCGGCAACGGCAACGATCCCGTCAACGAGATGGGCCCGCTCGTCACCAAGCCGCACCTCGACAAGGTCCGCAGCTTCGTCGATGCCGGCGTGAAAGAAGGCGCCAAGCTCGTCGTCGACGGGCGCGACCCGAAGATCGCCGGGCACGAGAAGGGCTTCTTCATCAGGCCCTGCCTCTTCGATCACGTCACGCGCGAGATGACGATCTACAAGGAAGAGATCTTCGGCCCCGTGCTCAGCACCGTGCGCGTCAAGACGTACGACGAGGCGATGACGCTCATCCACGAGAACCCGTACGCCAACGGTGTCGCGCTCTTCACGCGCGACGGCGGCGCGGCCCGCAAGTTCGCGCACGAGGTCCAGGTCGGCATGGTGGGCATCAACGTGCCGGTGCCCGTGCCGATGGCGTACTTCTCCTTCGGCGGCTGGAAGGCCTCGCTCTTCGGCGACACGCACGTGCACGGAAAAGAAGGCGTCCACTTCTACACGCGCGGCAAGGCGATCACCTCGCGCTGGCCCGACCCGCGCTTCCGTGGCGTCGATCTCGGGTTCCCGCAGAACAAGTAGTCACACGGAGGGGCGATGGCTTCGATCGAAGTTCGCGTGAGCGGACGCGGCAGCGTTCGCGATGGACAGAAGAAGATCGACGCGGCTGCGAAGGCACGCTGCGATCTCTGCGGCGCCGACAGCGACGTCGTCGTCAGCGTCACGCCCGAGGCGAACGGACCCTTCGCATGCAAGTCGTGCATGCGCGGCCGCCTCGAGGCGATCACCGTCGCCGTCTACGAGCTGCGCGAAGGCTCGGGCCTTCCCTGGGGCAAAGTCAGCGGGTGAAGATGGCCTCCGCGTTTACGACGGTGCTCTGCAGTGAAGTGCTCGAGGAGCGCGTTCGCATGTCGGTCGAGATTGGCATCACGCGCGCTTGGCTCGGGCCGTCGCGGCGCCGCGACTCGGAGACCGACGAGCTTCGCGAAGTGATGGAGCCTGCAACCGAGGTCGTCGCGGTTGTGCTGCACGAGCCCGGCGAGCCCTTCACGGTACATCTGTGTCCGCCGCTGGCCGGAAGACCCGACTTCGTTCTCGACGCCGCGGCGTTCGTCGATGCGCTGCGCGCGGGAATGGTTCGACTCGGATAAGACGCGTGTCTCACGATCGCCGAACTTCCGCAACGCGGTCCCTCCGCGGTACAAGGGACGATTCGGAGGGCGCGAATGAGTGAGCTCGAGTCGAAGCGCAGCGAGACGGTCTTCGAAGACTTCAAGGATCCGTACTCGCCCGCGCAGGCCGCGTTCGAGGCGAATCGTTGCCTCTACTGCATGGATCCTCCCTGCGTGAAGGCGTGTCCGACGTCGATCGACATCCCCACGTTCATCCGCAAGATCGCCACCGAGAACGTGCGCGGATCCGCCAAGACGATCTTCGAGTCGAACGTGCTCGGGATGAGCTGCGCGCGCGTGTGTCCCGTCGAGGTGCTCTGCGTGGGCGACTGCGTGTTCAACGAGCTCGAGATGCCGCCCATCCAGATCGGCAAGCTGCAGCGCTTCGCGACCGACGCGGCGTTCGAGGCAGGCTGGACGTTCTTCGAGGCGGGCAAGAGCACGGGGAAGAAGGTGGCGCTCGTCGGCGGCGGTCCGGCGTCGCTCGCGTGCGCGCACGAGCTTCGTCGGCAGGGACACGCCTGCACGATCTTCGAGAAGGGCAGCGTTCTGGGCGGCCTCGATACGACCGGCGTCGCGCCCTACAAGATGCGCGCCGATCGCGCGCTCGAAGAAGCGGCCTGGGTGCTCGCGATCGGCGGAATCGAGATCAAGAGCAACGTCACCATCGGCAAGGACGTGACCTTCGAGCAGCTCGAGAAGGACTACGACGCGGTATTCGTCGGCGTCGGGCTCGGCGCGGACTCGCGGCTCGGCGTGCCGGGTGAAGACTCGGCCGACGTGCACGGCGCGGTCGCGTTCATCGAGAAGTTCAAGCTCGGCGAGGTCGATCTCGCGAACGTCGCGCGCGCGGTCGTGGTCGGGGGCGGCAACACGGCGATCGATGCGGTGCGCGAGCTGATCGGTCTCGGTGTGCCGAGCGTCACCATGGTCTATCGCGGCATCCGCGCGCAGATGTCGGGCTACGTGCACGAGCACGAGGCCGGCACCATCGAGGGCGCGCGCTACGCCTGGCAGACGCAGCCGGTCGCGTTCGAGCAAGGCGTGGTCCGCTGCGTGCGGCTCGACGACGACAAGAAGCCGATCGCGGGAAGCGATCACACGATCGAGGCGGACCTCGTCTTGCTCGCGATCGGTCAGGCGAAGCTCGGTGAGCTCGTCGGTCACCTCGCCGGCATCGAGCTCGACAAGGGCCGCATCGTGGTCGACGACGTCGGCTTCACCGGCCGAGCGAAGTTCTGGTCCGGTGGCGACTGCGCGAACGGCGGCAAAGAAGTGGTCAACGCCGTCGCCGAAGGCAAGCGCGCCGCGCGCGCGATCGATGTGTCACTGAAGGGAGCCCCCCGTGCCTGATCTGTCGTCGAACTGTGCAGGCATCCGCTCGCCCAATCCGTTCTGGCTCGCCTCGGCACCGCCTGCGAATTCTGGCGGCCAGGTGCAGCGCGCGTTCGACGCCGGCTGGGGCGGCGCGGTCTGGAAGACGCTCGGGACGCCCATTCAGAACGTGTCGAGCCGCTTCGGCACCTGGGACTATCACGGGCAGCGCACCATCGGCTTCAACAACATCGAGCTGATCACCGACCGACCGCTCGAGACGAACTTCAAAGAGATCTACGACACCAAGAAGAAGTATCCGAAGCACGCCGTCGTCGTGTCGCTCATGGTCGAGACGCGGCAAGAGTGGAAGGACATCATCAAGCGCTCGATCGACGCGGGCGCCGATGGTCTCGAGCTCAACTTCGGCTGCCCGCACGGCATGTGCGAGCGGGGCATGGGCTCGGCCGTCGGGCAAGAGCCGAGCGTCAACCAGGAGATCACGTCCTGGGCCGTCGAGTACTCGACCCTGCCCGTGCTCGTGAAGCTCACGCCGAACGTCGCCGACATCGTCCCGCATGGCTTGGCCGCACAGCGCGGCGGCGCGCACGGCGTGTCCTTGATCAACACCATCAAGAGCATCATCGGCGTGGACATCGACACGTTCACGCCCAAGCCCGCGGTGAACGGCAAGTCCACCAACGGCGGCTACTGCGGCCCAGCCGTCAAGCCGATCGCTCTGCACATGGTGGCCGCGCTCGCGCGCAACGACGACTTCGATCGACCCATCAGCGCCATCGGCGGCGTGAGCAACTGGAAGGACGCGGTGGAGTTCCTTCTGCTCGGCGCGTCCAACGTGCAGGTCTGCACCGAGGTGATGCTGCGCGGCTTCCGCGTCGTCGAGGACATGATCGATGGCCTCGAGGAGTACATGCGTACGCACAAGTTCGAGAAGCTCGACGACATGATCGGCAAGGCCGTCCCCGCGTACTCCGAGTGGGGCAACCTCGATCTGAACTACGAGACGGTCGCGAAGATCGACGCCGACAAGTGCATCGGCTGCCAGCTCTGCGTGGTCGCCTGCCAGGACGGCGCACACCAGTGCGTGTATCCGTCGAAGACCGAGGGCTCGCACGTGCCGTTCGTGGACGAGGCCGAGTGCGTCGGCTGCAACCTCTGCCAGATCGTGTGCCCCGTCACGGGCTGCATCACGATGGCGCCCGTCGACAACGGCTTTGCGCCCGCGACGTGGAACGAGCACATCGACGCCGGCAAGCTCTTGCGGCCGAAGAAGGCCGCTCACTGAGGATGCACGGAGACTGCGACTGCTAGCGCTGACAGCGCTGACAGCCACCGAACGGAGTGCAGCTACTTCGGCGCAGCAACCTTCAGCTTCATGGCGCGCGCCGCGCTGGCCAGCCGCGCGTCGTAGGTGACGAAGAGCTTCACACGCTCGATGAGCTTCGCCGTTGCGAGGTGGATCGCGTCGAGCGATCGGAGCGAAGGCGGCGAGAGTCGACCGGCGAGGCTGAGGACACGATCGGTGACACGAATGAGCTCGATCCGTTCGAGAATCGCCTCGCCTCGTTCGACGACATCCGGACCCTCGAGCAAGAGCGCGCGCGTGACCTCGGTGCGCGCGAGCGCGCTCGACACCAGCTCGGTCCGCCCGCGAAGTGCCAGACGCAACGCGTCCGACTCCGGCTCGTCGACCGCCAGCTTCACGATCGCAGACGAGTCGAGGTAGACGATCGACACGATCCTTCTAGCTCCGCCTCGGCCTGGGCATCAGCGCTCGTCTGCGCGCAAGCGGGCGAGCCTCCGCGAAGGAAGCTCCCGGCCACGCGGTAGAACGAGCGGCGGCGGGAGCCCCGCGAGCCCCTTGCTTCGTCCCGACGTCTCGCCCGCCGCACGCAGCTGAGCCAGAGGCGACCCGCCCGCGATCGGACCGAGCAGCGCGACCGGCCGTCCGCGGTCGGTGACCTGGAGCGTCTCGCCGGCCTCGACCCGCCGGATCAACTCGCTCGCGCGCTGACGCAGCTCTCGCACGCCCACGGATTCCATGTGCTACCCGTAGCACATCGCGCCGAGAGCGCACGCTGCTATACCTCTCGCTCCGATGCAGCTCCCGATGTTGAACGACGCTGCGCCGCCGGCGGCGCAAGAAGCGCCCGAGTCGCGGTACAAGACGCACCGTCGCTTCGACCGTGCGGCGCGCCTGATCGGTGAGCCCGCGCTCCACACGCTCATGGCGAGTCGCGTGCTGGTCTTCGGCATGGGCGGCGTCGGCTCGTTCGCGGCCGAGTCGCTCACGCGCAGCGGCGTCGGCTCGCTCGTGCTCGTGGACTTCGACGACGTCTGCGTCACCAACTCGAACCGGCAGCTCCACGCGCTCAAGGGCAACATCGGCAAGAGCAAGGCGGCCGTGATGGCGGAGCGCCTCAGGCTCGCCTCGCCCACGGCGTCGATCGAGGCGGTGCCGAAGTTCTACGCCGCCGACACGAGCGAGGAGCTCCTCTCGGGCCAGGTCGACTTCGTCGTCGACGCGATCGACAACCTCACCGCCAAGGCGCACCTGCTCGCGACCTGCGTGCAGCGGGGCATTCCGGTCGTCGCCTGCATGGGCGCGGCAGCCCGGCTCGATCCGACGCGCGTGCGCACGAGCGATCTCGCCGACACCGAGGTCTGCCCCTTCGCGCGCGACGTGCGCGGGATCCTGCGAAAGAAATATGGCTTCACCATCGAGCGAAACAGGCCCACGGGCATCGCTGCGGTGTGGAGCGCGGAGTCGCCCATCGATCCCTCGCCGCTGACGTACGACGAGGGTCAGGGCTTCGTCTGCGTCTGTCCGAACAAGGACAATGGCCTCCAGAGCTGCGATCGCCGCGCGCGCATCGATGGCTCGATGAGCTTCGTGACGGGAACGTTCGGCCTCGTGGCGGCGAGCGTGGTCGTGCGCGCGCTCTCGCACGGAGCGGCCGCACGGTGAACGAGAAGCCGCCGCTTCCCGACGATCTGGTCGCCGACATCGATCGCCTCGCGCCCCAGCTGACGCTGCTCGACCACTACGGCGTGCTGGGCGTGCACGAGTCGTCGAGCGAGAACGAGATCAAGGCCGCGTACCTCCGCGTCATCCAGCGCTTTCATCCGGATCGCTGGCACGCGCGCGACTCGGGCGTTCACCGAAAGCGCATGGAAGCGATCTTCGCGCGCGCCACCGAGGCCTACGAGGTGCTCCGTCGGCCGGAAAAGAAGCTCGACTACGATCGATCGCTCTACGAGATCCGCGGCATCCCGAGGCCGTCGGCGATGCCCACAGCCGCGCGCGCAGAAGTCCGGCCACCACCACCGCCGCCACCCGCATCCAGCACCGAACGACGCGCGCCGAGCAGCCTCCAGCTCGCGGCGGCCGCGCGGATGATGCAGCAGCTGCGACCGCCCACCGCACCGCCACCGGCGCGAGGTACCGTGGTGGTCGCACCTCCGAGCGCACCGGCCGTCGAAGCACCGAAGGTGCCGCGCGTCCCGATCCTCGTCGTCGAGGACGACGAGACGCTTCGCCGCATGCTCGTTCGCATCTTCACCGAGCTCGGCGAGGTCACCGCCGCCTCGGATGGCTTGGAGGCTCTCGCGTTCTTGGCCAAGGATCCACTCCCGAGGCTCGTCGTGACGGACATCATGATGCCCAACCTCGACGGCCTGGAGCTCGCGCGGCGCATGAAAGCCGATCCGCGCACGAGCCGCGTGCCGATCGTGATGCTCACCGCCAAGCAGGGCCCGAGGGACCTCATCGACGGCGTCAACGCTGGCGCACGCGTCTACGTCACCAAGCCGTTCAAGGTCGATGACCTCAAGGCCAAGGCGAAGAAGGCGATGGGCACGGGATAGTCGCCGCTCGGGTGCTGCGATCTCGCACGGTCCCGGGCTCTCCGACAGCGCCTGGCTTCCAGCGCGCACCCTGCCACGCGTATGCTGCGCCCATGCGCATTCGCAGTGTGGTCTCCGCGGCCCTCGCTTTCTTCACGATCGTCTCGTGCAACAACGACCATCCGGCGGTCGTCGACTCCGGCACGCCCACGGTGGACTCGGGTGTGACGAGCTGCACGTCGATGATCGGCTCGCTCGGCTTCACGCACCGGACGATCGGCGTCGTGCCGGGGAGCTCTCGCCATACTTACCTCGAGGGCGAAGCGGACGCGCACGCGGACCTCGTCGTGAACCTGACGTCGAGCACGGCGGGCATCATCGACTTCCCGGCCTCCGTCACCATCCCCGCCAATCACTCGCGCGTTCAGGTGCGCGTCACGGGAACGACGGTCGGCACCACCATGCTGCACGCCGTCACCGTGACGCCCTCACCCTGCATGACGGACATCGAGGTCGTCGTCACCACCCCGACCTTGCCCGCGTGCGCCGGCTCGGCGACGGGCATGGTCACTCCGGGCGGCGCGCCGATCAGCGTGGCGACGGGCACGACGCTGGCGGGCTCGAGTGTGAGCGTGCCGACGGGTGCCTCACGCGCCGACACCTATCACGTCGATCCCTTCATGGTGTCGATCGGCTGTCACGCCGATCAGCTCCCGAGCGGCTACGTCGCGCTCGGCCCGGCGGTCACCTTCCAGAGCGACAGCGCCTACCGCTTCAACCGCGAGATCGACTTCGCGATCCCCATCGAGCTCTCGCTTCTTCCCTCCGACGCGCATCGGGGTCACGTCGAGGTCGCGTACACCGGGCCCGGCGTCAGCGCCGCGCGGGCGGTCGGCATCGCCACGCCCGCGTTCGAAGGCAGCGCCGGCGGCGGCATGCTCCGATTCCAGGCGCCGCGCCTCGGCACCTATCAGGCCGTCGTGCGCAGCGACGTGCCGCACATGGTGAGCCGCACGTTCCACCACCGCGGCATCATGGGCTTCTCGATGGGCGGCAGCGGCTCGGGCCGCATCGGCCTCGGACACCCGGAGCTCTTCGACTTCGTCGCTCCGCTCGGCGGGCCGACGGACTGGATCTACCTGCTCGAGTACATCCATCGCTATCACATCGGCGGTTTCTGCACCGACGCAGAGCGCACCGCCGACCCGACGGGCTGTGGTGTGGCCGCGCTCGCACACGCGCCCAACCGCGGCGAGCTCTACGAGCACACGCAGCACTTCGAGAACTGGTGGTACGAGGACGGCTACGACGGCCAGGGCGGGCACTTCAACCGCGAGGACTACATCTCGATCTTCCGCGACCTGACGGCCATGTTCGGCAACGCGAACACCGACACGAGCGACAGCCCCACCGCTCCCGACCTCACGCCGCCGGGCATCCCGGACTCGACGCGCGCGATGAGCGACACCGATCGCTGCATGCCTGCGAACCTCGCAATGCTGGCGATCCACGGCGAGCCGGCCGGCGGCGATACGAACGTCGCCACCGGCTTCTTCGACGACGAGTACAACCCGGCCGGCCACTACGACGTCATCCCGTTCTGCGACGGTGCCGAGCGGCTGGACTTCGATGCCGACACGCGGGGTCACTGCACCTCGACGACCACCCACTGCGAGCACGACACCGGCAACTGGGATCCGGCCGGCGTGCAGACCACCCCGATGGAGGTCGCGCTCGCGGTCGACATCAACGGCAATCACCTGCGCGACGCGGGCGAGCCCATCATCCGCAACGGTCACGAGCCCTTCGCCGACACGGGATGCGACGGCGCGCTCTCGGCCGCGGAGACCGGCTTCAACGCCATCACGAACCCCGATCCCGCGGGAGACGACTACGACTTCCAGTACAACCCGAACGGGACCGAGGGGAACTGGGAGCGCGACGACTGCGGCGCGGGCGTGGGCTCGGAGCACTACGACGACGTCGGCCTCGACGGTGTCGCGGGCACACCACAGGTCGGCGCGGGCGGCTACGATCACGGTGAGGGCAACGGCCACTTCGACATCGCGGCCGGCGCCGATCGCATGATCGGCACGAGCCCACGCGGTCGTGTTCGTGGCTATCGCGGCAACTTGGACACCGTCCATGCGGGCTATCCACTCACGACGATCGACGGGTTCGACTTCTTCGCCGACGGCGGCGTGCGTGACCTCTTCAACTGGGCCGTGCAAGGGCACCACACGCTGGGCGGGTTCGCCGCGCGCGGCATCCCGGTTCGCTACTACAACGGACACGCGGGCCTGCACCTCGACGGACGCGACACGTTCACGTTCAACGAAGTGCCCTGGGAAGAGACGGGCCGCTACACGCTCGTGCGCTACGGCTCGATCGACGCGACCGAGGACCAGAAGATCGCGGGCGACGGCGGCCACGTGGGCACGCCGAACCAGCTGCTCTATCGCTTCTTCTCATCGGTCGGGATGATGAGCGCGCGCTGGCCGAACATGGATCGCACGATCGTCAACGATCGCGTCTGCACGGCGATCACTCCGGCGTGCGAGCACATCAACTCGATCACGCAGAACTTCACCGCACCGACCACGGGACGAACGGGTCAGGTGACGATCGTGCTTCCGCCCGGCTACTTCGCGCCCGAGAACGCGACCGTGCAGTACCCAATCGTGTACTTCCTGCACGGCTACGGCATGGCACCGATGGACCTGCAGGCGATCGGCAACATCATGTGGAACTACATGGTCTCGCAGTCCATCCCCGAGGCGCGGCGCGTCCCGAAGATGATCTTCGTGTTCCCCGACGGCCGCTGTCAGGGCACCGAGTGCTTGCGCGGCACGTTCTACACGGACGCGCCTGCGAGCACGCCGAACGGCGCGCAGATGCAGCAGTTCCTTCTCGATCTCGACGCGCACATGCACACGACGTATCGCGTGCGCGGCGACGAGACCGTCACGGTCGCCGAGTAGCCGGTCATGGAGTTCCGCCGCCGAGGCGGTCCACCACGCGCGAGTCCAGGCGCTCACCCAGGAGCGCGAGGCGAGCGCCCGGCGCATCGACGACGATGGCGATCCGCCCTCCCCGCTCCGACAAGATCACGTAGGGCGCGCGGGCTCCGTCGATCGCGGGCGCGCCCTCGCCACGCGCTTGCACGCGCGCGACGCCACGCTTCTCGAGCGTGAGCGTTCGGCCCGCGAGCGGCAGCTCGGACGGTACCGCCCCCTCGCCGATCTCCGTCGTCTCGGAGGTCAGCGCGAGATCGCGTCCGTTCGGATCGAGCTGCACCAGCCAGCGATCGCGCGCTGCGCCCACGAGCGAGAACGCGCGCAGAACGAGGCCGCCTTCGTCGAGCGAGACCGAGCCGCCGAGAACGAGCTCTTCCCCCGGGATCATCACGACGTCGCCCGAGACGAGGCCGCGGTCCGCCTCACGCACCGCCGCGAGGGACGCTCCGAGCTCGCTGGTGTCGGACACCACGCGCGATCGACGTGACCGAAGCGCCGCGAGGAACCCGACGGCCGCGCTGCCAGCACCGATCGCGAGCGCGATCTCGAGGATCACGCGAGGCCTCTCAGCGCGCGATGAAGCGCACGCGCGCTCGCTTCCGGATCGTCCGCCGCGCACACGGCCGAGATCGCCGCGGCGAGCGTCACACCGTGCGCACGAAGCGCGACGACGCGAGCGAGATCGATCCCGCCGATCGCGACCACCGGCACTCGTGCCGCACGCACGGCCGCCGCGATCCCCGGCAGGCCCACGAGCGCGTCCGGTCGCTCCTTGCTCGTCGTCGGAAACACGGGGCCGAACCCGACGAGATCGGCGCCCGAGGCTTCGGCGCGCGCGCGCTGCGTCTCGTCGTGCGTCGAGATGCCCACGAGCAGCGTCGAGGCTTGTGCGCGCGCGACGTCGATCGGCAGATCGTCCTGTCCGAGGTGCACGCCGTCGGCGCCGCTCGCGATCGCGATGTCGAGCCGATCGTCCACGAAGAAGGGAACGCCGACCTCGCGCGCGAGCACGCTCATCGCACGCGCCAGCGCGAGCACGCCGCGATCGCTCCCGCTCTTGTCGCGAAGCTGGAGCGCGGCGCACCCGCCGCGGAGGATCGCGCGCGCGATGTCCAGCGGGTCTCGGCCCTTGCACGCCGCCGGATCGACGATCGCGTAGAGCCCGACCATCGACCTCATCGTCGTAGCGCGCGAATGAGGCGCTCTCCGACGGTGAGCCGCGAAGGACGCCCGCGCAGATGCTCGCGCGCCCAGTCCGAGGGGCCCGAGTCGTTCGCGACGCCGAAGCCATGCGCGAGGAGCCGCTCGCGTGCGACCGCAGGATCCATGCGCCCACGAAGCGGCTCCCCGAGCAGTCCGAAGCCGAAGTCCACCAGCGGCTCGAGCGGCGCGAGCGGCCCCGAGAGGATCGCGGCCATCTCCTCGGTCGCGTACGTGACCAGGAGTGTCGAGCCCGTGGCCGATCGATCGCGCACGACCGAGAGCGTCGCATCCACCGCCGCGGGCGGCAGATACATCGTCACCCCTTCCCAGATCCAGACCGTGCGTCGCTCGGAGAGATGGCCTGCGCGCGCGAGCACGTCGTCGAGCGCGTCCTTCTCGAAGTCGATGGGCGCCCAGCGGATCTCCTTTGCCGCCGGCACGAGCGCGCCGGCACGCCTGCGCTTCAGCGCCTGGGTCGAGGGGAAGTCCACCTCGAACACCACCGTCTCCGAGAGCTCGGGCATGCGAAACGCGCGCGCATCGAGCCCCGCCCCGAGCAGCACGAGCTGCGGGATTCCCTGCTCCCGCTCGCGGCGAACCGCCGCATCGATGGCCGCCGTCCGCAGCGCGACGTGCTGGAGCAGACCGAAGCTCGGGGCACCGAGCGCCGCGTGCAGGCCGGGCCGTCGCGCCGTGACGCGACCGAGCGCACCGAGCGCTGCGCGCATCCCCGTCGGCATCAGCGCGCGCATGCCTCGGTCGTTCGCGAAGTCGATCGGCGAGCCAGGCAGGCTCGCCAGCCCGCGAAAGAGCGAGACTGCCGCGGCCGTGATGCTGGGAATGCCCTCTCTCACTGGTCCGCGCTCTCGCAGGTGGCCTCGGCGATCCGTGACTCTCCGACGTGGACGTTCTCTGCGGCGCAGCGATCCACGCCGCCCGTCGGATCGGCGACCGAGGCGACCTGTGCGATCGAGTCGAGCGCCTCGATCGCTGCGCCCGGCGCGGCCCGTACGTCACGCTCGCGCAGGAGGCGCTCGGCGGCCGTCTCGGCGCGAGCGCGAGCGGCCTCGGTACCGGCCGGGAACTCGACCTGATCGAGCAGCTCCCACATCTCTTCCGCGAGCGGCTGCACGTCTTCGCTCGCCACCGCCCGCGGCGGATCGAGCGAGCTGAGATGAGCCGAGAGCCGCGTCAACGTGGTGTCGTACTGACCGCGCGCCGGCCAGCCCGGGTCGCTCGCCCGCAAGGCGCGACACTCGCCGAGCGCATCCTCGGCGGCGGCGAGCTGCGCCCGCGCCGGGCAGTCTCCGCCCGCGGTGCCGGAGGGAGGCGTCGATGCGTGGGCCCCTGACGCCGTCGGTCCCGAAGCCCCGCCGCCGCACGCGGCGAGCCACAAAGACACGAGAACGAGGCACTGGCGCATGGCTACCTCGTATCTCGTCTTGACAGGGGAAGCGAGCCCGGGCGCAATCCCGCTCTGGTGTCCGAGCCTGCCATGAGCGGAGAAATCCCCGACGGGGGGATGCTCGACGTCCTCCGGGAGATCGAGGCGCGCCGCATCTCGGGGCGTCTGCGCTTCTCGAGCGGCGGACAGACGGGAGACGTCGCCATCATCGCCGGCCAGATCGCCATGGAACAAGCGGCGATGGAGGGCGGCGCCGACCCCGTGGAGGTCATGCTCAAGGCGCGCACAGGGCACTACGTCGTGCACCAGCGCTTGCCGTCGCTCCCGGTGTCGTATGGGGACGACGATCATCGGAACGGCTCGCTGCGTGTGCACGTGCCGGCCGACCTGATGAACTACTGCGAGCAGTCCGGCGTGACGGGGACGCTCAAGCTCGTGCGCGAGGGAAACCTCGCCGAGCTCGTCTACGACGCGGGCGAGCTGCTCGCGATTCGTCTCGACGGAAAAGAGGACGCGGATCTGAGCGCGGTGTTCGCGTGGGACGAGGGCTCGTTCGACATCGCGGTCGGAAAAGACGTGTCGGCGCTCGTGCCCAAGTCGGTCCGCGCGCCCGAGCCCGAAGATCCGACGGAACGCGAGCCGACGACGCAGTTCGTGCGGCCGCGCACCGAGGACACGGGCAAGCACTTCCTCAAGGTGTTCGAGGTCGCGCTGACGGATGTCGTCGAGACGCGCGAGCGTGTTCGGCCCAAGACGCGAACGAGCCCGCCGCGGCCTCCGGCTCCGAGCGTTCGTCCGCCGGCAGCGATGCCCAAGATCAGCGCACCCGCGCCGCGACGACGCGAGCACACCGTGCGCATCGCGTATCTCGCAGGTGACGACGAGTCCGCCATCGCGGCGATCAACCAAGTTGCCAAGCAGGCCGCCGGCGTCCGCTCGCCCAACGCCGAGCACATGTCGACCAGTCAGGATGACTTGCCGAGCGCGGAGGAAGCGCTGGCGTCCCTGCCGAAGAGCGATCCACCCAAGACAACGCCCGAGTCCGACGCGGACGAAGCCGCGGACGAAGCCGCGGAACGGGCGGCCCCTGCGAAGACGACGTCGGCGAGAGCAGCGGCCGTGAGGCCCGCGCCCGAGCCGGTGTCCGACGGCCTCGGCCCCATCGGATGGACCGTCGTCGCGATCGCCACCGGAGTGGCGACCTACTATCTGCTGTCGCACCTGCTCGCGGCGAGCTGATCGTGCGCGCGCTCTCGACCGCGCGGTGGGCCGTCCTCGCCGCGGTGCTCGGCGTGGCCACGATCGGGCGCGCGCAGCCGAGCGAGCGCGAGAGCGAGAGCGAGAGCGGGAGCGAGAGCGGGAGCGAGAGCGAGCGCGAGAGCGAGAGCGAAAGCGAGAGCGAGAGCGAGAGCGAGAGCGGAGACGACGGCGGCGAGGTTCACGTCGTCTACACGCTCGAGGCCATCCGCGTGCACGGCAATCGCCGCACCGCGACCGACGTGATCCGCAACCTCATCCCGATCCACGTGGGCGAGCCGCTCGATCCCGCCGACCCGCGCCTCGAACAGGGCCGCTATCAGCTGCTCGGCACGGGCTTCTTCTCGTCGGTCGAGCTCTCGATCGAGCGCGGCTCGCAGCGCGGTCGCGCCGTGCTCGCGATCGAGGTGGCGGAGCGCAACACGTTCTTGCTCGAGCACATCGCGCTCGGCGTGTCGGAGGGCATCGTCGATGTCCGTACCGGCGCGGCGAGCCGCATCGATCCCTACTTCGGTCTCACGGCGGCCGAGACGAACCTCTTCGGCGCCGGCCTCGCGCTCCGGGGATCGCTGCTGCTCTCCGGACCGCAACAAGGAATCCGACTCTCGGTCGCCGATCCCACGTTCCTCGGATCCAGCGCCGGCCTCTCGATCCAAGGCTTCTTCAACCGCGCGCGCGAATTCTTCGGCGACGAGGACGTTCTCTTCTCACCCGTCGGCTCCTGCCGCCCGGAGGAGATGGGCATGTGCGAGGCCGCGCGCAACGCGATCGTGGACTACTTCCGCGGCGGCGGCTCCATCGGCACGGCGATCCCCGTGAGCTCGGAGCTCCGATTCTTCGCGCGCTGGCAGCTCGAAGCGATCCACGTGCTCAACCGTCCGATCGCCGCGAGCGAGCTGCTCGGGACCGAGGTCGTGCCCATCGACTTCGCGATCCACGACGGCACGAGCCAGGTCTCGCGCATCGAGCTCTCGGTCGCGCTCGACACCCGCGACGATCCGGCGATCACGCGGCGCGGTCTGCTCGTCACGGGCGAGGTGGATCTCTCGTCGGCGCTGATCGGCTCGAGCTACGACTACTTTCGGGGCGAGCTCTTGGTCCGCGACTGGATCCCGCTCCCCGGGTGGGACCACAGCCTGCGGCTCTCGTTCTTCGGCGCCGCCGCGCTCGGAGACGTCCCGTTCTTTTCGCAGATCTACGCGTCCGATCTCTCCGATCTGATCCCCAACCGCATGCTCGAGATGAACCTCGACCATCGCGGCCCACCGAACCTCTTTCGCAACGCCATCCGCGAGCTGCGTTTCGCGCACCTCGGCGCGCGCCTCGACTTCGAGTACGCAGTGCGGATCTTCGGCGGCGACCCCGTGCTCCGATCGGGGTTCATCTACGCGAACGCGGGCGTCTACGTGCTCGCGCAGCCGAGCTTCTTCACGCGCCCCATCGCCGGCTATTCGGGCGCGGACGCGTTTCCCTGGGACCTCACCTTCGATCTCGGCCTGCGCTTCGAGACGCCCATCGGAGTGTTCGCGGTCGGCTTCTCGTCCCTCCTCGGGTTCATCTCGTTCCAATGAGCGCGCGCGCGAAATGGCTGCGTTGGATGCCCGCGTTCCTCGCGGTCTCCGCGCTCGCACTTCCCGCGCACGCGCAGCTCAGCACGCGCACGATGGGCGTCACGTTCCGCGATGGCGCGCCCGACGTGTCGTACTCGGCCGCCGACTTCGCCGACGACGCCGTTCGACGACGTCTCTCGCACGGTCTCTTGCAGACGATCGTGATGCGCACGTACGCGTACGGCGCCGACGGAGCCACGCCCCTCGCCGTGGCCGTGCGCAGCTGCCACGTCGTCTACGACATCTGGGCCGCGCAATACTCGGTCGACCTGCGGACGGAGACGATCGATCGCTCGATGACGCTCGACTCGATCGATCGTGTGATCGAGACCTGCCTGGTCGCCGATCACGTCGTCGTCGGTGACGCGGCGGCCTGGCAGGGGCGACACGGCGACCACGTGACGTTCGGCGTGGTCGTCGAGCTGAATCCCGTCACGCCCGACATGGTGCAGCGCATCCGGGGTTGGCTCGCGCGACCCGAGGGCGGTGCCGCGCCCGACGACGCGTTCTTCGGCTCGTTCGTGAGCTTGTTCGTCACGCGCCAGATCGGCGATGCAGAGCGGACGCTGCGCTTCCACTCGCAGGAGCTGACCTGCCCGTGAGCGACCCGACGGGCGACACCGACAAGACGCGGCCGAGCCATCCCTCGGGACCGAGGCCGGACAACCTCCGCTTCGGCCGGTTCGAGCGACGCGTGCTCACCGCGATGGCGGCCGTGGCGTTCCTTCCTGCGATCGCCGCGCTCTTGCTCGGACGCGCAGCGCTGCACGAGGTCTACGAGATCGGCGTGAACCGTCGCGTGCTCGGCACGCTCGAGCGCTCGCTGGAAGTGCACCACGAGTACCTCGAGGGCTTGCGCGCGAGCGCGCAGCGCACGGCCACGATGGTCGCGCACGATGCCGCGCTCGCCGAGGCACTGCGGGGAGTCGACGTGGCGCCCGCCGTGCACGCGGTGCTCGACGCCGATCTGATCGAGACGCCCGACGTCTCCGCGATCACCGTCCGCACCGACACGGGCACCGACGTCGCGCGAACCGCGATCGTCGCCGAGGACGTCGAGTTCCTCAGCCGTGACGAGGAGCGACCGATCGAGGTCGACGGCGCGCACTACGTCGTCACCGTCACGGTGCGCACGCCGCGCGAGCCTTTTCAGGCCTATCTCGAGGCAGGCGAGACGATCGAGGTCTACCGACGGCTCGAGGCCGAGGCCAACTACGTCCAGAACTTCTACCTCTTCGCGTACATCAGCCTCTTGCTCGCGGCGATCGTCGTGGCGCTCGCGGCTGGCATCGTCGCCGCGCGCCGCGTCACGCGCCGTGTCGTCGTGCTCGCCGAGGCCACCCGCAAGGTCGGCCGCGGCGATCTCAACATCGAGATTCCCACCGACCAAGCCGACGAGGTGGCCGAGCTCGTCGACGCGTTCAACACGATGGTCCGCGACATCAAGAGCTCGCGCGATCGCATCGAGTACCTGCAACGCATCGGTGCGTGGCAAGAGATCGCGCGTCGACTCGCGCACGAGATCAAGAATCCGCTCACGCCGATCCAGCTCGCGGTGCAGGAGATTCACCGCAAGTACGACGGAAGCGATCCGCGCTTCGCCAAGACGCTCGACGACGCGAAGTCGATCGTCGAAGAAGAAGTCGAGACGCTCCGTCGGCTGGTCTCCGAGTTCAGCGGCTTTGCGCGGCTGCCCGTCCCCGACGTGGCTCCGGGCGAGCTGAGCGCGCTCGCCGCGGAGTGGTGCCGAGCGATGGACCCCGAGGCGATGGTCCTCGGAGGGCAATCCGGTCAGGGCATCTCGATCGAGGTGCGCACGGACGGTCCCCTGCCCGTGATGATCGATGCGCAGATGCTGCGCCGCTGCGTGGACAACCTCGTGCGCAACTCCGTGCAGGCGATCGCGGAGCACGCGGGCGGTGGTCACGTGATCGTCGAGACACGACGCGACGACGACGACGTCATCCTGGAGGTCCGCGACGATGGACCCGGCGTGCCCGACAAGATGCGCGAGCGCGTGTTCGATCCCTATTACACGACCAAGAGCGAAGGCACCGGCCTCGGCCTGGCGATCGTGAAGAAGATCGTGCTCGAGCACGGCGGCTCGATCGCCTGCGTGAGGGCGCCCGAAGGTGGCGCTGCCTTTCGGATCCGCTTGCCGCTGCGCTCGGAGCGCCCCATCAAGAGCACGTCATGAAGGACGACGAGCGTCGCGATCTGATGCGCGCGGTGGGCATCGGCGCGCTGGTGTTCGTCGCCGTCATGGCCTTCGGTGCCCCACGATGGATGGGCGGCGGAGGCGGCTCGAGCCCGCTCGTCGGCCAACCCTCGCCCGAGCTCGCGGCGGAGATCGTCGCGGGCGATGGCCTAGGAGATCGCGTGGTGATCTCCTCGCTGCACGGGCAGGTCGTGATGCTCGACTTCTGGGCGAGCTGGTGCCCGCCCTGTCGCGAGTCGATCCCGATCCTGGGCCGCGTCGCCGCGCGCCATGCGAGTGCGGGGCTGGTGACCTTCGCCGTGAACGTGGAGTCCGACCAGACACGCGAGCGCGTGATCGCGGCGCATCGTGCGCTCGACATCCTGGTGCCCACGCTCCTCGATCGAGGATACGCCGCGCAGACCGCGTTCGAGGTTCAGTCCCTCCCGACGCTCGTGCTGATCGATCGCGAAGGCATCGTGCGTCACGTGAGCACGGGCGTGCCCGACGAGGCCGGCCTCGACGGCGAGATCGAAGATCTGCTCGATTGACGCTGCATCTTCTGGGTTGACAAGCGGCAATTCGACCTGCGCGCGTTTGACGAGCGGCCGACGTAACGGTATGCTCGGCGCCTCTCGCCGGGTTTTATTGTCCGGGGAGGACCGTGTGACGGGTGCGCCGGGGGTGTGCTCGACGGTTTGGCTTGGTTTTTCCGGAGGTTACCGAGTGCAGCAGCAGCAGCAGGCGCAGCAGCTCGACCAGCGGCTCTCGGTGCTCAAGGCCCTCATGGAGGGCGCCTCGGAGAAGACGAAGCGCGAGTACATCGACCGCATGGACGTCTCGTGGATCCATCACGACGGTGCGCTCGAGGGTGTCGTCTACCAGCCGCCCGAGCTTGCCGCGGCGTTGCGGGGCGAGGCACCGACGGACCCTGCGCTCGTCCCGATCTTCGACGAGATTCGTCAGAACAAGGCCGCGATCGATCTCGTACGCGAGATGGCGACGCGCAAGAAGATCAAGATCGACCTCGACACGCTGAAAGAGCTCTACGAGTGCCTCGCGCCCGAAGAGGTCGAGGGCAAGAAGCCGCCGGCCTACCGGAAGGACATGCCGATCCATCGGCTCTACTTCCACGAGATCGCCACGCCCGACAAGATCTCCTACAAGCTGCGCCAGTTCATGCTCTGGGTGAACGCGACCGAGACGTGGCGCACCACACACGTCACGCGGCTCGCGGCGAAGGCGCACTTCCAGCTGCTCCACATCTACCCGTTCCCGAAGCACAGCGGCAAGCTCGCGCGCCTCGTGATGAACCTGATTTTGCTGACGGGTGACTACCCGCCGGCGGTGATCCACTCGACCGATCGCCAGCGCTACTACGACGCGCTCAAGACCAACGACAACGCGCTCGCCGGCATCGTGCGCGACGCCATCGTGTCGTCGATGGAGAGCGCGATCCGCCTCTTCGAGATCAACGCACCGCCGCCCCCCCCAGCGCCGCCGCGCAAACCGCGCGCTTCACGAAAAGCTCCGACGCCCGCGCGCGGAACGCCGAAACGGTCTCGCTCGAACGCCTGAGCGAGCGAGCGGACGGCGTCAGATCGCCGGGCGCGTCGCCGTGGGCTTCTCGA
>JAYVCF010000347.1:0-12423 GCA_043750095.1 Deltaproteobacteria bacterium
GCGACGAGCGCGACCGCGCGATAGAGCGCACCGGTGTCGATCCGCACGTACCCGAGGCGCGTCGCGAGCAGGAACGAGACGGTGCTCTTGCCGGCGCCCGCGGGGCCGTCGATGGCGACGACCAAGCCTTTCTCACGCTTGCTCACGGCTCACCTCGTATCACTTCTTCGCGGACATCGGCACCGAGAGAGCGAAGGAGCGCAGCAAATCCGGGGAAGCTCGTGTCCACGCAGTCGACGTCGTCCACGAAGGTCTCGCCCTCGGCCACCAACCCCAGCACGACCGCGCTCATGGCGATGCGGTGATCGCCCTGGCTCTCCACGTGTGCGGCACGCAGCGGCCCGCCTCCGTGGATGGTGAGCCCATCCGCGAGCTCGATCACGTCGCCGCCGAAGGCGCGCAGCACCTCGGCCATCGTCTTGATCCGATCGCTCTCCTTCACGCGAAGCTCCTCTGCGTCGCGCACCTCGGTGCGGCCGTTCGCGCACGTCGCGAGCGCGGCGAAGATGGGGACCTCGTCGATCATTCGCGCGATGAGCTCGCCGCCGATGCGCGTGGGCGCCAGAGAGCCGTGGCTCGCGGAGATCGTGGCGATGGGCTCGTTGCCGGCGGCGTCGCCTCGCGGGATCAGCTCGATCTTCGCGCGCATGGGCCTCATCGCGTCGAGGAATCCCGTGCGCGTGGGGTTCACCCCGACGCCGTCGATCTCGATCTCGCTGCCCGGCACCATCGCCGCGGCGGCGATCAGGAACGCGGCCGAGCTGAGATCACCGGGCACCGTCCACTCGAAGGCGGGCAAGCGGCGCTTCTCCCAGCGTGAAGGATCGAGCACCGCCATGGCGCCGAATGCCTCGAGCGGCGCGCCCAAGGCGACGAGCATGCGCTCGGTGTGATCGCGAGAGAGCGTCGGCTCCGCGACCGCGGTCGGCCCGTCGGCCCAGAGGCCCGAGAGCAAGAGCGCGCTCTTCACCTGGGCGCTGGCGACCTCGGTGCGCACCTCGATGCCCGTGAGTCGCTCGCCTTCGACGAGCGGCGCGACGGAGAGCGGCGGGTAGTGCTCGCCCTCCTTGGTGCCGCGCACGCCCGCGATGTGTGCGCCTCGCGCGCGAAGAGGCTCGACCACGCGGCGCATCGGCCGACGCGTGAGGCTCGCGTCCCCGACCAGGCGCGTCCCGAACTTCTGCGCCGCGAGCACGCCCGCGATGAGGCGCATGGTGGTCCCCGAGTTCCCGCAGTCGATCTGTCCGTCGGGCATGCGCAGACCATCGAGCCCGACGCCATCGATCTGCGCCGTGCCGCCCTCCATCACGTAGCGCACACCCATCTTCGCGAACGCGGTCGCGGTCGATGCGTTGTCGAGGCCACCGGAGAGGCCGCGCACGATCGAACGTCCCTCGGCGAGCGCGCCGAAGAGGAGCGCCCGGTGCCCGATCGACTTGTCCCCGGGCACGCGCACTCTGCCGCGCAAGGCGCCTCCCGGGCGAACGACGAAACGCTTCATGATGAACGGCCCTCGCGAGGTTCGTGGACGCGACTACTCGTCGAGCGGCCGCGGGTAGCTGCCGAGCACGCGCACGTTGCGGCTCTTGGCCTTCACTTCTTCGACGGCGGTCAGCACGGGGCGGTCGCTGATGTGGCCGTCGAGCTCGAGGAAGAAGAGCTCGCCGAGGCCGCTCGATGCGACACGACGCGACTCGAGGCGCGTGAGGTTGATCTCGCGCTCGGCGAAGGGCTGCAGCGCGCCATAGAGCGAGCCCGGCTCCTCGCCGAGGGTCAGCGCGAGCACGGTGCGGTCGCGTCCCGTGCGACGTGGCGAGTCGTGCCCGAGGACCACGAAGCGCACGGTCACGTTGGGATCGTCCTCGACGTTGCGACGCACGATGCGGAGACTGGACAGCTCGCCCAGGAGCTCGGGGCCCACCGCCGCCGCGCCGTGATCTTCGGCCGCCAGCTCCGCGGCGACGACCCCGGACTGCATGTCGAGCTGCGGCGCGCGTGCGAAGTCCGCCTTCAGCGCGCGTGTCGTGGCCGCGAACGCGGACGCGCTGCCGTAGATCTTCTCGATGTCGCCCGCGTTCCCCGTCTTCGAGAACAGATGGTACTGGCCGAGGAGCGAGCGCTCGGCCGTGATGCGCGCGCGCCCCCCCGCGAGCCCGCTCAGCGTCGCGAAGAGCGTTCCCTCCGACGACGTCTGCAGCGGCACCACGCCGTAGCCGACGGCCTGGCGCTCGAGCGCGGCGAACACCTCGGTCACTCCGTCGAAGGCATGGATCAGCGCGCGCGATCCGAAGTGCGCGCGGGCCGCGGCGTGCGCGAAACCTCCGGGCGGACCCAGCACGCCGACCTTCACGGGCGCGATCATCTCCGCCGACGCCGAGAGCACCTCGCGCACCACGGGCTCCAGCGCGTTCGTCGGAAAGTCGCGCCTCACCTCGCGAAGGCGGGCCACCACCTCGGCGCTGGTGGGCATCGACACGAACGCGGTCGGGTCGGCCTCTTTGATCGAGGCCAGCTCGCGCACTGCGCGGGCGCGCGCGTCGAGTGCCTTGACCAGGTCGTTGTCCGCGGCGTCGAGCGCGGTTCGAATCTGAGCGATGCGGTCGCGGGAGTCGGACATCAGGGAATGGCCCGATGGTAGCAGGACGCTAGCGCGCCATGCTCTTCAGCTTCGCGATCAGGTTCAGCGCTTCGAGCGGCGTGAGGCGATCGAGATCGATCCCGACGAGCGCTTCCTCGATGGGCGTGCGCGTCTTCGGCGCTTCCTTTCCCGCGAAGAGGCCCATCTGGCTCGTGGCGCGTCGTGCATCGCTTCCGCCGCGCTCGAGATCGGCGAGCACCTGGCGTGCGCGCGCGAGCACGCCCTCGGGCAAGCCGGCGAGCCGCGCGACGACGACGCCGTAGCTGCTCTTCGCCGCGCCGCGCACCAGGCGATGGAGGAACACGACGTCGGTGGGAGTCCCGTCCTTCCCCGGCTGCTCGCGTGCGGCCACGTTGTAGTTGGCGACCCTCCCCTCGCGGAGCGCCTCCAGCGCGCAGAGCTCGTGATAGTGGGTCGCGAAGAGCGCGCGGCAGCCGATGATTCCGTCGAGGTGCTCGGCCACGGCCCACGCGATCGCGAGCCCGTCGAAGGTGCTCGTGCCGCGGCCGATCTCGTCGAGCAGGACGAGCGATCGCCGCGTCGCGCCCGCGCAGAGCGTGGCCGTCTCGCGCATCTCCACCATGAACGTGCTCTGCCCGCGGCCGAGGTTGTCGCTCGCGCCGACGCGCGTGTAGATCCGATCGACGAGGCCGATGCGCGCGCGCGCCGCAGGAACGAACGAGCCCGCCTGCGCGAGGATCACGCAGAGAGCCGTCTGTCGCATGAGCGTGGACTTGCCCGCCATGTTCGGCCCGGTGATGACGAGGAGGCGCTCCCCGTCGGCATCGACGCGCACGTCGTTGGGGACGACCGTCCCTTCGGGCGCGAGCGCTTCCACGATCGGATGGCGCGAGTCGTCGAGCTCGATGACGAGCGAGTCGTCGACCGTCGGCCGGTGATAGCTGCGCTTCTGCGCCAGCTCGGCGAGGGCCGCGTGCACGTCCAGGTCCGCGATGACCCCGCCCAGCGCGCGGATGCGCGAGGCCTGCTTGCCCACCGAGCGTCGCAGCTCTTCGAACACGCCCTGCTCGAGCGAGCGTGCGCGGTCTTCGGCGCCGAGGATCTTGTCGGCGAGCTCGTCGAGCTCGTCGGTGGTGAAGCGCTCCCCGTTCGCGATGGTCTGCTTGCGTCGGAAGTGCTTGGGCACGCGCGCGAGGTTGGTGCGCGTGATCTCGAAGTAGTACCCAAAGACACGGTTGAAGCGGACCTCGAGGCCAGCGATGCCCGACCCCGCGCGCTCTCGGCCTTCGAGCGCGAGCAGCACGTCCTTGCTCGAGGTCGCGAGCGTGCGCAGCTCGTCGATGCGCGCGTCCACGCGATCACGGATGAGACCGCCCTGCGTCGCGACGTGCGGCGGAGCTTCGACGAGGATGCGCTCCAGCTCTTCGCACACGTCGGCGACCACGTCGGCACGCCGTAGGCCCGAGAGCGCGTCTCCCTCGGTTCCCAGCGTGCACAGCTCGTCCGCAGCGCGCAGTCCCGACGCGAGGCTCCCGAGGTCACGCGGCGTCGCTACGTCGAGCTCCGCACGGGTCGCGAGCCGCTCGAGATCCGAGACTCTCGCCAGTCGCGCACGGACCTCCCGCCGCAGCGGGGGATCGAGAACGAGACTCTCGACGGCGTCGTGTCGACGACGGATCGCGGCGACGTCCGCCAAGGGCGAGAGCAGCCGACGGCGGAGCACGCGCGCGCCCATCGACGTCGAGCTCTCGTCGATCAGCGCCAGCAGCGACCCTTCGCGCTCCCCGCTCAGCGTGCGAACGAGCTCGAGGTTGCGAATGGCCGCGTCGTCCATACCCAGAAACGCGGTCGGATCGTAGGACGCGATCGTGCGGACCCCCAGCGGAGCGCGTGGCTGACTCTCGCGCGCGGCAGCGATGGCGACCGCAACCGCTTGTCGAGCGAGCTCGGTCAGCGACGCAGCGCGCGTAGCCTCGGCGTCGCCGAGCTGCTCGCGAATCCGGCCGAGTGGGTCGGCGACCGCGCTCGCCGCGACGACCCGCGCACGTGGCAGGGCGCGCTCGACGATGCCACGCATCGCGTCGTCGCCGACGACGAGCACCTCGCGCAGCTCGAGGCGCACCAGCTCACCGAGCAGCTCCGACGGGGAGCGCAGGGAACAGACCGCGAGATCGGCGCGCGTGAGCTCGAGCGATGCGAGCGCGTGCTCGGCGCCCGACGAGACGAGCACGCCGAGCAGGTTGTCCGCGCGCGCGTCGAGGGTGTCGGGATCGAGCGCGAGGCCCGGCGTGACCACGCGGACGACCTCGCGCGGCACGATCCCCTTGACGGTCCTCGGGTCGACCATCTGCTCGCAGATGGCCACCTTGAAGCCCTTCTCGAGCAGGCGTGCGAGATACCCCGTCGCCGCGTGGTGCGGGACGCCGCACATCGGGATGTCGACGCCCTCGTCGTTCTTCTGGCGCGATGTGAGCACGAGATCGAGCGCGCGCGCCGCCACCACCGCGTCGTCGTGGAAGAGCTCGTAGAAGTCCCCCATCCGAAAGAAGAGCAGCGCGTCGGGGTACTGCTCTTTCGCGCGGAAGAACTGCTGCATGGCGGGCGAGTGCTCGCCGCGCGCGCTGCTCTTGCCGCTCTTGGCCGGGCGGCCCGCCCCCCGCGCCATGCTCACTGATACGCGGTTTGCGTACGGGAGAGCGGACGCAGCGTCATCTCGACCAGTCCGCCGCGCTCGGTCTCGATCCCGTAGAGCGCCCACATCTCGGGCGAGTAGTGAAGGCCGGTCGGGAGCGCCATCGAGCGAACGCCCGTGGACGAGAGCGAGAGGTCGATGCCGAGCTGCGAGGAGCCGCCCGTGAGGACCATCCGGATCTCGGCGAGCTCGTTGGTCAGCGTGGTCTGCGACACGCCGGTCGGGCGGAACGCGATGCGTGCATTGCGGAAGAGCGTGTCGTTGAACGCGTGACCTTGTCGAAGCGGATCGCCGGCGAGGTCGTACTCACACGTGCCGTCTGCCGCGCGCACCACACGCGTCGAGAAGCCGGAGCGCGTGCCGCTCACCGTGAACGCCTGGAACGAGCGCACGTCGATGGTGAGCAGCGTGTCGCCGAAGCAACGAATCGCGTCGCTGATGGTCGGAAACGTCCGACACAGGCGCAGCGTCGCGTCGCACACGTCGTGCGGATGATCGGCGGTCGGGCAGCTGTCCGTCGTCGTCGGATCGCACGCGGTCTGGGTCACGAAACCAGCGCCGCGGTTCTCGAGCGGCGTCGTCGGATCGACGAAGAGACGGCCCGTGTAGGGCTGCTGCTGCGCAGGCGCCCCGGTCGGCAGCGTGAACGCGCGCTGGATCCGCGCGAGGATCGGCTGCTGCGGCTCGCCGATCTGCGCGATGTTCACGACCTGGCGGCAGAGGCCTCCCATGCCCTCGAGGTTGGCCGATGGAATGATGCCGGTGATGGCGAGCATGTCGCCCTGATAGCGGCCTTCCGGCTCGCCGATCACGGCGGGCGCAGTGGCCTGCTCGCGACCGATCACGCCGCGCGCGCAGTAGTCGGTGCGCGTGTCGATGTTGCCGTCGAACGTGTGCGTGCTCAGATCGACGTGCGCGTTCGCGCTCGAGGTGAACGTCCCCGGGAGCGAGCCCTCGTAGACGGCGCTCCACGTCTCCGAGATCGCGGCGAAGGGATCGACGAGGCTGCACACGATGGGCAGATTCCGCGTGGCGCTCATCATTCCGAGTGACTCGGTCGCGCCCCAGACCATGCCGAGGCCGGCCGGGCACGCGATGGCGGCATCGTTGTGATCATCGGCGAAGAGGCGGAGCGCGGGCGTCTCGTCCGCGGACACACAGAACCCGCGGCGGCAGACGAGCCCCGCGTCCGTCGCGCAGTTCGCGGTCGTCATGCAGGGGACGGTCGGCGGCGTCTGTCCCGTAGGCACGCCATCGGTGCCGAGGACGACGCTGCCGCCGCCTCGGAAGAACACGGTCGGCCCCGTGCCCACGGTGACGAACGTGCTCAGCAGCTGCTGCACGCGCGGACGGTGGCGGCGGATGTAGATCGCGTTGTCGCCGGTGACGGTCGGGGTGGTGCAGTCGTTGATCGACGAACCCGAGGCGTCGAACGCTGCCGCACCCGCGAACGCGCGACCACGGCACGGCGCATCGAGGTCGTAGACGTCGACGAAGCGCAGCGCGCCATCTGTACTCGCCACGACCAGGAACACGCCGCGGAGCACGACCGGCGAGGGCGGCTGCACGGGTGCGGGGTCGTTCGGGAGACAGAGGCCAAAGCCGCTCGGGTTCCCCGTGAACGCGCGGCTGCATCCGCTCGGGTCGCCCGGGTCCGCGGGGGCGAAGCGTGGATCGGCCGCGTTCGTGTCGTACTGCGGTGTGACGATCTCGAGCGAGCGCGCGACGATCGGCATCGCCACACGGTCGGGCCGCCGCGCTCCCCGCACGTCGACGGGGATCACCTCGCCGAACCCGACGGCGCTCTCGTCCGAGTACTCGATCGCGAGCACCGTCCCGTCGGTCTCGTCGATCGCGTACACGTAGCGCGAGAACGTCGTCGGCGCGGGGATGGCCGAGCCGGGGGCGTGTCGGCCCGTCGCCGTGTCGAACGCGCACGGGTCCGGCACGAGGTCGTAGCTGTTGGGCACGCGCGGCGTGACGACGACGTCGCGGACCGGCACCCCCGTCGCGAGCGGCCGGAGCAGCGTCCCGTCTGCCACGTTCACGCGATGGATCATGGGCAGCGTGCGATCGGCCACGAGCAGCACGCCGTTGTCCACGTCGAACGCGAGCGCGACAGGCTGGGGCTCGGCGCTCGGATCGACGGCCGGGTTACGCGGCGGCACGACGTAGGGCGCGACCGGTGCGGTCCCGGCCGCGAGCAGACACTGCCGCGTCAGATCGACCGTCGATCCGGCTGTGAACGCGACGCCGGGAGGGACGTCCTCGTAGAGCGGGACCACCAGATCGATCGTGCCGAGCTCGCACGATCCGAGGATGGGCACGCGCACGACCACGCTCAGCGCGTCGAGCGCGATCCAGAACGAGGCACCGTCGGGCGCGAGCAGCATGTCGGCGGGTGCGCTCGGCAAAATGTACGGCGCGTGGAGCGGGAACGGGTTGTGGTCGAGCCCGGCGCCTGATCGGAACCGGCGCGTGTCGATGATGGAGATCCCGGGATGGCGGCCGTCGACGGGGCCGCGGCTCGCCACGTACGTGCAGGTCGGATCGGTGGGCGGGACGACGATCTGCGTGGGCTGCTCGCCGACCGGGACGAACGTGTAGCCGGGGACGCTCATGTCGCTGTCGAGCTCGCCGCGCGCGATCAGATCGACGGCAGCGACCTCGCCACGCGTGCGCTGTGTGACCAGCGCGTGCATGTGCATGGCCGTGTTCAGCGGGGGCTGGCGCGTGTTCGACGCGACGTCCACGTGCAGCGCGCAGTCGCTGAGCGGCCGCACCGTCGGGAGGCCGACGACGGTGGTGTCGAAGCAGACGAACGCGACGTCCACCGGATGGTTCATCGCGCGCGGCGAGCTCAGCCCGATGCCGGACGTGCACGCGGGCGCAGCCGACGCGCAGAACGCAGCGAGCATGAACACCATGAGAACGGCGACGCGACGGCTCACGGGAACCCCACGTGCGTGCGCGGCGTGCCGACGCGACCGAGGACCACCGCGTCGTGGCCGTGCACGGCGGGCGCGAGGTCCACGAAGCGGATCACCGAGGTCTTGAAGTCGGCCACGATGGCCAGGCGTCGCTCGACGTCGATCACCATCTCGTACGCGCCGTCGAAGCCCGGGACGATCGAGGCGACCTGCGTGGGGGCGGTGCTCATCACCCAGACCGCGCGGCCGTCGAAGCAGGTCGTGACGAGAAAGTCGCGGCCGTCCATGGTGATGCGCCGCAGGCGCGAGGGGCCGAAGCCGACGTCGTCCACGTCGGTGATGGCCGCGTTCCCCGGAATGAACGGTGTGCCCTCTTGATCGATCGTGATGATCGACTCGGGCGAGCGTGAGAGCACGTACGCGTAGCGCGTGTCTGCGCTGAATGCGACGTCGCGCGTGTCGAAGCCCGTGGCGAGGCCGTCGAGGAACACGGGCGGCGCCGCGAACGCCTGCGAGCAGTGCTCGTTCTGTGTGTCGATGAACACGCCCACGCGAGCGAGCAAGCGTGTGGCGCGGGTGCTCACCGGCGACGAGGTGCTCACCCAGGCGAGGCCCGTCGACGTCTCGAGCTCTGCGTTGATGGCGTCGGGCGGCAGCCCGGTGAGGACGTGCGTTCGAATGGGCTGGCGTGCCAGGCCTCCCTCGAGGCTATCGAGGTAGAGCGCGGCGGTCCCGTTGCGCTGCAGCATCAGCAGCACGTCACGCTCTGCCGTGCCCGCGGGCAGCGTCACGAGCGAGCTCATCGGCATCACCACGAGCGCGTTCGGATCACCGCGCAGCGTCACGTCACGATCGGTGCAGCCGGTCTCGACCATCGTCGTGCGGCGGCGATCCCCGCAGCGAAGCGACCCAGGCGCCTGGTCGCACATGATCGCGCCCGTGCCACTCGGATCGATGTCCACCCAGGTCAGGTTCGAAGTGCTGCGCGTCGGGATGTAGAAGCGATCGCCCTGAGGCGAGCGGACGATGCCGGCGCCGAACGAGTCGATCCAGACCTCGGCGCCGTCGTGGTTCGGGCCCGAGCCGGCCATCACGTCGACGGCCTCGGCGATCTGACACTCCACGTTGGGGTCGTCCCAGGACGCCGGGTTCGTGCAGCCCATGTGGCCGTTCTGCGGGAAGCGCCCGTTGGCGCGGATCTCGTCGAAGCGGAGCATGATCTGCCGCATGTCGAGCGAGAGGATCGTGCCCTGGTTGTAGCGAGCGTCGTAGTTGGCGTTCACGACGAGCAGAAAGTCCGACTGCGCATCCGGGTTCGACGCCGGCGCCGTCAGCGCCAGCGCGATCGGGAAGTTCAGCGTCGCCTGCACCGGCGGAATGCCCGGGTTGGGGATCTGACAGCCGGCCAGCGTCAGCCCGGCGAACGGCAGTCCGAGCAAGAGCGTGCAGAAGAGAGGTATCCCGCGAACCGGCATGAAGGCGCGGGAACCTACTCGGTCGATCGGGGTCGAGCAACGGCCGAAGGCATCCATTCGGCGCTAGAACACAGCGCGGGCGGATGCCTGGTGGCGACGAGCTGCCTCTCGCTCGAAGCGCCGCACCACGGCCGGGATTCTCGGAAGTAGTAGGACAGAAGCTCGATGCACCCCACCCGGCTCCGCGGCGCGCGCACGCACAACCTCCGCGGGATCGATCTCGATCTCGCCCCGGGGACGCTCGTCGTGATCGCCGGACCGAGCGGATCGGGAAAGTCCTCGCTCGCGTTCTCGACGCTCTACGCCGAGGGGCAGCGACGCTATGTCGAGAGCTTCAGCGCCTATGCGAGGCAGTTCCTCGAGCGGCTCGCGCGACCGCCGGTAGACGAGCTGGAGCCGATCGCCGCGGGCATCGCCGTGGACCGTCAGGCGCCCGTGCGCACCAGCCGCTCGACCGTCGGCACGATGACCGAGGTCGCCGACTACGCCAAGAGCCTCTGGGCGAAGGACGCGCAGCTGCACTGCCGCCAGTGCGGCGATCCGGTGCGACGCGAGACGCCCGAGCGCGTGGCCGACGAGCTGCTGGCGATGCATCGCGGTGCGCGCGCGGTGATCACCTACGACGTACCCGTCGAGGGCGCGGATGGGTTTCTCGGCGCACGCGAGTCGCTGCTCGCGCTCGGCTATCGACGGGTGCGCGTGAACGGCGAGACCCGAGACCTCGACGACGTTCGCCCGACGGACGTGCTCGGCGAAGAGATCACGAGGCCCAAGAAGAAAGGCGCGAAGAAGGCGGCGCCCGTCCACGGCAAGCTCGAGGTCGTCGCCGATCGCGCGGTGCTCTCCGATGGCGAGCGGGGCCGACTGGTCGAGGCGCTCGAAGCGGCGATGTTGCGCGGCGAAGGGCGCGCGGCGGTGGTCATCGACGATCGCACCACGCGCTTCTCGCGCGGACTGCATTGCGCGCGCTGCGACATCGCCTACCGCGATCCGACGCCCGGGATGTTCTCGTTCAACGACGCCATCGGCGCGTGCGAGTCGTGCCGCGGCTTCGGGCGCGTCATCGGCGTGGACTGGGACAAGGTGCTGCACGATCCCTGGCGCACGCTGCGCGGCGGCGCGATCGCGCCCTGGGGCGGCAAGTCCACACAGTGGGAGCGACGCGCGCTCACGAAGTGGGCGACGGCCGCCGGCGTGCCGCTCGACACGCCGCTCTCGGAGCTGACGCCCGCGCAGCTGGCGTGGCTCAAGGACGGCGAAGGTCGCGGCTGGAACAAGGGCTGGTTCGGCCTGCGCGAGTGGTTCAAGTGGCTGGAGACCAAGGCGTACAAGATGCACGTGCGCGTGCTGCTCTCGCGCTACCGCAGCTACGACCCCTGCCCTGCGTGCGAAGGCGCGCGCCTCAAGCCCGAAGGCCTCTGCTATCGGATCGAGGGCAAGACGATCGCGGAGCTCTTCCGCATGCCGGCCGAGGACGCGCGTGCGTTCCTGAACACGCGACGCGAGGCGCTCGATCGCACGGGTGGGCTCGACGACGCGGTCGCCCTGCTCTTCACGGAGATCGACGCGCGGCTCGGCACGCTCGTCGATGTCGGGCTCGGATATCTCGGGCTCGATCGCGCGTCCCGAACGCTGAGCGGGGGCGAGTCGCAGCGCGTGGCGCTGACCAGCGCGCTCGCGGCGTCGCTGACGGGCGCGATGTTCGTGCTCGATGAGCCCACCGTCGGGCTGCATCCCTCGGACGTCGAGCGATTGGTTCACGTCATTCGGGGTCTCTCGAAGGACGACAACCTCGCGATCGTCGTCGAGCACGATGCGGATGTGATCGCGGCGGCCGATCGCGTGATCGAGCTCGGGCCCGGCGCGGGCGAGCACGGCGGCATGGTCGTGTTCGATGGAACGCCGGCGGCGCTGCGGGAGGCGTCGACGAAGACCGGCGAGGCCATCCGCGCGACCACGCCCCTGCCCGCCCCTCGTCGAGGGAAAAAGCTCACCGCGTTTCTCGAGCTGACGGGCGCGACCGGTCACAACCTACGCGGCGTCGACGTGAAGATCCCGTTCGGCGCGCTCACGTGCGTCACCGGGCCCTCGGGCAGCGGGAAGAGCTCGCTGATCCTCGAGACGCTCGTGCCGGCGATCGAGCGCGAGCTGCACGCGGCAGGCGCGACGATCCCGCTCCCGCATACGTCGCTCTCTCACGCGGCTCGGCTGGCCGGCGTCGCGCGCGTCGATCAAGCGCCGCTCGGACGCACGTCGCGTGGCAACGCAGCGACCTACCTCGGCGCTTGGGAGCTCATCCGCAAGCGCTTCGCGCGCGAGCCGATCGCCAAAGCGCGCGGCTACTCGGACGCGTACTTCTCGTTCAACGTGGCGGGCGGGCGCTGCGAGACGTGCAAGGGCGATGGCAGCGAGACCGTCGAGATGCAGTTCCTCGCCGACGTCACCTTCGCGTGCCCGGACTGCGCGGGGCGGCGGTTCGTCGGGCCGGTGCTCGACGTCCTGCATCGAGAGATGACCGTCGCCGACGTGCTCGAGCTGACGGGGAGCGAGGCCGCGGCGCGCTTCGCGAGTGACCCGGGCGTCTCGAAGAAGCTCGCACCGATGATCTCGGTGGGGCTCGGCTACTTGAGGCTCGGACAGTCGCTGAACACGCTCTCGGGCGGCGAGGCGCAGCGACTGAAGCTGGCGCTCGCGCTCTCGGAGGCGCCGGTCGGTGGGTTGGTCGTG
>JAYVCF010000348.1:0-7632 GCA_043750095.1 Deltaproteobacteria bacterium
GACGTACGCGGCCCACCTGGCCCGTAGGTGGGCCCGGGTGGTGGAGGCAGCGCACGACCCTGTGCTGGCGGTCGGCTACCTCCGCTCGGAGCTGAGCGCCCCACCGGGGCTGGTCGCGGCGGCGCTCGAGGTGGTGCTCGCCGACGCCATGGCTCGTGATCGACCGGCGCTGGGGCTCCTCATCGCGCTCAGCGCGGCGCTCGCACCCGCGGACATCGCCGAGCTGCGCGGACTGATCGCGGACGCCGCGACGGAGGCAGGCTTTCTCCAGGTCGGTGAGATCCTGGGCGCGCGAGGTGCGGTCCAATCGGCCGGGGATCAAGAGCGCGAGCGCATCCCCGACTTCGGGCGCGGGCGACCGCTGGCGCTCGGCGAGCGAAAGTCTCTCGCACGGCGTCGCGACCGACAGCTGCTGGCGCGGGTCATCCGCGATCCGCATCCGGACGTGATCCGGGTCTTGCTCTACAACCCGGCGCTCACGCAGGACGACGTCGTGCGCCTCGTGGCGCGCCGCCCGATCCCGGCGGACGTGCTGCGCGAGGTGGCCTCGTGCGTACGCTGGATCGCGCGAAGCGGCGTGCGATCGGCGCTCCTGAAGAATCCGTACGCGCCGCTCGAGCTGGTGCTGCCGTTGGTGCCGCTGGCTACGTCGGGTGAGCTCGCCGAGCTCGCCAACTCGCCCGAGCTGTCCCCGCCGCTGCGATCGCTCGCCGCGCGGGGAACTCGCACGCTGCACTGACTCGACGCGGCACTGGCTCAGGGCGGCGCGGACTCAGGGCGCCGCGGGAACCCGCGTGATGTGCACGCCGTTCGTGACGGTCGCGCCCATGCGATCGATCCACCACGAAGCGACGAACGACGCATCGCCGGTGGAGTTGAGCACCTGCTCGACCCAGAAGCCGTTGTGCTTCGCCATGTCGAGCACCGCGTGCGACCAAACGCCGGCCGCTGTGCGGCGCGCGATCATGGTCCGCTCGGAGGTCGCGTCCTGATAGGCCACGCGAACCTCGCCCGTCATCATCGCGACGACGGAGCTGTCGTCGCCGACGATGTGGCGGCCGTCGGTCTGCCTCATCGTGCCGTCGGAGGTGCTCCCGTCGTCCACCACCTCGCGCGCGATGGTCGGCGAGGCGCCGGCCGTGATGCGCGCGTAGTGAAGCACTTCCTCTGCGCCGTCGACGTACGTCACGTGCCAGAGGTCGCTGTGGTCGACGTACAACGAAGCGCCGATGCCCGAGTCACCGGTGTTCGGATCCGCGCGGCCGTAGCCGTCGATCAGGAACGGAGTGCCGAACGTGGTGCCCGTCGCGGCGACGCCGTAGAGGTTGCCCTCCGTGCGGTCGTAGTAGACGAGCGCGAAGCCGGTGGAGGTGACCGCGAGCTGCGTGTAGAGGCCGTGCGCCGGCGTGAGGTCTTCGACGTAGTCGGCCACGAGCGCCGCCTGGCAGGTTCCGGCGACGCAGGCCTGTGCGGCCATGCAGGCCGGCGTGCAGGTCCCCGACGGCATCACACACGTTCCGGCGGCCAGGCAGCGCTGACCGGTGGCACAGAGGGCCGGACGGCACGGGCTCGCCGCGTCGGCGATGCGCGTGATGGTCCAGTCGGCCGCTGCCGCGGGCATGGCGCTGTGCGCGATGGCGACGCGCACCTGGCTGTGAACCGCTCCCATCGCGTTCACCTCGTAGCCGAGGTACGCGATCGCGGGCGCGCCCGTGGAGGTGAGCACCATCGACGAGTAACGACCCGCGTCGCCCGTGTCGTCGACGGTCTGCACGTGCCACGACCCCGCGTTGCCGATGGCGAGCCGCAGCGCGCCGTGCGTCGCGTCGTAGTACGACACCATCAGGCGGGTTCCCGTCGAGACGATCGAGGTCCAACGACCCACGTCGTCACCGGGTGCGGACACGCCGTGGCGCCATCCGCTCGGCGCGGCGCTGACGGGCATCGCAGGCGCACCGTCGGCGATGTCCCAGGTCAGCATCCCGACGTCGCCGCTCGGAACGGTCCCGACCACCATGTCTCCGTAGACCGGCATGGGTGGGTTTCCCGGGCTGTAGCCCGAGAGGAACTGATCTCCGGCCGCCGTCATGACGAAGTCGAGATCGGTCGCGAGGTAGCCGGGATTCAGCGGCGGGCGCTCCATGCAATGCGAGCACGTGATGTGGCAGGCGGCGTCCATCATCACGTTGGCCACGGTGCACGTGAAGCCGGGCATGCAGAGCGCGTTGACGTCGTAGTCGACGCACATCTGCGTCATCTCGCAGCAGCTCTGACCCATCGATGCGCCTGGAGGCATGGCCGGCAGGCACTGATCGCCACAGTGCACGACCGCGGCGTCACCCGTGGGCATGGGCATCGGCCCACCTCCGCAGCTACAGCCCACCCCGGCGATGCTCAGGGCGAGCACCGCGATTGCCGAGAGCAGCGTGCGCATCAGACGCGCTCCTTGGTGCTCGCCAGCCGGCGGCGGCGCGAGACGAAGAGCCCGAGCGCGAGAAGCGAGACGGCGATCCCGAGGCCCTCGTGACCGCGGTCCGCGCCCGTCGCGCGGCAGCCACAGCCTCCGGCCGACGCGGGGTTCGAGATCCCGCGGATGAGGGCTTGCTGGGCGCTGCCGATGTTGCCCGCTTCGTCGCGAGCCTCGACCTGCACGAGCAGGCGATCCTGTGCGAGCGCGGCTGCGTCGAGGGCGACCTGGTCGCGCGTCGACCAATCGCTCCACGCGCCGTGATCGATGCGGAAGCGATAGCTGAGGTCGCCGTGGCTGATGATGTCGTCCGCCGTCGCGACCATGCCGTTCGGGCTGCGATCGAGCGAGACCGTCGGCGCGAGCGTGTCCACGATGATCGTCGCGAGCGCGGGCGTCGCGTCGACCGAGGTCTCGTGGCCGACGATACGGCTCCGCGCCTCGACCTGGTGGACCGCCTGCAGGAGCAGGACGTCGTCGTCGATCTGCACGCGCTGGTCACGCGTCCAACGGGACCACGGTCCCTGATCGACGCGGTACTGGTATTCGACCATCTCGCTGGCGTCGGCACCCTGGCTCGCGAAGTGGACCCAGAGCGTGTTCGGCGTCTCACCCCAGTGCTCGACCTGCATGCTCTCGGGCGAGAGCACCAAGTCGGACAGCTCCAGCGTGGTGTCGAGCGCGCGCGTCTCGTGCGCGAGCGCGAGGTTGGCCCAGATGGAGAGGAAGTCGTCCCCGCTGCTCGTCACACCGACGATGCCGCCGGGCGGGATGCTGAGGTTGAAGCCCATGATCGCCGGCAGCGAGATGGGGCTGATGCCGCTGGTGAGCATGCCCGCGAACGAATGGATGACCGTCTCGAGGGTGCTCGCGAGCATCGCGGGCGACTCCGAGAGAAGCTCCGAGTTCGTCACGGTCGAATGCATGGGCGTGACCGAGACGATCATCGGCGTGATCATCCCGGCGCTCGCCTCGAGGTTCATCGCGATCACGAGATCCGTCTGGTAGGTCATGAAGCGCACGTAGCGCTCCGAGCTCCAGACGTAGAAGTCGATCATCGCGTGCGGGAGCGTGATCGTGAGCAGCGGAGACGCGGGGTCGGTGCCGACCTGGAAGTCGGGCGGAAGCTGCGGGCGCACCGCGATGGCGACCGACGCGTTGGTGTCGGGGAACGTCAGCGCGTTGAGCGAGCGCACGAGCGCCGACAAGAGGCCGGTCGAGAGCTGCTGCGAGAGGCGCGTGCCCGTGCCGATGCAGAGCATGCCGCTGTCGAACATGCCGTAGCCCGCGTAGTTCATGTAGTCCTCGGCGATGCCGATGCCGAGGTGTGCGGCGGTCGTCGTACCGGGGATGGTGTTGGCCTGGAACGCCGCCGCCTGCGCGATGACGGGAGGGAAGGGCGTGGGCGGATCGATGCGCGGGACGCACGAGTTGTGTCCGGGCGACGTGGTGAACATGCGGTCCATGGACATGAACCCGCCGACCATGTCGACGGTCATGCCGCCGCCGGCCGCGATGCCGTCACCGCCCGCTGCGAGCACCAGCTGAATCGGTGCGTGCGTCCCGGGCGAGAAGCCGCCGAGGAAGGAGCCGCCGAGATCACCGCGTCCGTCGATGCCGAGCAACATCGGGACGCAGACGTCCGAGTGCGCCGGACCGTAGCGACACACCGTCATCGGATCCGTGGTCGGGCCGTCGGCGAACGTGCCGGTCGGGCACTGCGCCGTCATGCCGACGCGCGTGCAGAGGTTGTCGCCGATGGCGCTGTTGAGCAGGCCCGAGATCTGGCCGGCGAGCTGACCGATGATCAGGTTCTTGATGAAGCCGAGGTTCAGCAAGCCACAGCTTCCGAGGAACCCACCGCTGATGGTGAGGTCGTTCGACTCGACGTCTTCGCCGGGCGTGAGGACCACGCTCTGCACGACCAGCTGGGTGTAGCCGTCGCGCGCAGGGTGGCCGGTGATGTTGGCCAGCGCGAGCGTCGCGGTGACCCCGACGTAGTCGCGCGAGCCCGCGGTCGTGTCGAGGCCGATGTCGCACGTGCCCGGCCAGCTGCCGTTCGTGTACGTGCTGATGTCCGTCCCCGCGCCGTGGCGGCTGTGGAGGATGACGCGCATGTGGATCACGATCTGGTTCGGCACCGTGGGCGTGATGTCCACGCTCTCGATGTCGATGTGCGCCGAGCAGTGATCATCGGAGCAGATCGTCACCGAGATGCCGGCCGAGACGGTCATGCGGTGCACGGCGAAGTCGAGACCGCCGCCGAGCACGCGCATCACGATCGGCATGATGTTGGCTTCGACGAAGCTGATGCCGCTCGAGGTCAAGCGCACCTGCGCCGAGTTCGGGATGCGGTTCGCCACGGGGAACGCGCCGGGAATCGGCGAGATGCCGCAGCCGGCGCAGCCAGAGCAACCACCTCCGCCGCATGCGAACACCAGCATGATCAGCGAAGCGGCAACGACCGGCTTCCAAGTGCGACCCCAAAAACGCGCCAAGCGATGCATCTGAGCCTCCACGCCACCGCGCACGCGTACGTCCCGCGCGCGCAATTGCCGCAAGACGCAAGTCTACCCGCGCTCGGATCCCGAGGGCAACGAGCATCCGTTGGGCTCGTGTGGGTGCCGCGTCGCGTCAGATCTCAGCCTGCTCGCAGCGTGGTCTTCCCGGCGTAGCGCGCGCCGACGCCGAGCTGCTCTTCGATGCGGAGCAGCTGGTTGTACTTCGCGATGCGATCGGAGCGCGACGCCGAGCCCGTCTTGATCTGACCCGAGCCGGTCGCGACGGCGAGGTCGGCGATGAACGTGTCCTCGGTCTCGCCGCTTCGGTGCGAGATGATCGACGAGTAGCCGTTCAGCGATGCGAGCCGGATGGCCGCCAGCGTCTCGGTGATGGTTCCGATCTGGTTCACCTTCACCAGGATCGAGTTGGCGATGCCCGCCTCGATGCCCCTGCCGAGTCGGGCGACGTTGGTGACGAAGAGATCGTCGCCCACGAGCTGCACCTTCTTCCCGAGCGCGTCGGTGAGCTTCTTCCAGCCGTCCCAGTCGTCCTCTGCGCAGCCATCTTCGATGGAGACGATGGGGTACTTGCTCGCGAGCTGCGTGTAGAGCGCCACGAGCGACGCCGCGTCGTGCGGCTGCTTGTCCCAGGTGTACGTCTGCTTCGTCTTGTCGAAGAACTCGCTCGCCGCGCAGTCGAGCGCGAGGGAGACGTCCTTGCCCGCCGTGTAGCCGGTCTTCTCGATCGCCTCGAGGATCGACGTGATGGCCGACTCGTTCGAGGGAAGGCGCGGAGCGAAGCCACCTTCGTCACCGACGCTCGTCGCGAGTCCTTTCTTCTTCAGCAGCGCCTTGAGGTTGTGGAAGATCTCGGCGCCCATGCGCAGTCCCTCGCGGAATGTCGGCGCGCCGTGGGGCACGATCATGAACTCCTGAACTTCGAGGCCGCTGTCTGCGTGGACGCCCCCGTTCAGGATGTTCATCAGCGGCGTCGGCAGCACGTTCGCCTGGGCACCGCCGAGGTAGCGATAGAGAGGCAGCCCGAGCGCCTCCGATGCGGCGCGCGCGACCGCCATCGAGACGCCGAGGATCGCGTTCGCGCCGAGCTTGCTCTTACTGCTCGTGCCATCGAGCGCGATCATCGCTTGATCGATGCCCGCCTGATCGAGCGCGTCCCGCCCCAGCACCTCGGGCGCGATCTTCTCGAGCACGTTCTCGACGGCCTTGCGAACGCCCTTGCCGAGGTAGCGGTTCGCTTCGCCGTCACGAAGCTCGATCGCCTCGTGCTCGCCCGTCGATGCGCCCGAGGGCACGGCGGCGCGTCCCATCACGGCCTGATCGATCTCGACCTCGACCTCGACGGTGGGGTTGCCGCGAGAGTCGAGGATCTCGCGCGCGAGGATGGACGTAATCTCCAGCATGCGGTCCGGTGTAGCGGCGCGGGTGATGGAGTGTCAACGACCGCCGCGGCGCACGAAGAGGTGCCAGCCGTCGGCCTCGCGGGTGTCGGCGAACTCTGCGCTTGCGGCGAGCGCGCGCTCGACCGGGTGGCCTTCCGGCACGATCGCCACCTCGACGCCCGCGTCCAAGAGCGCACGCGTCGCGCACGCGCCCACGCACTCGCCCTCCTCGAGCTCGAAGGCGCGCGTGGCCGTCTCCGCGCGGTAGCAGTCGTTGCGCGGGTCGAAGAACACGTGGCCCGAGGGGCGGGCGAGCCAGAGGTAGCGGCCGGCGGCGTCGAAGGGCACGTACGCGGCGCGGCCCGATGCGCGCGGATCGTGCGCGAGCGAGGGGAGGGCGTCGCCGCCGAGCGCGTCGTCGGCGTGGACGCCGCGGACGCAGGCGATGCTCGACGCGACGCTGGCGAGGACGACCGTGGTGATCGCGATGCGCCGCGCGACCGTCGCGGCGTCGGCGCGCGCGACACCGAGCCGCGCCGCGTCGAGTAGGCGATCGAGGACGGGCACGAGCAGGACCGCGCCGATGGCGGTGGCCTGCGGCACGTGGCGCGCGTGGAGGACGGCGAGCGCGGCGAGCGCGGCGGCGAGCGCAGCGGCGAGTCGCTCGGCTCGCGAGCCACGCGCGATGCCGAACGCTGCGCCGATCGCGACGAGGACGACCGCGGCCACCCGCGGCGTGCCCCCGAAGACGGGTCCCGCGGCCCAGAGCGGCTGGAACTCCGCGATGTGCTCGTGGATCGCGGCCGCGGCGAGATCGCCTCCGCGCACGTAGCGATCGACGAGATCGATCAGTGCGAAGTGGTACGGCGTGGCGAGCGTCGCGAGCGCGGCGAGCGCGAGCGCAGCGATCCGGTTCGCGCGATCGCCCGGGTACGACGCCACGCCGAGCGCGAGGATCACGACGCCGAGCGGAAAGCTGCCGTGCAGGTTCGCCCACGCGAGCTCGAGCACCACGCAGGCCGCAGCGCGCGCGATCGACAAGCGCGGCACGAGCGCGAGCAACACCATCGCGAGCGGCAGCGCGAGACACACATACGCGGGTCGCGGCTGAAAGAGGCACTCACGCACGAGCGAGATCGTGACGACGCACGCGAGCGCGCCCGCTCCGAGGTGACGCGCGCGTGCGAGCGTCGCGTGCGCGAGGAGCGAGACCGTGAGCGCCGCCGCGAAGCACCCGAGCACGACCGGTCCCGCGAGGCCGAGC
>JAYVCF010000349.1:0-6427 GCA_043750095.1 Deltaproteobacteria bacterium
GCGAAACGGTCGGAGACCGGTTGCTGGTCGGCGGCAAGAATGTGAACCACCACCCCGCCCGCCGCGCCCTGCGAAGCCACATGCCGCGGTTGCCGCCGATCGGAGCGCCGTGCTAACTCGCCGCCTCCATGTTCGAGACGCTGACGAAGGGGTTTCGTGCCGCCCGTAACCGCCTGAACGGCGTCACGGAGCTCACGAGCGAGAACCTCGAGCCGGCGCTGCGCGACGTGCGCCTCTCGCTGCTCGAAGCCGACGTCGAGCTGGGCGTCGTCAAGCGCTTCCTCACCCGCGTCAAAGAGAAGGTCATCGGCGAGACCCTCCAGAACGAGGTCGAGGCCAAAGGAAAAAAGCTCCGCGTCGGCCCGGCCGAGCGCTTCATCAAGGCCTGCCAGGACGAGCTCGTCGCGATGATGGCGAGCGAGGGCGCCGCCATCCAGCTCGCGCAGAAGCCCAACATCACCGGCGTCATGATGGTGGGCCTGCAGGGCTCCGGAAAGACGACCACCGCCGGCAAGCTCGCGCGCCTGCTCGAGCAGCAGGGCCGTAAGCCGCTCCTGGTCGCCGCCGACGTGCAGCGCCCCGGCGCCATCGAGCAGCTCCAGGTGCTGGGCGAGCGCCTCTCGATCCCCGTCTTCAACGTGCCGGGCGCCAAGCCCGTGGACATCTGCGTCGCGGCGCTCGACCACGCCAAGAAGCTCAAGCGCGACACGATCATCTACGACACCGCCGGCCGCCTCGCGATCGACGAGCCGCTCATGGAAGAGCTCGCGCAGATCAAGGCGCTCACCAAGGCCGAGAACGTCCTTATGGTGGTCGACGCCATGATCGGCCAGGACGCCGTCAAGACGGCGGGCGCGTTCCACCAGCGCCTCTCGCTCACGGGCCTGGTGCTGACCAAGCTCGACGGCGACGCGCGCGGCGGTGCAGCGCTCTCCATCCGCGAGGTCACCGGCGCGCCCATCAAGTTCGTCGGCACCGGCGAAGGGCTCGACAAGCTCGAGGAGTTCCGCGCCGACGGCATGGCCAGCCGCATCCTCGGCTTCGGCGACATCGTCGGCCTGATGAAGGACTTCGAGGGCGTCGTCGACGAGAAGAAGGCGGAGGCCGACGCGACGCGGATGCTGCAGGGCAAGTTCACCCTGCATGACTTCCTCGAGCAGATCCGGATGCTCCAGTCGATGGGGCCGCTCCAGCAGATCTTCGAGAAGCTCCCGTTCTTCCAGGACTCGGTGCCCGAGGGCTTCCAGATCGACGAGAAGGAGCTCAAGCGCGCCGAGGCCATCGTCAGTTCGATGACGAAGCAGGAGCGCCTCGAGCCCGAGCTCTTCGCCAAAGAGCCCAAGCGCATGACGCGCGTGGCCAAGGGCGCGGGCCGCACCGACAAGGAGATCGCGGATCTCCTGCAGCGCTTCGCGTTCATGAAGCAGATGATGGGCGACATCGGCCAGCAGGCCGGGCTGCTCTCGAAGATCCCCGGGATGAAGCAGCTCGCGAACATGCGGCGCCTCACCGACGCGGTGCGCACGAGCGGGCTCGAGCAGAACCCGATGATGTCGAGCCTGGCCGATCAGCTGCTCGAAGCCGCGGTCGCCGACGGCAAGGGCGGCCAGAAGGGCATGCGCGGGATGCCGGGCGGAATGCAGCTGCCGCCTGGGATGCAGCTGCCGCCGGGCTTTCAGCTGCCGCCGGGAATGCAGCTGCCGCCTGGGATGATGATGCGTGGTAGTGCGGCTCCGGTGGGCCGAGGCAAGGCCAGCGACAAAGAGAAGAAGAAGCATCTGCGCAAGCTCCAGAAGAACGCGCGCAAGAAGTCGCGCAAGTAGACGCTCACGAGATGGGGACCATGAACAACGCATCGAACGACCGGCTCCGCCGACACTCTCTTCGCACCGCGTCCGCCCTGCTCCCGCTCGCGATGATCGCGCTGGCATGCGTGGGCGCGCCGCCCGAGCTCACCGCCGAGGAGCTCGCCGCGCAGACCGAGTTCGTGCTCACCGAGGCGCCGAGCCCCGAGCACCTGCTCGACATCGGCTTCGAGAGCCGCCTGCGCCTCGTCGGCTACGACGTCTCCGTGGAAGAGGTCACGCCCGGCCAGCCCTTCGACGTCACCTGGTACTGGCACGTCGAGCGCCGACTGCCCGGCGAGTTCGCCCTCTTCACGCACATCGCGGACGCGACCGACACGAACCGCTGCAACGCGGACCGCACCAACGACATCAACGGCTGCAACACCGTCGCGCCGCTCCGCGAGCGCTTGGCGCCGTCGGTCTGGGCCGAGGGCACGTGGGTGCGCGACCCGCAGCAGGTCACGCTGCCGGCCGACTGGCACTCGGAGTCGCTGACGTTCTACATCGGCGTCTACGCGCCGGAGCACGGCTGGACCCGCGAGCACCGCCTCTCCGTCACGACGGGACCGACCGACGGCGACGGCCGCGGGCGCGCGCTGACCCTGCCGATCGCCGGTGGCGCGCGCACGCACGCCGCACTGCCCGCGCCGGGCGCGCACGGCCATCGAGGGTGATAGACATGAACGACATGAAGGTCCTTCGCTCGCTCGTCCTCGCCACGCTCGCCCTCCTCGGCTTCGGCTGCGTGGAGGAGTCGCCCGACCTCACGCCCGCCGAGCGCGAGACGCTGCACGAGTTCATCCTCACCGCGGCGCCGCATCCGCAGCACACGCTCGACGTGCGCTTCGAGAGCCGCGTGCGCCTGGTCGGCTACGACATCTCGGTCGAGGAGATCACGCCCGGGACGCCCTTCGACATCACCTGGTACTGGCAGGTCGATCAGCGCCTGACGGGCGGCTGGCTGCCCTTCACGCACCTGGCCGACGCCACGGGCGCGAACCGCCAGAACGAGGACAGCAGCGGCCCCGTGCGCGAGCGCTATCAGCCGGCGCGTTGGCGCGCGGGCGAGTGGGTGCGCGACCCGCAGCACATCACGATCCCCACCGACTGGCACTCCGATCGCGTCGTCTTCTACCTCGGCTTCTGGAGCGAAGATCACCGCCTCTCGGTCACGAGCGGCCCGAACGACGGCGAGAACCGCGCGCGCGCGGCGAGCGTGCCCGTCGCCGAGGGCGCGCACTCGGACGCGACCGACACCGCGAGGCCGGTCGTCGACGCGCCCATCCCCACCATGATCGCCGCGCACACCACCGGCGCGATCACCATCGACGGACAGCTCGCGGAGACCGACTGGCACGCGGTGCCCGCTTCCAGCTCGTTCGTCGACACCCTCGGGGGTGGGGCAGGCCCTTTTCCCGCGATGGCGCGCGTGCTCTGGGACGACCGCAACTTGTACGTCGCGTTCGAGGTGGTGGACGACTACCTGCACAACACCATCACGGAGCGTGACGGGCACCTCTGGGAGCAGGACGCGGTCGAGATCATGGTCGACCCCGACGGCGACGGAAATCACTACTTCGAGCTGCAGGTCTCGCCCACCGGCAACATCTTCGAGACCGCGTACGACTCGCGGCGCGTTCCTGCGCCCATCGGACACGCGGACTGGGACAGCCACATGGTCGCGCGGGTGAACACCTCGGGCGGCGTGAACGACGAGCTCGAGGACCAGAGCTACATCGTCGAGCTCTCGATCCCGTGGAGCGCGTTCTCGTACGGAGACATGGGCCCCTCGATCGCGCCGCCCGCGGGCGCCAGCTGGCGCTTCAACTTCTACGTGATGGACAGTCGGCCGGGCGGCTCGCAGCGCGGCGAGGGCTGGTCGCCCACGCTCACGAGCGACTACCACGTGCCCGCGCGCTTCGGCCGCGTGACGTTCGAGGCGCCCGCCGCGGTGCTCGCGGACGGCACCACCGAGGTGCCGCGCATCCACCTGACTCCCGCGCAGTTCGCAGGCCTTCGTCCGCTCGCTCCGGAGCCGATCTTCTTGCCCCGTGGCGCGACGGCGCCCGGCCCCGTGGTCGCGCCGCACTGAGCGCGACCGCGACGCGTCAGGCGGCTTCGCGGATCACGTGCGCGATCTTCTCCCGCTCGCCCAGGCGGTAGAAGCGCCGGAGCTCACGCGCGAACGAGCCGAGATCGCCCTCGTCCACGAAGCGACGCTCGAGGAAGCGTGCGTAGGCGGCGGCGACCTTCGTCGCGATTCGATAGCGCTCGCCGCGCTCGGAGCCCTCGGGATCGAGGTACACGGCACGCTCGAAGAGACGCCGACGAAGTCGCCGACTGCGAGACGAGAGTCGCTCCGAGGGGTCGCGAACGATCGCCAGCGCGTACTTGTCCACCTCGGCCTGCATCTCGAGCTCCAGCTCGGAGACCTCGCGCCCGCGACACGACCGGAACTCGAGATAGACGAAGTGGCTCACCCCCTCGGCGAGCACGCAGACCGCGTCGAAGTGCGAGCGCGGCGAGCGCAGCTCGGGATCGACGTAGAGCCCCACCGAGACGTCCTCGCCTCGCTCGACCACGATCAGCGCCTCGCGTCGCGCGGCGACGGCATCGCCCGCGATCGCGCGCGCCTCGTCCTGCCCGCACACGAACTGCTCGACGTCGGGCCCGAGCGGGAGGTCGTAGAGCGCCTCCAGCTCACGCTGCAGGCGGCGCAGACTGTTTCTGGGGGGTTGATGCAACCCCCCATCCGCGTCGAGTGAATCGCCGCGGAGCCACCCCCGACTCCGCTCCGCGTGGAGATGCCGACCATCGGCTGCGCCGCGCGTCGTCATCTCAGTGCACCGCTTTGGGCGGGCTACCGAGCGTCGGAAAGACACCCTCCGCGCTGAGTCGCTCGGCGATCTTCGGCGAGTGCGTGCGGTTCCACTTGTCGTAGAGGCGGACGATGTCGCTCGGCGTGCGGAGCGCCGTCCCCTCGCGCACGTCGTCCAGCGCATCGGCGAACGGCTCGAACTTGCGGGCCAGCTCGCGGTAGACGTGCCCGGCGCTTCCGAGCGAGAGCTCGCCTGCTTGGTCATACGCCGCCTCGCCCAGCGTCGCGACGTACTCGGTGGTGATGCCGCGGTGGTCGAGGTGGTCCGCGCAGAAGCCGCGGAGATAGAGCGCGTCGTCCCCCAGCGCGCGATAGAGGCGGAGTCGCTCCGGGGCCCGCTCGGCGTTACGGGCCTCGGCGAGCTGCAGGGCCAGCGGCCGCTTCAGCGCGTCGTTCTCCTGCCCTAGCCCCACGCGCGCCAGGAGGTCCACCAGGTAGGCGCGCGTACCCTCGCCCGCCCCGAGGCGACGCTCGCCCAGCGCTGCCTCCAATCGCTCGCGAAACCAAACCCTCAGGTCAGCAAACGTCTCGATGCTCATCGCAACCTCCGAGAACGCCGGTCTGACTCTATTACGCGCGATCCTGGCGGAATCTCAAGGAAACGGCCCGCGAGAGGGCGCGCGAGTTGGCAGCGGTGAGCCGAGACTGCCAAACGGCCCGAGGTGAGCCGTCTCACGCGCTCGCTGGGCGCGTCTTGACCCACCTCGGTGGCGACTTAGAGTCGGCGCCCGTTAGCACTCGACATCTACGAGTGCCAACAAGTTGAACCCAGAGCCCGGCCTATGCGCCGGGAAATACAGCGATAGGGAGGCTCCGATGGCGATTCGTCCGCTCCATGACCGTGTGATCGTTCAGCGCGTCAAAGAAGAAGAGAAGACCAAGGGCGGGATCATCATCCCGGACTCGGCCAAGGAAAAGCCGGTCGAGGGCAAGGTCATCGCGGTCGGCAACGGCAAGATCCTCGAGGACGGCAAGGTTCGGAAGCTCGAGGTCAAGAAGGGCGACCGCGTCCTCTTCGGCAAGTACTCGGGCCAAGAGGTCAAGGTCGACGGCGAAGAGCTCGTCATCCTTCGCGAAGACGACATCGTCGGCATCGTCGAGTGATTCGCGGCTGATCGACTGAACCAAGACTCAAGAAGAAGAAAACGGAGAACAGCACATGTCAGCCAAAGAGATCCTGTACGACACGACCGCGCGCAACCGCATCCTCGCCGGCGTCAACACGCTCGCGAACGCGGTCAAGGTGACCCTCGGCCCCAAGGGCCGTAACGTGGTCATCGAGAAGAGCTTCGGCGCCCCGACGATCACCAAGGACGGCGTCACCGTCGCCAAAGAGATCGAGCTCGCCGACAAGTTCGAGAACATGGGCGCGCAGATGGTCCGCGAAGTCGCGAGCAAGACCAGCGACGTCGCCGGCGACGGCACCACGACCGCCACGGTTCTCGCGCAGGCGATCTACCGCGAAGGCAGCAAGATGGTCGCTGCGGGTCACAACCCGATGGCCATCAAGCGCGGCATCGACGTCGCCGTCACGGCGATCTGCGAGCGCCTCGAGAAGCTCACCAAGAGCACGAAGGACCCCAAGGAGATCGCGCAGGTCGGAACGATCAGCGCCAACGGCGACAAGACCATCGGCGACATGCTCGCCAGCGCGATGGAGAAGGTCGGCAAGGAAGGCGTCATCACCGTCGAAGAAGCGAAG
>JAYVCF010000350.1:0-5053 GCA_043750095.1 Deltaproteobacteria bacterium
TCGGCGAGGCTGCGCACGAGCATCGTCTTGCCCAGGCCCGGCACGCCCTCGATGAGCGCGTTGCCCCCCGCGACGAGGCACGTGAGCAGGCCGTCCACGATCGCGCTCTGCCCTACGATGCGCCTGCCGATGGCGGCGCGGACCGCGTCCAGGTCTTTCCGGAACGCCTCGACCTCGGCGCGCGCGGCGTCTTTCGTTTGCGTCATTCGCGCGCATGATAGCGCCCAGCCGGACGACCGGCTTGAGGCAGAGCGCATGGGTGGCTACACAGTCAGCGAGGAGAGCCGATCGATGTCCGTACCGTTCGTGACCGATGCGACGTTCGAGGCCGAGGTGCTGCAGTCCCAGCTGCCGGTGCTGATCGATTTCGTCGCGGACTGGTGTGCGCCCTGTAAGCAGCAGACGCCCATCGTGGAAGAGGTCGCGCGCGAGCTGGAGGGGCAGATCAAGGTCGTGAAGATCGACGTGGACAAGAGCCCGCGCGTCGCCGCGAGCTTCCGCGTGCAGTCGATCCCGCAGCTCTTCGTGGTCGCGGACGGGCAGGTCGCGGCGCAGTGGGACAAGGGGCTCGCGCCGAAGAAGACCATCCTCGAGCTCTTGCGGCCGTTTCTTCCGCAGGCACCGAACGAGCTGAAGCCGGCGGACCTCGCGGCGCTCATCCAGCAGAAGAAGGTGTTGCCGGTCGACGTACGCGAGGCGAGCGCGTTCGCGCGCTATCACATCCCGGGCGCGATCAACGTGCCGCTCGCAGATCTCGACACACGCGTGGCCGAGATGGTGCCGCGCGACGGCAAGCTGCGGGTGCTCTACGCGCGCTCCACCGACGAGGCGCGCGAGGCCGTCGAGAAGCTGGTCAAGGCGGGGCACCAGGTCGCGTTCCTCGCGGGTGGGTTCCTGCACTGGGAGGCCGATGGTCTGCCGATCGAGCGCGGTGAGCCCAACTGAGCGAGAGCGAGAGCGAGAGCGAGAGCGAGAGCGAGTGTCCCTTCTTCAGCCACCGCGAATTCCCGAGATCGCATCACGGCTTCGGATCGCGCCCGCGAAGACGACCGTGGCGATCATCGACTCGCTGCCTGGGGCGCCGCTCGCCGGTCATCTCGCCGCGCGGCTCGGCCCGCGTACCGTCCGCACGCGGCTGCTCATCCGTCACAAGCCGGGCTTCGATCTACAGAACCGCTCCGCGGCCTGCCATCCCGACGCAGTCATCGAGGCGACCCGAGCGCTCCTCGCGTCCCTGCCCGATCACGACGTTCTGATCGCCGAGGGCGCGGCGCTTCTGGCCAGCCTCCAGCCTCGCTTGGCGATCCTCGGCACTCCGTCTCCCTCGCTCACCACGCTCGAGCCGGACGTGCGCGCGCAGCGAGACCGCTTCGATCTCGTCCTGTTCGACTTCCGTCCTGGCGTCCTCGATTCCTTGGCGGCAGCGCTCGCCCCCTGAATTTCCACGTACGCGGGGCGCGCGTACTACGATGATCGTTCCGTGAGCGAGGACGACAGCGATCGCGAGTACGCCGCCTGGGGCGACGAGAGCGAGGACGAGGGCACCGAGATCGTCGCCGCGCTCGAGCCGGGGACGTTCTTCGCCGATCGCTTTCAGGTCGACGGGCGCCTCGGGATGGGCGCGATGGGCAAGGTCGTCACCGCGACGGACCTCACCACCGGGCAGCGCGTGGCGCTCAAGGTGCTGCATCGCGAGAAGGCCGCCCAGCGCGAGGCCGCAGAACGCTTCACGCGCGAGGCCGAGGTGCTGGCACGCCTGGGCCATCCCGGGATCGTGCGCGTCGTCGCTTCCGATCGCATCAAGGACGGGACGCGCTGGCTGGCGATGGAGCTGATCGAGGGCGACACGATCGCGCAGCGCCTCCGCAAGGCAGGGCCATTCACGCCAGAGGCCGCGTACCCGATCGTGAGCATGCTCTGCGACGCGCTCGACGCCGCGCACCGCGAGGGGATCGTGCACCGTGATCTCAAGCCCGAGAACGTGATGCTGCCGACGGGTGGCGTGCCGCCGTGCAAGATCCTCGACTTCGGGCTCGCGCGCTTCACGCAGATGAACGTGGAGCGGCTCACGCGCGCGGGCACGATCCTCGGGACGCCGCGCTACATGGCGCCCGAGCTGATCGAGTCGCTCAAGGACACGGATCTCCGCGCGGATGTGTTCGCGGTCGGCGTGATCACGTTCGAGCTGCTCTCAGGCAAGTCGATCTACGCCGCCGAAGACATCGGTCAGCTCTTCGGCGCGATCCTCGAGGGGCGCATGCGCTCGCTGGAGTCGCTGCGGCCGGATCTCCCGGTGACGCTCGGAGCGGTCATCGCGCGCGCCGCGATGCGCAAGCCCGCCGACCGATACCAGACGGCCGGCGCGTTCGCCGAGGCGTATGCGACGGCGCTCGGGATTCCTTCGCAGCGCAGTCGGCTCTCGGGCGCGCACGCGATGTTCGACGATCAGACGAACAGCCACGAGCAGCAGGCCATGGCGCCGCTCGTCGATCCGTATGCGCCTTCGATTCCACGTCCGGCGAGGGTTCCGTCGATCACGGGTGCGTCGGCGGTCGCCATCGTGCCGGTGCGCGCGGTGTCGGATCGGCCGGTACCGCAGGCCTCGATCGCGACGCCGCGGATCTCGGCGGCGCGCCTCGTGGGATCGCAGAACCGCACGATGGAAGGCCACGCGTTCAGCTCGCAGCCGCCACCGCCGAACCCGGGACTCCCCGCTTCGTACGGCCGCCCGCCGGTGAGGCCCGGGCAGCCTCGTTCCGAGACGGGGCCGCTCTACGTCGCGCCCGCGTCCGCAGCGCCCAGCAATCCGTTGGCGATCACCGCGCCACCGATCGACGGTGGCATTCCTCCCGAGGGGCAGCGTCGGTTCTCGGATCGGCCGCCGCCGTTCGCGGGGGCGGATCGGGCCGCGCCCAGCGTGCATCCGGCGCGGCAGCGCTCGTTCACTCCGCCGCTCGGTGTGCAGGGCGAGGGGATGCGTCCGATTCGGCCGCCCACGGGATCGATACCGCCGCCCGCGAAGCGCAGCCGCGCGTGGCTCTGGATCGCGCTCATCGTTCTCGTCGTGCTCGCGGCGATCGGCGCAGGCGTGGCGCTGCGCTTCGTGATCGAGCACGGCATGCTGCCGCTCCCACGCTGACCATGGCCGCTCTCCTCGATGGCACGCGCGTCCTGATGCTTCATACCGGCGGCACCATCGGGATGCGCGAGGGCGCACGCGGCTACGAGCCCGCCCCGGGTTTTCTTCGCGCGCTGATCGCCACCATGCCGCAGCTCTCGGACACCACAGCCGAGCGCTTCCATCACGACTTCGTGACGCCGCCCTTCGGCAACCGTCGTCGCGCGTACTACGACTTCGTCGAGTACGATCCGCTGCTCGACTCGGCGAACCTCGAGCTCTCGCACTGGGCGCGCTTCGCGAGCGACCTCGCGCACCACGAGCCCTCGTACGACGCGTTCATCCTGCTTCACGGCACGGACACGATGGCGTTCACCGCGTCCGCGCTCTCGTTCGCGCTCGAGGGCCAGAAGAAGACGGTCATCCTCACCGGATCGCAGGTCCCGCTCTACGCGCTCCGGAGCGATGGCCTGGACAACGTGCTCGGCGCGCTCCGCATCGCCACCGAAGCGCCGATCCCCGAGGTCACGCTCTTCTTTCGCGATCGTCTGCTGCGCGGGAACCGCTCGACCAAGCACGACGCCGTGGGCCTCGACGCGTTCACGTCACCCAACCTGCCCGCGCTCGCCGAGATTGGCGTGGACCTCGACGTGCGTCGCGACCTGGTGCTCGCGCCCGACGCGCGACCGTTTCGCGCCCAGAGCGCGCTCTCACCGCACGTGGCCGCGCTGCGCCTCTATCCGGGCATCACGCGCGACATCCTCGCGAACTTCGTGCGTGAGCCCCTCCGAGGCCTCGTGCTCGAGACCTACGGCTCGGGCAACGCGCCCGACACGCGTCGTGATCTGCTCGACGTGCTCGCGGAGGCCATCGCGCGCGGGCTGGTCGTGCTGAACGTGACGCAGTGCCTTCGCGGAACGGTGAGCGGCGCCTATGCCGCCGGACGCGCGCTCGCCGATGCGGGCGTGATCCCCGGCGCAGATCTCACCGCCGAGGCCGCGCTCGCCAAGCTCGCGTACCTGATCGGCCTCGGTCTCTCGCAGGACGAGACGGCGCGCATGCTGCGAACGCCCCTGCGCGGGGAGATGACGGTATAGGCGCTGCTACGCGAGGCCGAGCGCCTTGGTGATCGACGCCACGGTCTTGGTCTCGTGAGGCGAGAGCTTGCCGTCGACGAGCGCGGCTTCGAGGAGCTGATCGACCAGCGCGCGCTTCTTCGCCTCGGGCAGCGCAGCGACGATCGTCTCGGCTTCGTCGAAGCCCTCGAGGTCGCGCACGTTCCGGGCCTCGGCGTCGGTGAGACCGAAGAGTTGGATCGAGCGCTCGAGAAATTCGCGCTCGGGCTCGGCCATCATGCCGTCGGCGACCAGGACCTTGGCGATGAGGAGACAGCTCGCGACGCGCTCGTGCATGGTTGTGCGGGAGCGTAGCCCAAAACGAACACGGCGCGCCCGAAGGCACGCCGTGTCTCGTCTGCACGAGGGTCGGTCCTAACCCACGGATCACCTGAGCTGACCATCGATCGTGACCAGGTCGCGGCGGAGGAGCGACCCTTCGCCCGACGCTGCGGCGAGAACAACGCTCGCCTGGATGTCGGGCGAAGCCTCGCACCTCCGCCGCTCAGGTGGGTGCGAGCTGCCCTTGGAAATGCGCCGTGTCTAGGACGCCTCCGCTCGCAGGAATCGCTCCGCGATTCCCGCGCTTGCTGGGGCGCCGCCCCAGTCCCCACGCAAATTCGAGCGGCCCCGGCCGGTGCTACGCGGGCGCGGGGCTGAGCCCCGCAACGCGAAGTCGCTCCGCGACTTTGCGACCAGCATCGCGTCGCAGACGCCGCGCATTTTCAAACGCAGTCCCCCAATACCTGAGCGGCGTGGGTGTGAGGCTTCGACCCGCATCCAGGCGAGCCGTCGTTTGCTCGCCGCAGCGCGGGGCGAA
>JAYVCF010000351.1:0-17766 GCA_043750095.1 Deltaproteobacteria bacterium
GCGCTGCGCAGTGGAGATCGGCTCTCGCTCGGCAGCACCTCGGTCGAGGTGCGCGAGACCCCGGGACACACCGTCGGCTGCGTGTCGTTCGTCGTGCGCGATCGGGACCGCATCGAGGGCGTGATGAGCGGTGACGCGCTCTTCGTTCGCGGCACGGGCCGCACCGACTTCCAAGGGGGCAGCGCGAGCACGCTCTTCCACAGCATCCGCGAGCAGCTGTTCACGTTGCCCGACGACACGATCGTGTACCCAGGCCACGACTACCGCGGGCACCACACGACGACGATCGGCGAGGAGAAGCGCCTCAACCCGCGCATCGCGCTCGGCCGCAGCGAGGACGAGTTCGTGCGCATCATGGGCGAGCTCAAGCTCGCGCCGCCCAAGCACATCGCCGTCGCGGTCCCGGCGAACGTGCTCTGCGGTCGCGTCGCCTCGTCCGAGGATGTTGCAGTCGCCTGAAACATCGTAACCTCGGCAGGTGGCTCGCCGCATCGCACCGAGTGACGCGCTCCTTCGTGCCGCGCTCGGCCGCCTCGGCGGCGCCGTGCTGGTCGTCGATCGCAACCTGAGGGTCGTCTCCGCCTCGCCCGAGGCCGTGCGGATCTTCGGCGTCGATCCAGACCCAGGCAGCGCTGCGGTCGCGCTGCTCTGCGGCGATCGGCTCGAGCGCCCCGTCGCCAAGGCCCTCGCCGAGGGACGCAGCATCACGGCGACGGTCATCCGGCCGCTCATCGACGGCCGCACGCAGCACCTTCTCGTGCGCGCGTCGCCGCTCTCCGATGCACGGACGCTGCACGGCCACGTCCTCGTGCTCGAGGAGGTCGATCCGGGCGCGACCGGAGACTCGCCCGAGTCGCTCGAGTCGCTCTGGACGCGCAGCCCGCTGATGAAGCAGGTGTTTCGCATCGTGAAGCGGGCGGCCGCGCGCGACGTGAGCGTGCTGGTCCGTGGCGAGACGGGCACCGGCAAGGAGCTGGTGGGCCAGGCGATCCATCGCCTCTCCAAGCGAAAGAGCGGTCCGTTCCTTGCGGTGAACTGCGCCGCGCTTCCGCCCAACCTGCTGGAGAGCGAGCTCTTCGGACACGAGCGCGGTGCGTTCACGGGCGCGGTGCGCGCCGAGCCGGGCCTCTTCCGCGCGGCCGACGGCGGCACCGTCTTCCTCGACGAGATCGGCGAGATGCCGCTCGAGCTCCAGGCGAAGCTGCTGCGCGTGCTCGAGACCCACACGGTGACGCCGGTCGGCTCGCAGCGCACCGTGCCCGTCGACGTGCGCATCGTCGCGGCCACGCACCGCTCGCTGCGTCAGCAGGTCGAGGAGGGGCGCTTCCGCGACGACCTGATGTACCGCCTTCGCGTGGTGCCGATCCGACTGCCTCCGCTGCGTGAGCGCGCGGGCGACGTGATGCTGCTCGCGTCTCGCTTCTTCGACGAGCTGAACCGCACCGGAGGGCGACAGATCGCGAGCGTCGCGCCCGAGGCCCGTGTCGTGCTCGAGCGCTACGCGTGGCCGGGCAACGTGCGTGAGCTGCGGAACGCGCTCGAGTACGCGTACGTCGTCGGCGACGGCCCAGTGCTGGTGGCCGGCGATCTTCCCGAGGAGGTGGTGCATCCCGAGGCATCGGAAGCCCTGTTCTCCGCGGGGGAGACTGCGCGCGGTACCGACGAAGAGCGACGCATCCGCGCGGCGCTCGCGCAGGCGAACGGCCACCACGGTCGTGCGGCGGCCTCGCTGGGCATGAGCCGCGTCACGCTCTGGCGTCGCCTTCGGAAGATGGCCGAGGCGTCGTAGCCTCAGAGCATCGCGATGACGAGACCGACGACCATGCCGTAGACGGCTGAGCGCTCGGGAGTCGCCGTCAGGACGCAGGCGCCGGTCGAACAGCCCACGGTGTAGTGGTAGCCGACACCGACCAGGGCTCCGATCAGGACGAACGCGATGGCTCGAATCGTCGCACGCCGCTTCGCGCGTGTGAGTTCGGCGATTGCGACGTCTACGTGCGGATCGTCTTCCATCGGGTGGTAGGAGCCGAGCGGCGAAGAAAGGATTCGCGGCTCCTTGTTGTTCGTCCTCGCGGCCGTCCCGTGCGGTCGTCACGGTCGGCGAGTCGAACGAGCCTCAGAGCTCGACGAGGCCCTGGTTCGGCGTCCAGCGATACTCGCGGCTCGGTACTTCTTGGTCGTACTCCCGGTGCTCGCAACCGGGCGGCAACTCGCAGACGGTGGAGAAGTCGACGCCGCCGTCGCGGACGACCGCGCTGAACGGAGCCGTCGCGCTGATCGAGAGCCTGAGGCAGACCTCTTCGATGCCGCGCGCTGGGTCGTAGCGAACGATATCGGCCGCGCCAGCCCCCTCTGCGTCGGAGATCAAGAGGACGAGGCCGCCGCCGATCGCAGTGGCCCGGTGATGGATGCCCTCACCCCAGAGACATCCACCCGTGGGCGGTTCTGCGGCACCCGTTCGTGGGTCCACGATCCGACACTGCCGGGGCCCGCCGCACAGCGTGTTGTACTGGCCGACGTAGAGGCGTCCGTCCGGCAGCGGAAAGATGGTCGCCTCGTGTCCGATGGAACAGTTGTCGTACGCGCGATCGCGCTCGTCGAAGGTCAGCCACAGCGGCACGTCGAACGGTCGCGGCACTGGGCCACCGCTCAGTCGCACGAGCGGCTCGCCGGTGGTGAGCTCGGGCTGAAGCATCTCCAACCGGAGACGATCCGGATGAACGCGCTCCACGCGCACGCTCATGATCATGCCGGGATACTCGGCGGCGCGGCCCGAGAGCAGCCACGTGACGTAGAGATCCTCGACGCTCCAAGTGCGCCGCTCGAGCAGCACGAGCGTGCCGCGTGGGCTCGACTCGACGGTGCTCCACTCGCCGAGGCGGTCGATCTGCGGCGACACGCCGAGTCGTCGTGTCAGCTCGTCGGCGACGAGGTGGCCCTCCTCGGTGAGCAGATCGGCGTACAGGACGTCCGCGTCCCAAAGACTCCGCTCGAACTCGGCCGTGTCGAGGTGCTCGCCCTCGAATCGATAAGTCCACCACGTGCACCCGCCGTCACAGGGCTGCGAGAGCGGCCGGATCGAGCCGTGGAACGTGCAGCTGTCCGCCGCCGGCTCGAGATCGCGCTGACACTGCGGCTCGAGGGCGAGAATCTCGGCACGCGATGCGCCCGGCCGTGGCAGTCGCAGCGTCATCCCACCCGCAGGGTCCGATAGTTGCGGCTGGGTCGCCGAGGCCATCGGGGCGCGCACCGGCTCAGGCGGCGCGGACATGACTTCGCACACCGTGGCGAAAGCGAGCGCGAGCGCGCACCACCAGACGCGAGTCATCCGCTCTCGTACGAGCCGATGCTGCAAACCTTCCTGCTCTCCCCCACGCGGCGAGCGACGGTCGACGTGCGCACCGTCCTGGTCGACGGAAGAATCCGTCGCGATGGGCTCCGGGCGACTCGGATCAAGGCGTGGAACCTCGGCAAGTGCCGGACGGGTTCTGACGCGTGAGGTCAGAGCGCGTCGCTCGGCTCGAGGTGAACTGCGATCTCGATGCCGTGGCGGACGCTCGCGGTGACTGTGCAGAACTCCTCGAACGTGCTCGAGCACGCGTCGAGCGCGGCCACGTCGACGCCCGGCGGTAGCTCGAGCGTCACGTCGATCTTTCCGACGCGGAGGCGGCGCTCGGGCGTGCGCACGATCTCGGTCCGTACGCGAGCCTCGATCCCCTGATCGACCTTCGCGCCGTTCTTCGCGAGGCAGAAGCGCAGGCTCGCGGCGAGGCAGTTGCCGATCGCGGCGGCGAGCACGCGCGTCGCGTTCGGGCCGGCGTCTTGCCCGAGGGGAGCGGGCTCATCGACGACGAGGGGTGCGAATGACGCCTTGTCGAACTCGACCTCGAACCGGTAGGCATCGATCTGCTTCACGCGGATCTGGTGCTCGCTGACCTTCGTTCCATCCGTCATGCGTGGGTCTCCTCTGGTGGCGTCTGCGAGAGCGGACGGGTCGGCAAGATGCGGCCATCTTCCATCTCGTGCGTCACGTCGAACACGTCGAGCGCCCGATGGTCGTGCGTGACCACGAGGACGGCCGCGCCCTGCTCGTGCGCGACGCGCCGGAAGAGCTCCATCACCGCGCGGCCGCGCGCCCGATCGAGCGCGGCCGTGGGCTCGTCGGCGAGCAAGAGCGCGGGCCGGTTGGCGAGCGCGCGTGCGATGGCGATGCGCTGCTGCTCACCGCCGCTCAGCGTCTCGGGCCGCGATGCCGCGCGATGAGCGACGCCGAGATACTCGAGGAGCTCGGTCGCGCGCTTGCGCGGGTTCTCCGTGCCGCCGATCTCGCAGGCGACCTCGATGTTCTCGCGCGCGGTGAGGAACGAGACGAGGTTGGCCTTCTGGAAGACGAACCCGAGGTTGTCGCGCCGGAGCGCGGTCAGATCCGCCATCGCGACGCCATCGACTACGACCGGGCGCTCGTGGAAGAAGATCGTGCCGCTCTCCGGCGGCGCCACGAGGCCGAGCGCCTTCACGAGCGTCGACTTGCCGGAGCCGCTTGGGCCCAGAAGCGCAGCGATCGTTCCCGCTTCGAGCGCGATGCTCACGTCTACCAGCGCGTGGACGAGGGTGTCCCCTCGACCGAAGGTCTTGCTGATCCGCTCGGCGCGCACCGCGAACGTCATGCGTCGAGCACCTCTGCCGGATCCACGCGCGTGGCGTGTGCGACACCGAGGACGCTCGCGATCGTGGTCAGCAGCAGCACCGCGATGGGTGCCGCCCAGAGGATCTCCTGCGTGAGAACGACGCGACGCGGAAAGTACGGGTAGAGAACCTGCCCGATCCCGAACGCGATGAGGTACGCGAGCGCTCCCAGCATCCACGCTTGCTGGAGCACGAGACCGGCGAGCCTCGTCGTAGGCGCGCCGAGAAGGCGGAGCACGGCGAGGTCGTGGGTCTTCTCGAGCGTCATGGTCCAGAGCACCATCATCACGATGACCGCGGCGGTGAGCGTGAGGATCACGCTGAACAGCCCGAGCTGCATCCGCGCGCGCGCGACGACGCCCTGGAGCAAGAGCGCCTCTTCATCGGCATGCGTGAGCACGGTGACGTCGCCCCAGTGCTCGAGCACGCTCACGACCTCGTCACGGCGCGAGGGATCCACGTTCAGCAAGATCGCGTGGTTGGGCGGGCTCGGCAGTGCGGGCGAACGCCAGCGGTCATCGAGCGGGAGATCTTCGAGACCGGGCAGCGTGCGCGCGAGGTCGGTCGCGCGTAGTCGCTCGAGCGTGCGCTGTCGCTCGGTCTGGAGCGCCTCGTTCGGGGCCTCGTTGGCGATGAGCTGCCAGTCAGCGAGCGGGAGGAACGCAACCGCGTCGCCTCCCGTCGTGAGCGCATTTCGGGTGAGACCGACGATGCGAAAGGGCTCGCCCCCGAGCGAGAGGACGGTCCCGATCGGCATGCCGAGCGAGGCGTCGACGATCATCTCGCCGTGCGCCTGCGCGACCATCCGACCGGCGACGAGGGGCAGGGAGTCTCCGCGGTCGTCCGGCCAGGCGAGCCCTACGAGCGCGAGTCGGTACGTCGTGCCCTCGTGGACACGTTGGACGAGCTGGTACGTGTACGCGCGCGCGCGCCGGACTCCCGGCACCGCCGCCGCGCGGCTCTCGAGCGTCGGATCGAGCCGTGACGCCTCCGCGAACGGGCCGCTGGTCCCGCGCTGCACGATCCAGAGGTCAGCGTGCATCGCGTTCGCGAGGATCGTCGCGTCGTCGACGAGGCCCGCGTAGATGCCCTGCATCGAGATCACGACCGCGAACAGGAGTCCGAGCCCGGCCGCGGTCGCGACGAAGCGACCCGGACGTCGACGCGTGTCGCGGTACGCGAGGTTCATCGCGCTCTCCAGCGCCGACCCTCGGGAAGCTCGGCTCCAACGACGACGGGACCGAGAACGACGTCTCCCTGCGCGACGCCCTCCAGGATCTCCACGACCTCGCGATCGGCGATTCCGGTCCGAACGCGGGCGCGAGCGATGCGCCCGTCGTGGTCGACGTTGCAGTAGAGCCCGGTCGCGTCCCGCGCGATGAAGCTCACCGGCACGCGGACGGCATCCTCGTGGCGGTCGAGCTCGATCGATGCGCCGGCGCGCTCGCCGATCGCGACGCGGCCGAGCGGCTCTTCGGAAGTGACGTCGACGAGGATCTCGTGCGTCTGCCGATCCGATTCCCAGCCGATGCTGCTGACGTGCGCGGCGAGCGTGCGGTCCGTGCCGGGCATCACGATCTCCGCGACCTGCTCCTCGCGGAGTCGCGGAAGCACGGTCTCGTCGATCCACGCGCTGACGTGGACCTGGTCCGTGTCGACGACGCGCAGCACGGTCGTGCCGATCGCGACGGTGTCCCCCGGCTCACGCAGTCGCCGCGTGATGAGCCCATCGAACGGAGCGAGCAGCGTCGCGCGTAGAACCGTGACGCGTCGCTGCTCAGCGCCACCCGCGGCCACGTCGATGCTTCGCGTCGCCTCGGAGCGCTGTGCGAGCACGCGATCGAGGTCCGCGTGTGCGAGTCGCACCTGGTCGGTCGCCACGTCGAGGTCGTGCTGCGGGACCGCGCCCTGCTCTCGCAGCCCGCGGGCGCGTCGTTCCTCGCGCTCGGCGACATCGACCCCGGTGCGTGCGCGCGTCTCTTCTGCAGCGAGGCTTCCGAGCGACGACCGCGCGGCCGAGAGACCGCGGCTCGCGACACGTAGGTCCGCCTCGACTTGATCGGGCGTGAGTCGCGCCAGCTCCTGACCGAGCGACACGCGGGCACCTTCGTCGACAAGGACCTCGCTGAGGCGCCCGACGAGATCGAAGCCCAGCTGGGCCTCGCGCTCGCTCTCGACGGTGCCGCGCCCGAAGACGCGCTCGACGACGACGCCGCGCTCGACCGTGTGCGCAATCACCGTGACTGGCGCGAGGAACCGCACGTACACGACACCGACGATCACGGCCGCGATCGCAATCACGCTGCCGACGCGACGCAGGTAGGTCCGCCACGGGCGCACCCTCTTGGGCTTCGCGGCGAGCGACGCCGCGGGCGCCGAGGGCTCTGTCATTCTCGTTACGTAAGCGCGAGCAGGGGCTTCGCCATGGGTCCGCAGGCGTCTTCTCGCCAGCTAGAGTCGGTGGGAGCGAGGCCCACGAACCGCCATGACCCCGACCCGCACTGCCACACGTACCGCCGCGTACGTGTTAGCTCCGGGTCTCGTTCCAAGCGCGCGCTAGCACGCGCGCTGCTTCGTCGATCTCGTCGGCAGTCGTCGGGCGGCCAACTGTGAGTCGCACGGTCCCGAGCGCGGCGATCGGACTGACACCCAGCGCGACGATCGCCGCCGGAGCGAGGTCATGGCCGTCGTGGCAAGCCGAGCCCGTCGACGCCGCGACCTCCGGAGCGCGCGCGAGCATGTCCGCGCCACGAACATCCGGAAAGCGCACGCTGAGCGTGTTCGGCAGCATCCGCTCGGTGTCCCCATGACGCGCGATGCCCGGAACGCTCGCCACGAGCGAGGTCCAGAGCCGATCGCGAAGCGAACGCATCCGCGCGGCCGCGACGTTGAGATCGCTCGTGACCATGGTGCACGCCACGCCGAGGCCGACGATGCTCGCCACGTTCTCGGTTCCGGGTCGGAGCCCGCGCTCGTGGCTGGCGCCGCGCAACACCGGAGCGATGCTGGTGCCCGCGCGAACGTAGAGCGCGCCGACACCCTTCGGCGCGCCGAGCTTGTGCCCCGCGATCGAAAGCAGGTCCGCGCCGAGATCGTCGACTCGGACGGGAATCTTTCCGATCGACTGCGCAGCATCGGCGTGCACGAGGGCACCGCATGCACGCGCGCGCGCGGCGATCTCGGTGATCGGCTGAACGACGCCGGTCTCGTTGTGGGCGTGGATGATCGTCACGAGGCGAGTCGGCGTCGCGAGCGCGCGCCAGAGGCGATCGAGATCGACCACGCCCCGCGCGTCGGTCGCCACGCGCGTCACGCGCGAGCCGCGTCGCTCGAGGTACGCGCAGGGCTCCTCCGTCGCCGGGTGCTCGATCACGCTCGTGACGACATGGCCCGGCTCCGAACGCGCTTCGGCTGTGCCGAGGATCGCGAGGTTGCTCGCCTCCGTCCCGCCGGATGTGAAGAAGATCTCCTCCGGTCGTGCTTCGATCGCACTCGCGACCTGCGCTCGCGCGTCGTCGATCGCGGCGCGCGCGCGGCGGCCATACTCGTGTGAGCTCGACGGATTCCCGAAGTGCTCTGTGAGGTACGGCTCCATCGCCGCACGCACCTCGGGCGCGATCGGTGTCGATGCGTTGTGATCTAGGTAGATGAGCGCTCGCGTCACGCGATCCAGGCCTTCATCCAGGCGGTCCCGCGGTAGCGGTCCCATCCATCGGGCAGCATCGTGACCACGGGACCATCGACATCAGGACGCTGCGCCACGCGAACGGCTGCTGCGACGTTCGTCCCGGCGGACCCGCCTACGAACAGGCCCTCTTCGTGCGCGAGTCGACGCGCCATCTCGAAGCTCTCGGCGTCGCTCACGGACTCCGCGGCGTGGATGACCGATCGATCGAGCAGCTCGGGTGGCTCGCTCCCGCCGATGCCCTCGACGGCGTACGAGCCATCGGGACCGACGACACCGGTCTCGATCCATGCGGCGAGCCCCGAGCCAATCGGATCGGCGAGGACCACGCGCGCGCGCGGCACCTCGCGCACCAGTACGCGGCCCACGCCCGTGATCGTCCCGCCGGTGCCAGCGCCAGCGACGAACGCCCCAACGCGGCCCCCGGTCTGCTCGAGGATCTCTCGCGCCGTCGTGTCCTCGTGCGCGCGCACGTTCGCCGGAGTGCGAAACTGATCGGTGAGGAACCAGCCGTTCTCCATGGCGAGCCGCTCGGCGACGCGCCGGAAGTTGTCGGGGCTCGACGGAGGCGCGTTCGGTGTGATGACGACCTTCGCTCGGAGGGCCGCGAGCGCGAACCGCTTCTCGTGCGCCATCTTCTCCGGCATCACGCACACGAGGCCATAGCCGCGCCGCGCCGCGACGAGCGCGAGCCCGATGCCCGTGTTGCCCGCCGTGGCCTCGATCATCGTCATCCCTGGCCGGAGCACGCCGCGCTTCTCGGCGTCTTCGATGATCGCAACCGCGATGCGATCCTTCACGCTCCCGCCCGGGCTCATGTGCTCGCACTTCACGAGGATCGGGTTCGGCAGCCCCGCGCCGATTCGCGTGAGCTCCACGAGTGGGGTCTTGCCGATGTGGTCGAGGATCGTCTGGCTCACGCTGCGCTCCGTCAGAACACGAGGACCTTGTCGGCTTCACGCGTCCAGGTCGTAAGCTCGTCGAGCGAGCTGCGCTTCGTACCCTCGGCCAGCTCCGCCTCGCCCATGCCGCGGGCGTCCATGCACGACCCGCAGACGCCGATATCGGCGCCGTGCTTCTGGGCCATCTTGAGCATGACCTCGATGTTGTAGTGGCCGGTCGGTACCTTCTGCTCGCGGTGCGCGCAGGTCACGCCCTCGCCAATGAGGAACACACGGACCCGCTCGCCCTCGACCTTCGAGAGCGAGCCAGCGAGCCGGAGCGCGTTGTAGCTGCGCTCGGTTCCGTACGAGGGGTCGTTCAGGATGAAGAGGGTTGAGGCCATGGTGCGTCCTTCGTGGTCGGCGGCGTCGAGGTGTTCGGGCGAGCGAGCGTCTCTTGCATACGCACCGCTGCGAGCAGGCCAGATCCAAACGTGAGCGCGGCCACGATCCACATCGCGGACGGGAGGCCGAGCGCATCGGCGAGCGCACCGGCCAAGAGCGCGCCGATCGCGTAGCCGAGGTCGCGCCAGAGTCGGTAGACGCCGACGGACGACGCGCGCCAGCTCGGATGCGCGACGTCGCCGATCACCGCGAGCAGTGTCGGATAGACCATCGCGGTGCCGATGCCGAGGAGCACCGCGCCGGACGCGAAGCCTGTGAACGCGCTCGCGAGGATGACCACCGCGATGCCCACGGCCTGCACCCACATGCCGAAGACGATGAGCCACTTGCGCCCGACTCGATCGGACAGCGCGCCGGTGACCAGCTGCGCGAGGCCCCAGGTCGCCGGGTAGATCGCCGAGAGCACCCCGATCTCCGCGATGCTCATGCGCGCAGCCGCGAAGAACAGCGGGAAGAGACCCCACGCCATCCCGTCGTTGAGGTTGTTCACGAGGCCAACCTGCGTGGCGCTCGAGAGGTTCCGGTCGCTCAGCGTCGTCTTCCAGAACAGCGCGCGCTGCGTGATCGTCTCGGTTGACGCCGCGCCGCGCGACTCCTGGGTGACGTGGTGCTTGGTCTCGCGCACGAAGAGCGCCGAGAGCGCGAGACCGATCGCGACGAACCCGACTCCGAGATAGAAGGGCTCCGGTCGCAGGTGGTACTCGCTCGCGATCCAGCCAGTGGCGAGCGCGGATCCGGCGACAGCGAGGTAGCCCGCGAACTCGTTGAGGCCCATCGCGAGCCCGCGCTGCTTCGGCCCGGCGAGGTCGATCTTCATGATGACCGTTGTCGACCAGGTCATGCCCTGGCTCACGCCGAGCAGCACGTTCGCGAAGAGCACCCAGCTCCACGACGGCGACCACATCAGGAGGAGCGGAACCGGGATCGCGACGAGCCAGCCGCCGACGAGGACGCTCTTGCGGCCATAGCGATCGGAGAGGCGCCCGGCGAGGTAGTTCGTCAGCGCCTTGGAGACGCCGAACACGACGATGAACGAGAGGATCGCGGTGCGCGCGGCGAGGTGGAAATCGGCCTCGGCGATCGCGGGCAGGATGCTCCGCTCCATGCCGATCATCGCGCCGACGAACGCGTTGACGACGACGAGCAGCGAGAACTGCCCGAGGTTCTCGCGCAGGCCCAGCACCAAGGGCCGCTCGCTCACGCGCGGCCTTGGTTCGTGCGGAGGATCTGCTCCATCTCCGCGGGCTTCGGCGGAACGTCCACGAGCGCCGCGATGAGCTCCGCGCGCGTCTTGGTCAGCATCGGGTTCCATCGGCGCTCGAAGGCGATCGTGCTCGAGGGCTTGCCGCTCATGCCTGCGCCGCACGCCGAGCCCGCGAAGTGGGCGGGGTAGACCTCGACATCACCGGCGAGCTTCAGGAGCTTGTCGTGGAGCGAGTCGTAGAGCTGGCTCGCGTTCGCCTCAGCGTGCCCCGGGAGGTCGGGACGGCCGACGGCGCCAACGAAGAGCGTGTCGCCCGTCAGCACGAACCAGGGGTCGGTTCCGCGCCGCAGGTCGGTCACGACGAGCGAGACGCTCTCGGGCGTGTGCCCGGGCGTGTGCAGGACCGTGATGCGCACGTTGCCGAGCAGGATCTGCTGGCCCTCGCGCAGCGGCTCGAAGGCGAGGTCCACGTCGGCCGACTCGTGAAGGCAGTACGGCGCGCCGACCTTCGCGGCGAGCGCTGGACCACCCGATCGATGATCGGCGTGCACGTGCGTGTCGATCACATGCGTGATCGTCATGCCCTTGCTGCGTGCGAGCTCGATGTACGCGTCGACGTCTTCCTCGTGTGCGTCGACCACCGCACACTTGCCGAGCCCGCCGCACCCGAAGAGGTACGCCGCGCAGCCGGTCTCGAAGTAGTAGTAGGGCTTGAAGATCACGGTCGGCTCCTCAGTGATCGCCGAGCGACACGGGTAGACCGGCCGCGCGCCACTCGGGCACTCCGTCGGCAAAACGTCGCACGCGCAGACCACGCTTTTCGAGCTGGCGGGCCGCATCGACGGCGTAGACGCAGTAGGGGCCGCGGCAGTAGGCGACGATCTCCTTCTTGCGCGGGGCGGTATCCGCCCAGGCCGCGACTCGTTCCGGCGGGACGCTGACGGCGCCGCGGATGTGTCCCTGCGCGAACTCTTCGCTCGGCCGCACGTCGATCAACATGACCGAGCCGTCCTTGAGCCGGCGGGATAGCTCCGCGCGATCGATCGCCTCGAGCTCGTCGTTACCGTCGAGGTAGGCCCGCGCCACCGAGTCGACCTCGGCGAGCTGCGTCTCGGCTGCTGCCCGAAGCGAGTGGTACAGCGCGACGACGCTCGGGTCGGCGACGCGGTAGACGACGCGTGGCCCGTCACGCCGTGTCTCGACGAGCCGTGCGGCGGCGAGCGCGCGCAGGTGCTGCGAGGTGCTCGCGATCTCGAGCGACGCCTGCTTGGCGAGCGCATCGACCGAGCGCTCGCCCTGGCAGAGCAGGTCGAGCAGCTCCAGCCGCGTCGGCGACGCGAGCGCCTTCCCGATGCGCGCGAACTGGTCGTAGATGCGCCGCTTCTTCGCGTGGCGGGCTTCGTTCGATCCGATCTTCGTCGTGGGGCGTATTGACATTCAACTAAGTTGTTGAGTAATAGAATACGTAGACCACGTCAAGGAGGGACAGATGACGCACGGACCCTGGTGGATGGTCGGCCCCGCGATCGGGCTCCTGGTGGTCCTCATGCTCTGGACCCTCAACAAGCCGCTCGGAGCGCTCGGAGGCTGGGTCGACCTCGAGGCCTGGCTGCGACGACCGTCGACGGCTCCGACATGGAGGCTCTTCTTCCTGCTCGGAGTCATGGGTGGAGGCCTCGTCTTCGCCCTCGCCACCGGCTGCTTCGCGCCGGGCGTCGCGAACGCGCCGCTGGCCGCACGTCTCGGCGGCGGCACCGCCGCGATCGTCCTCACGTCGCTGGTCGCAGGAGGCGCGATCGGCTTCGGCGCGCGCGTCGCGAGCGGCTGCACGTCGGGGCACGGAATCTCGGGCACGGCACTCGGCTCCCCGGCGAGCTTCGTCTCGTGCGCGACGTTCATGGGCGTCGCGGTCGCGACGGCTCACGCGATCGCATGGCTCTCGGGAGGCGCGTGATGCGGACCGCGCTCATCGGGCTCCCGTTCGGCGTCGCCTTCGGCGCGCTCCTCTCGTGGGCCGGACTGTCCGACCCTGGCGTCGTCGAGGACATGCTCGTGCTGCGCTCGTTCGACGTGTTCATGCTCATGGGCTCGGCGATGGTCGTCGCCGCGATCGGAACGCGCCTGCTTCGCCGTGCTGGCGGGAGGTCGCTGGTCGATGGAACGCCGATCACGTGGACGCCCACCGCGGTGACGCGGTCGCACGTCGTCGGCAGCGCACTCTTCGGCGTCGGCTGGGCTGTCGCGCTCACCTGCCCGGGACCGATCGCCGCTCAGATCGGCGCGGCAACCTCGCGGGGGTCGCGACGGGCGTCGGCTTGCTCGGCGGCGTAGCCGTCGCGGGATGGTGGAAAGAGCGTCGAAACACGACGCGGACCCAGACGGCATCCAGCGCGGCGGTCATCGGCCTCTGATCCGCAACGCGCGCCGCCGATCCCGGTGTGACTCGCCGCGCGCCTCCGACCTGGCGCCACTCGTGCTCGCGCCGCGCACGACACCGCCGACCCCCGCCTGCGTTCGCTACGTCGGGTGGTCGTGGTCGTGGTGCAGATCGGGCGCGTGCGGGTGGTCGTGCACCATCCGCGCGTGGACGTGCGGATGCGAGTGCTCGCCGACCACCGGTGGATCGTGGATGTGATCGTGGTGCCCGTCGTCGTGGCGGTGTGCGTGGTCGTGCGTGATGGGCCGATGCAAATGGCGGTGCCCGTGCGTCTCGGTGACGTGGAGATAGACGGCGAGACCAAACGCGAGCGCTCCGAAGACGGTGGCCAGACCGAAGTCTCGGTCGCCGAGCGTCCATGCGATCGCGGCGCCGACGAACGGGCCGACGGCGAAGATCGAGCCGGTGCGGCCAGCGCCGATTCGCCGCTGAGCGAGAAGGTAGAGCCGCAGGCTCAGTCCATAGCCGGTCGCACCACAAGCGAGCAGCGCCAGCGCGGCGAACATCGACGGAGGCGGCTCGTGCCAGAGTACGGCGAGCGTCCCGGTGGCCGCCGCTCCGAGCGCGCCCTTGGCGCCGACGACCTCGAGCGGATCGTTGTCGGCGAGCCCGCGCGTGAGCGTGTTGTCCGCCGCCCAGCACAGCGTCGCAGCGGCGACCGCGGCCAGCCCAGCGAGACCGAAGGACGTGACGCGGTCGAGCGCCAGCGTGGTGCCGCCGATCAGCATGAGGACGACCGCCGCTCCGGCACGCCTTCCGATGGGCTCGTGATGCACCGCGCGCGCGAGCAACACGGTGAACACAGCCTCGAGATTCAGCGTGAGCGAGGTCGCGGTCCCACCTGCGCGCTGTACGCCCCACGCGAACAGCGACGGCGCGAGCGCCGCACCGAGCAACGCCACGAGCGCGACGCGCGACGCATCGCTACGCGCGAGCGCCCGCCCTGACCGAGCCGAGAACGGACGCAGCGCGAGCGCCGTGACCGCGGCACCAGCATAGAGAAGGGCCGCCGTGGTAAGCGGTCTGACGTCGACACCCGCGCGCGCGACGATCGGAGTGGTGACGCCGAAAGCCACCGCGGACGCGAGCGCGAGCAGCGAACCGGCCAGCATCGGCGAACGTCCGTGCTCCACGTCGGAAGTGTCGCACGCGCGCGTGGGTGCCGAGCATGAGCGCGCTTCGCGACTTCACCTCCTCGATGGTGCGGGTTCTTCTTCCAGGTGGTCGCGATCGACGGCACTCCGATCACGCCGACCTCGTGGGAGGACACCGTCAACGTGGTCGGTTGGCAGACCGTCACCATCGCGTTTCGCGCCGACGATCGCCCGGGCTCGTGGATGTACCACTGCCACATCCTCGAGCATCACGCGGCCGGGATGATGCGCCACTTCGACGTCGTGCGTTGAGGCGGTGTAATGCCGAGCCAGGGCCTGCGTCTTTGGAGTGAGGGCGCGCAATTGAGCGAGACCTCGCCCAGGAGAGACACCATGAGCAAGCAGACCCCGAGCCCGAATCAGAACAGCTGTCGATGCGCACAGACGACGTGTGGGTGCGCCGCGACAGCCGAGCGATGCAGCTGCGGCGAGAGCTGCAAGTGTGAGCAGAGCTGTCGCTGTGGCAGCGGTTGCGGCTGCGCGACCAAGAAGTAGGAGTGATCGTCGAACGAGGGCGAGGGGCGTGGCCGAAGGGTCGCACCCCCGGTCTCGCGGGAGAGAAACGTGGACGACGAGACCCTAGAAGAACCCGGCAAGCCACCCTCGGCCGCCGTGGTCGAGACGTTCGTCGCGAACCACCGCGAGTTCCTCCGCTACGTCGAGCGCCGGATCGGCAACCACGCCGCCGCCGAGGAGATCGTGCAGGAGGCGTTCGTCCGCAGCCTCGATCACGGCGACGACATTCGCGAGTCGGTGATCGGTTGGTTCTATCGCGTGCTGCGCAACGCCGTGATCGATCATCAGCGACGCCAGGCCGTGAGCGCTCGTCGGCTCGAAGCGCTCGCCGCGGAGATGGCCAACGCGGAGGGTGACGAGGAGTGGACCCGCGTCGCGTGTCGTTGCGTGACCGACCTCGCTGCGACGCTCAAGCCGGAGTACGCGGACGTGCTCCGCCGCGTCGAGATCGACGGCATCGCGGTGAAGGACTACGCGGACGCGACAGGCATCTCGGCGAGCAACGCCGGCGTGCGGATCTTCCGCGCTCGCAAGGCGCTGCGGGAGCAGGTCGCGCGCGCGTGCGGAACGTGTGCCGAGCACGGATGTCTCGACTGCACGTGCGCGCGGGCTCCGCACACCAAGCGCTGATCGTGAGGTCCACGTTGAGCCGGGCGCGGATCTGCCTTTCCTGAAGGCTCCGGGCCCAAGTTTGCGGCTGCACGCGATATCGGCCATCTAGATAGATGCCGAAGAAGTCGATTGTGCGTGCCGCTTCCCAGCCGGAGCTCGAGTCACGGCGCGCCGTGGAGTTCGTTCGAGACATCAGCCGGCACTTTCGCCGCGCCGGAATCGACGAGGCGAGCGCGACGATTATCAGGCTCGTCGCCATCGCCGGTCACGATCCCGAGGCCCGCGACGGGCTCGACACCGTGCACCGCGTCGGTGAGGCGGTCTGGAGGCGAACCCTGGGGGGACGCACCAAGGACCGAGACGGCAACCTCGGCGAGTTCAAGAAGGGCAAGCTCAGCGAGGTAGAGGAGCGGAACGTTCGTGCGCTCGCCTACGCGGTTCGGCGCCGCGCGAAAGCGCTCGGCGAGCCGGCTGTGCCCGCCGGACGAAAGCCAGGCGGACGTCGCCTCCTTCCTCTCGAGGTCGCGCGAGACGACCGGGAGTTCGACGCGGCGGCCGGGAAGATTCGCGATGAATTCGTGATCGACGACATCGAGCTGGCGCTCACGCAAGCGTACGACGCGCGCGATGTTGTCGAGCAAGTCGCGAACGAGCTCCACGTCGAGGCCGAGCAGCTGAACTACGAGGACGTCATCGCCCACGGCGCGCAGATGGTGGTCCCTGGCGGATCGGGGTTCCCGCTCACGAAGAGTCCCAAGCGGGAATCACGGACGCGCGCACCCGGCCGAGCGCGGTCCGGCATGCGTCCAACGCGCCGTTCGGCACACACGTCAGTGCGCGGTGGGTCGGAGCTTCAGGTTCGCCCCAACAGGTGACGTCCCGAACGTTGGCTGGCGCTGCGGCTTCGTCCTCCGCCGCTCGCGCGGACGCGGCGATCGACGCAGCGATCGACGCTCCGATCGCTTCCGCGAAGCCGTCGAGCTGCGCGATGTCCCAGTGCGGTGCGGGCTCGCGGTCTGCCCGCATGTCGGCTACCAGCGCATCGAGCCAGCCGGCCGGTACGTGAAGCGCCAGGGGCTCGCTGCGCGGCGCCGCGCTCACGACGCGGCCCCGCGAGGGGCACGCACGACGGCACCGGGCGGGCCCTCACGCACGCCCTCGGCAACCACGGCCACGACGTCGAACATGTCGAAGGGCTCGATCTGCGCGAGCTCCTCCTCGGTCTCGAGCATCGTCTCGACCGGCTCGGGCTGCTCGAGGAGCCAGACGCGCGAGCTCGTGTAGACGGGCCCGTCGTCGGTCACGAAGCCCCGCCATGCGATGGCGACCGCGATGCTCAGCCCGGCGTCCATGCCGGGGGTCCCGAGGTCGATCCGGTACTTCTCGACGCGCTGCCAGGGGACCCGATTCGTTGGTGACTTGCTCATGTCTTCTCCTCGGCCGGAACCTCGGCCACTCACGAGAAGATGCCGCCCGCCTATGACGTCGAATAGCGACACGGGGAGCGCGGGGGCCACGTGAGGGGAGCGCGGGGAGGAACTGCCCGCATTACCACCCGCGGTAATGCTCACGGTGGTCGATCCCGTGCCCCCTAGGGTGGAGGTGCCGATGACGTCCCCCGACGAATCCGAGTTCGACTCCCCGCCCGGCCGCATGGTCACCGTGAAGGCCTCGTCCTGCGCCGTCATCGGCGACATCCACGGCCGCGCCGACCTCCTCGAGCGCCTGCTCGCGCAGATCCCGACCAAGCGGACCGTGCTCGTCGCCGGCGATCTCTGCGACCGCGGTCCAGACACCCGCCGCGTGCTCGACCTCCTCATCGCGCGCGGGGCGCGCGGCGCGCTCGGAAACCACGAGGAATGGCTGCTTCGCTGGTCGCGAGCGGAAGGCTTCATCCACGAGGCCCGCGCGATGGGCGCGACCGCGACCCTTGCCTCCTACGGCGTCACGGCCACGGACGAGCGCGAGGTGAGCCGCCTCTTCCGCAAGGTCCCGCGCGAGCACGTCGCCTTCCTCGAGTCCCTGGGCCACGCGGTCGATCTTCGGGTCGGCGGGGCCAATTTCTGGGTGATCCATGCCGGAATCGGGACCACGTCGTCGCTCGCCGCAGCCGGCTCGGTCGACCG
>JAYVCF010000352.1:0-9622 GCA_043750095.1 Deltaproteobacteria bacterium
CAGCACTCCGACCGCGCCGACCGGCCGCACCGGTCCTGCACCGAGCGGTGGCGATCGATCGATCGACGACCTGCTCTCGAGCGCGCTCGGGCCTGGTACCGGGGCACGACCGCCTCGCGGAACGTCGACGGCGACGCCTGCACCGAGCGCTCCTGCGGCGGACTCGTCGCTGCCGGCGTCTCCCGCGCGCGGCGACGTCATGTCGGCGATGACCGCCGTTCGTGGCGACGTCACTGCGTGTGGCGGCGGGCAGCACGGGCTCGCGACCGTCGCGGTGGGCGTGACCGGATCGACCGGCCGCGTGTCGACGGCGACGGTGAGCGGTCAGTTCGCCGGAACGCCGGTGGGAAGCTGCGTCGCACGCGCGGTGCGTGGCGCCACGTTCCCGCACTTCCGCAACCCCACCTTCTCGTTCAACTTCCCGTTTCAGCTCTGAGTTCTCTCGGTCGAAGATCCGCTAGAAGCGAATCCGACCGGTTCGACCTGCGGGCCCGCCGCGACGTTCGTTTCCGTCAGGGGCGACGACGACGACGCACGACCGCGGCGCCGACGAGGAGCAGTGCGAGCAGCGCGATCGGGAGCGCGAACCTCGTCGGGCTCGCGTCGCTGTGGTTGGGAAAGTGCAAGTGCGCGCTGAGCGCCTCGGGGGGCGCGTCGCCACCGACGCTGGCACCGAACGAGAAATCGTTCTGCGTCCCCGTCGGCTCGTCGCCCGGGCCGCACGTCACGATCTCGGCGCCGTCGTGCGCGCGGAACGCCACGTCCGTGCGATCGAACACCTCGCGGCGCATGCGATCGCGAAAGCGGACGAGGTGGTCGCGCCCCGTCAGCGGTAGGTGCGCGGTGATCTCCACGGTGAGAGGCGTCGCGCCCACCGGGCCGATGGGCTCCATGTAGCCCTCGGTCCACGTCGCATCGAAGGCGGCGCCGTCGATCTCGATCGGGACGTCGGTGCGAAGGCCTTCACCCCACTGCGCGAGATAAGCGTCCGACTCGGCCTGGCTGACGACGTGATCCCCGTCCGCGTCGGCCGCGCCGAGCACGCGCGCGCCTTCGTCGGCGCCGAGCGTCAGCGAGACGACGAGCCGTGTGTCGGCGTCGCTCGCGTCGAGCTTGAGATAGCGCTCGGCGCGCAAGATTACGTGGCCGAGGTGTGCGCTCGCCACCATCGGCGCGAGCAGTACGCCCAGCGCGACGACGACGATCGGTGCTCGAGCCCTACGCACGATCATCCCGGACGCCGCCCTTGGATCGAGATCAGCCCGCCGCGGCGAGCGACTCGAGGAAGCGCACGCCGGTCGCGACGCCGAAGCCCGTGCCGCCCTTGGGGCTGACGCCATGAGCGCGCTCGGCGAACGCGGGGCCCGCGATGTCGAGGTGCAGCCACTTGGTCTTGCCCACGAACTCGCGCAGGAACAAGGCCGCAGTGATCGAGCCGCCGAAGCGATCGCCCATGTGCTTCATGTCGGCGATCTCGCTCTTGAGCATCTCGCGGAGATCCTCCTCGAGCGGCAGACGCCAGACGGACTCACCCTGCTCGGAGGCTGCCTTCGCATAAGCCGCCGCGAGCGTGTCGTCGTTCGCGAACAGGCCCGCGGTCCACGGACCGAGCGCGACCATGCAGGCGCCGGTGAGCGTCGCGTGATCGATCATGAAGTCCGGCTTCAGCGTCTTGGCGGCGTAGGCGAGCACGTCGGCGAGCACGAGGCGACCCTCGGCGTCCGTGTTGATGATCTCGACCGTCTTTCCGTCGAGGCTCTTGAACACGTCGCCCGGCCGGTATGCGGCCGAGCCCGTCATGTTCTCCGTCGCGCCGAAGAGGCCGTGCACTTCGATCGGCAGCTTCAAGCGAGCGGCCGCGAGGATGATGCCGAGCGTGGTCGCGGCGCCGGCCATGTCGCACTTCATGTCGATCATGCTGCCGGCCGGCTTGATGCAGAGGCCGCCCGAGTCGAAGGTCAGGCCCTTGCCGACGAAGACGATGCGTTTGAGCTTTTTCCCCGCGGCCTCGGGCACGTAGCTCATGTGGACCATGCGCGGCGCTTCGGCGCTGCCACGGTTCACGGCGAGGAAGAGCTCGGCGCCGAGCTCGGCCAGGCCCGCCTTGTCCCACTCGACGTAGCCGATGCCGTGCGCTTCGCAGGCCTTGCGTGCCTCGTTGGCGAGCGCGACGGGCGTGAGGTCGTTCGGCGGCGCGTTCACGAGGTCGCGAACGAGCATCACGCTCTCGGCCATGACGACGCCCGCTTCCACGGCCGCGGCTGCCGCCTTGTCCTTGCGGGTCACGATCAGGCGCGCCGTCTCGAGGCGACGCTTCGGCTTCCGATCCCCCGTGAGGTAGCGGGTGTATCGGTACGCGCCCGTGAGCGCGCCTTCGGCGGCCGCGCGCAGGATCGGATCCACGTCGCTCGGAAGCGCGATGGCGACAACGCCATACTTCGAGCCGGCGCCGGTCGCGCGAACCGCGAGCGAGCGCGCCTCTTTCTCCCCGAACGCGCCTTCCCCGAGGCCGACGAGGAGCACGTTCTTCACGCCGGCGCGCGGGAGCGAGATCTTCAGCGTCTCGCCGGCCTTGCCGCTGAAGTCCTCGAGCTTCGCGGCCGCCGAGAGGGCACCACCGAGCGTGCGATCGAACGCCTTCTGAGCCTTGTCGAAGCCGCCAGAGCGAACACCGAGCGCGAGCAGATCGGCCCGAACTTTGGGGAGCGCATCGGTTGAGAGCGTGACCTTCATGTTCCTCCTGACGAACGCTTCTGGACTCGGACCCTAGCGCCCCCCCGAGCGCAGGGCGGCATCGTATTCGCGCGCTGGCGCCGGGACAAGGCGCGCGAGTGACGACGGTCCGCCGTCAGGCCCGCCAGATCCGGGTGAAGTCCTGCGAGAAACGGAGGTCCGCCGCCCGGATCCGGCCGTGCACTGACCTGGCTCGCCACGAGGCAGAGAGGTCGGAGCCATGGAAGTCCACGTCGAAGAGAGCAGCGGCCAGAGGCCGCTCGTCGTCTATACGATCGTCGCGCGCGAGCGAGACGGACGGAAGTTCTGGGTGCGGATCGGGACGGCGTTCCGCAACCGCGACGGAAGCCTGAACGCGATCCTCGATGCGGTCCCGACGAACGGGACGCTGCACATCCGGCCGTTCCGGCTGGCGAGCGAGGGCGCAGCGCGCGCGGAGACTGCGTTCCCCGCGAACGATCTGCCGCTCGGTTCCGAGTGAGACGACGCGAGCGTCCGCGCTCGCCGAGCGGTCGTGCGTGGTGCACGGCCGGACCCCCAACACGTTCGATGAAGAAAGAGGAGAGAGACATGATCAAGAACACGTTCAACCGCACCCTCGGGATCGCCGCCGCGCTCGCGCTGCTGGTGGCGGCCTCGCCCGTCGCCGCGCAGGCGACCCACGCGCCGCACGCGCGCAGCACGGGCCCGCACACGACGAGCGTCCCCGCGCCGCGCGCGCACGCGGCCCCGTCCTCGGACGTCGCCGATGGCGTCGTGAACATCGCGACCGCGAGCGCCGAGCAGCTCCAGCTCCTGCCCGGCATCGGGCCGAGCAAGGCGCAGGCGATCCTCACCTACCGCACGGCGCATCCGTTCCAGCGCGTGGAGGACATCCTCCGCGTGCGCGGCATCGGGCGCGCGACGTTCCGCCGGCTGCGATCGATGATCACGGTCAGTGGCGCGACCACCATGACGACCGACGTGCACGCGGGCCGCGCACACGCGCCTGCCACGGCCGACGCGGATACGCATCCTGCGGCCACCGACTGAGGGATCATCCAGCTCGACGCCTTCGGGTCGAGATCACGACCTCTTGGCGCGCGCCTCGATCGCTGCGAAGAGCGGCGCGAGGCGCGCGTACTGGAGCTTGAACGAGGCGCGGTTCGCGACGAGCACGCTCGAGACGTCGGCGATGTGCTCGAGCGGTGCGAGGCCGTTCTGACGCAGCGTCTCGCCGCTCTCGACGAGGTCCACGATCACGTCCGCGAGCCCCGTGAGCGGCGCGAGCTCGACCGAGCCCTGCACGAACACGATCTCCACGGGGATCCCGCGGCTCGCGAAGTGACGCTGGGCGATGCGCGGAAACTTCGTCGCGACGCGCAGCGCGCGGCTCGGGGGCGGCCGGTCGGGAAAGCCAGCCACGACGAGCCGGCACTTGCCGATGCCGAGATCGACGGGCGTGTAGAGGTCGTACTCGCGCTCGAGCAGCACGTCGCGCCCGACGATGCCGATGTCGGCGGCGCCGTACTCGACGTACGTCGGCACGTCGTCCGGCTTGAGCAAGAGAAACCGAAGCCCCGTGGCCGGATCGACCCGCACGAGGCGCCGATCGTCGGCGAGCACGTCGTCCGTGCCGACACCGACCGAGGCCAGCAAGGGCGCGAGCTGCGCGAGCACCCTTCCCTTGGGCACACCGATGGTGATCCCGCTCACCGAGAGCTTTGCCGCCTTCGTCATCTCAGTCGGAGGCGCCCGGCACGCGACGCACGTCGGCACCGAGCGCGGAGAGCTTGGCCTCGATGCGCTCGTAGCCGCGATCGATGTGATAGACGCGCAGCACTTCCGTCTCGCCGCTCGCGACGAGCCCGGCGAGCACGAGCGACGCGCTCGCACGAAGATCGGTCGCCATCACGCGCGCGCCGCTGAGCTTGGCCGGGCCGTGCACGAAGGCGCTGCGGCCGCGGATGTCGATGCGCGCCCCCATGCGCACGAGCTCGGGCACGTGCATGAAGCGGTTCTCGAAGATGGTCTCCGTGATGACGCTCGAGCCCGAGGACAGGCACGCGAGCAACATGAACTGCGCCTGCATGTCGGTCGGAAAGCCAGGGTGGGGCTCGGTCGTGACGTCCACGGGCTTGAAGGGCAGCTTGCCCACGACGCGGATGCCACCCGCCTCGCGCTCGACGATGACGCGCGCCGATCGGAGCTTGGCGCAGAGCGCCTCGATGTGGTCGAAGGTGATGCCCTCGAGAAGCACGTCGCCACCGGTGATCGCGGCGGCGACCATGTACGTGCCGGCCTCGATCCGATCGGCGATGATCGCGTGGTCGACGGGGTGCAGTACCTCTTTGCCTTCGATGGTGATGACGTCGGTGCCTGCGCCTTCGACGCTCGCGCCCATCTTGTTGAGCACGGTGCCGAGCTCTTCGACCTCGGGCTCGCGCGCGGCATTCGCGATGCGGGTGCGGCCGCGGGCGAGCGTCGCCGCGCACATCAGGTTCTCGGTGCCGGTGACCGTGGGGATGTCGAGGTTGATGTCGGCGCCCTTGAGGCGGCCGCTCGGCACCACCACGTTCACGTAGCCGTGGTCGAGCTCGATCTGCGCGCCCATCGCCTCGAGGCCCAAGAGGTGTTGGTCGATCGGGCGTGCGCCGATCGCGCAACCTCCCGGCAGCGACACACGCGCCCTGCCGTAGCGCGCGACCAGCGGACCCAGCACGAGCACCGACGCTCGCATCTGCTTCACGAGCTCGTAGGGCGCGTCCGGCTCGATCACGGGCCGACCGTGCACCGTGACGATGGGCGGCTTCACGTCGACATCGAGGCCGAGGTGCCGGAGCAGCAGCGCCGTCGTCTCGATGTCCTTCAGATCGGGGACGTTGCGAAAGGTGTGCTCGCCGTCCGCGAGAAGCGCCGAGCAGAGGATCGGCAGCGCGGCGTTCTTCGCGCCGCTGACCTTGAGCTTGCCCTTGAGGGGCCCTGCGCTCTTCACTTTGATGCTGTCCACGCGTCCTCGTTACGCCAATCGGCGCCTCTCGTCCAAACGTTCGCACGTGCTCAAGCGAGCCAGAGCCCGATCGCGAAGAGACCGAGGCCCACGATGAACGCGCCGCCCCACGTCCTTGCTTCCCGTGGCACGAGCTTGTCGTCGTCGCCGAACGCACGCGTCGCGAAGAGGAACGCCGCGGCGATCCACATCGCGAGACCGAAGAGCGCCACCACGCTGGGAAACGCGGCCGGTCCCGTGTCGGCCTCGAGCAGCGCGAGGTGTGCGGCTTCTCGCTCCGCGATCGTGCGACGAAGCTCGATGGGCGGCGGTGGCATCTGCGCCATGAGCGAGGCGATGTGGCGATTCGCTTCGTGCAGGCGATGCTCGTACGGAACGTAGAAGCTGCGTGACCCCAGCGTCGCGGCGCGAATCGAGCGCCAGGCCGAGAGCGCGAGGTCGACGTCGCCCGAGCTCTCTGCCTCGTCGCCGATCTGCGCGAGGCGTCCGAGCGCTTCCTCGGGATACGGACTGAACGGCGCATACCAACGCGCGGCGCGACGGTAGTGCGAGATGGAGAGCGCAGTGTCGCCGTGGCCGTCGAGCGCGCGCGCCTCGGCCAGCTCGGCTCGCGCACTCCCGATCACACGCACCGCGAGCGCGAGGAGAACGACGAGCGCGATGCCAGCGATCCGTGCCGCCGTTTCGCCACCGGCCTTCATGCGAGATCGCGCCGCTGGAACGCGACCGAAGCGACCACGAGCAGCGCGATCGCGTAGAGCACCGCGTAGACCATCGACGATCCGACGTAGGCCCCGGGCGAGAGCGCGCCGGCCGTCGGCTCGAGCGTGTGCATGCTCGGAACGAAGAGGTGGAAGTTCGGCAGGACCCAGGCGAGCCCATGCAGGAGCGAGCGCACGCCTTCGGGAAGCATGCGCGAGTGAATCGAGGCCATCGTGTCGGCCGAGCGACCGAGCAGCCAGACGCCGATGGTGAACGCGCCCGTCAGAAAGGGCGTCGAGAACGAGCCGAAGAGCATCGCGACCGCCGCCAGCAGGATGACCTCGCCGACCACGAGCACGAGCGCCTCGAGGATGGGAACCACGGCCACGTCGGTGGTCGCGCACACCGCCGTCATCGTCGCGAGCGCGACGACGCTCAGCACCGGCGCCATGCCAGTCCGATCGCGGGTCCGATCGCTCGCGCGATAGAACCCCACGCCGAACACCAGCGCGAGCCCCAGCGGCGCGCCGACGAGGAGCCAGGCGGCGGCCTGCGCCTGGATCGCCGTCACGTAGAGCTGCACCGCGCCCATGATGCCGACGAACACGCTCGCCGTGAGCGTGATCCCCACGAACTTCCCCACCAAGAGCTCGTAGCGTCGGATGGGCTTGGGAAGGATGACGTAGAGCGTCTTGCGCTCGATCTCCTTGTAGAGGAGCGAGCTGCCGAGAAACACGGCGATCACCACCGAGAAGAGCGAGATCGACGCGAGTCCGACGTCGAGCACCACGCGGCGCTGTTCGTCGAGCGAGAGCTCGGCGAGCGCGAGCGTGAACGCGAGGATGGCGACGGCGAATCCGAGGACGCCATAGAGCACGCGATCGCGAACCGCTTCGCGGAAGGTGTTGAGGGCGATGGCGAGGATGCGGTCCATCTGGGGCGCCCCGCTGGGGCGATGGGGATAGTAGCCAGCGAAGCCGGGGTTCGGGATGTTTCCGGCGAGCCGGGCACTCCGGTCGAGATCAGGGGCGCGCGCGGCCGTGCAGCTCTGCCAGCGTCACGTTGTGCTCGCTCGTGTCGCCCGCCTGCCGATGGAGCTCGAGCGCGCGGCGCACCGTCTGGCTCCCCTCGCGCCATGGCAGCTCGACCTGAGGGCCGCGTCCGATCGCGTCGAGCACGTCGCTCGTGCGGAGGCCGCTCGCGTCGCCGCTCAGCGCGTAGCGCTTCGTGCCTGCCGCCACGATCGACGAGATGATCCCTCGCGCTTCGAGCGAGTCGAGCACGACGCGCAGCGTGACCAGGTCGGCGTGCACCTCGACCGCGAGCGCGCGCGCGTCGATCGGCGCCTCGCGGCCGACGAGCGTGAGCGCGACCTCCATCCCGAGCGTCGAGAGCGTCGCGAAGTCGCGGCGCGCGCCCGCCGCCAGCACGCGCAGCGTGGGCGAGTGCTGGTGGAGAGCGACCAGCTGCGCGCCGATGAGCACGATCACCCAGCTCACCTGCACGCTCGCGAGCAGGACCGGAAAGGCACCGAACCCGGAGTAGATCGCGTTCCACTGCGCCAGACCCACCTGGAAGCGCACGTGCGCGAGCTGCGTCCCGTACCACGCGAGGCCCGCGACGACCGCGCCGAAGATGGCCGAGCGAATGCGCACGTCGGTATCGGGAAGCTCCAGATAGAGGACCAGCAGCGTCAGCGACACCACGACGGGCGGGAGCACGACGAGCAGCAGCTCGCGCGCCCATGGGATCGGAATCCACTCGGCCACGACGCTCGCGGCGCCGCCGTGCGCGAGGGACGCGCTGGTGACGGCGTACGAGAGACCGAGCGGCGTGACGATCGCGACCACGAGAAACGCGCGGATGCGCTGCGCCACCGAGCGGCGCGGACCGCGGTTCTCGAACACGTGTCGAAACGCTTCGTCGACGCCGCGCACCACGCGCCAGATGGCCAGCAGGAGCACGACGGTCCCCGTGATGCCGAGCCCGGCGATGCTCGTGCCTTCGACGAGCGCGACGATGCCGAGGATCGCCGAGCGCAAGAGGACGACGCCCTCCGAGTCGTGACCCGTGGCAGGCCCGAGCGCGTCCTCGACGAAGGGCATGATCGTGTCGTCACGGAGCGTCGCGAGAAGGCCCGTCGCCTGGGCAACGGCGAACACGAGCGCCAGCGCCGGGACGACGGCGAGCAGCGTGGAGAACGAGAGCGAGGCCGCGCGCATCTGCAGCTGATCGCGGAAGAACGCGCGCGCCACGAGCCAGAGGAAGCGCGCGCTCACCACGGCCCAGCGACGCGGCGGCGAGAGCCGACTCTCGTCCACGTCGAAGAGCGCGCTCCGAACGCGGACGAGCGCCGATCGCAGAGGCCGCGGGATGGGCTCCGCGGCGAGCGAGCTGCGTGCGCTGCTCTCCATGCCGCGCATCATGGCAGGAGCCGAGCGAGGTCGAAACGACTCCACGCGCAGCGCGTCGATACGGGGCTCTCCCGCGAAGCGATACGACGGGAGACTCGACGACTCGTTGACCGGGTCGCGACCAAGCGCGTACGCTTTTCTAGATGCGGCTTTTCTTGGTGTGCTCGATCGTCCTGGTGATCGGCGCTGCGGGGTGTACGCGGGCAGCCACCGAGCACGACGCCAGTAGCGGCACGGACATCGGTCCGCGCTCCGACGTCGGCATGGGCATCGATGCGCCGTCCACGTCGTGCACGTCCGACGGTCAGTGCAACGACTCGATCGCGTGCACGATCGACCAATGCGTCGCGGGCAACGTCTGCATGCACACGCCGATCGACGGGATGTGCACGGGTGCGGGCGAGCACTGCAGCCTGACGCTGGGGTGCACGACGGGTAGCCTCCCGTGCAACACCAACGCGGAGTGCGACGACCACATCTTCTGCAATGGCGACGAGCGCTGCGTGATCCACAGCTGTTTCCACGCGACGACGCCTCGTGACTGCAACGATGGAAACGACTGCACGGTGGACTCGTGCGACGAGTCGATCGCGCACTGCGCGTACATGACGGTGTGCGACTCCGGAGTCGTCACGACCGACACGGGGCCGGTCTGCACGGCCTTCGTCGCGCCGGGCGACTTCAACGGCACGTTCTTCATCGCTCCGTCGCAGAACCAAGGCTGCGGCGTGACCATGTACTCGCTCTCGCGCATCGTGCTCACCGTCACCGGGACCACGGCGTC
>JAYVCF010000353.1:0-17334 GCA_043750095.1 Deltaproteobacteria bacterium
ACAGCCGAAGGCTTGGGCTCTGCCCCGTGCTTCTCAAGCCCAATTTCCAGTACGATTCGCCGAAGACCTCACGCCATGCTCAGGATCGGATCCACTCCCCTCCTCAGGGCGTGCTCAGCGGCGCGGCGCGTTAGGTTGACGGTGATGCCTGCGTAGACGCGCGACGATCCCCTCATGCCAAAGTACACAAACGTGGAGCGGCCGCCAGCGAGTGATGCCGGGATCGGCGGTACGACGGTTGGTGAGCCGGCAGGCAGTCCCATGAAGAGGGTCGCGAGAATCAACGCTCCGATGTCCGCCGGGTGGTCCGCGGTGTCGGACGGCGCCCCCGTCGCAAAACTAACGACAAAGATCAGAGCCGCGGCCTCTTCCCAGCCTTGCAATCCTGATGGATCGATGCAGTTGATCGGGTCCGCGCCGCAGTACCGATATACGTTCTCCCCACCGGCAAACCCGATCGGATCCCCCGCGGTCCAGCTGCCGATCCCGGGGTCGTAGTCCCGCGCCCCGAACCTCCACAGCCCCGCGTCGCTCAACCACAGCCCACCTGCGAACCCGAACGGCTGCATCCTCGCGTCGCCGCTCACGAAGCTCGGAAACCCCCACGCGTCGTAGTCGATCCGCTGCGCGACGATCCCCGCGGTCGGGCCGTCGATCCGCACGACGAGGCGCACGCTGCCGCGCTCGTCGGTCACCAGTCGGTAGGTCTCGTCGATGCTCCCGTTGCTGCCGAGGTCTCGGTACATCAGGTCCGGCACGTGGCCCATCGAGCCGTAGACGAAGAACGAGGTGTCGTTCCCTCGCCGCCACGCGACGGCGCGGGCACCGTCGTAGACGAAATGCTCCTCGCCCGTGCCGCTGCCGCCGATGTGCACGAGGCGGCTCGCAGGATCCCAGTCGTAGGTGATCCGCGTGCCGCCGTGTCGGAAGCTGCGGATCCTGCCGAGCACATCGTAGGCGAGCTCATCGCCGTGCCCTGGTGATGTCAGCTGCCCGCGCGCGTTGTACGTGCGTGACGGATGGCAGATCGGTCGATCGGCCGCGTCGAACGTGGAGCAGCTCGTCTGCGAGCCCGACGTGAGGCCACCGTTCTCCGTGTACGCCATCGTCTGGTCAGACAGATCTGCGCGCGCGAGCGGGTTCGAGGCGAAGGACGCGAGCCACGAGGCGCACGTCTCGGTTGCTGTGCGCGAGTAGCCGCGGTCACGATGCAGTCGCCCTGCCGCGTCGTACTCGAAGTGGTGGAACACGAAGCGAGGCAGCGTTGCGTGCCCGTGCCCCGTCGGCGTCGCGGGCAAGAGCTCGCGGCGGTCCGTGATGCGACCTTGCGAGTCCCGCGCGCAGATCTCCGTCTCGTACCAAGGGCCGGAGCCACTCGAAGGGCTCGTGCTGAGCTGCGACAGCTCGCCGAACGGCGTCACGGAGATGGTCGTCGTGGTCGATTCGCCGGTCGGCCCCGCGGTCACCACCGAGATCGGCGTCCAGATCGCGGGCGGTGTCGGAGGAGCGGTGCGCCGGTACTCGACCGAAGTCGTGGTGCTCGTCGCAGCGGTCGAGAGGTGCACCGTGCGCAGGACCGCGTCGGCGTCGTAGTCGTAGGCAAGCGTTGCCGTCGTCGAGGTCGTGCCGACGCCGAGCGTGACCTGCTCGCTCTCGAGCATGAGCGCGCTCCCGACGTTCCAGCGCACGACGCCCTGCCGGCCCGCCGGGCCCGCGGACGTCTCCCGCGCAGGCATCGTCACGTCGTAGTCGTAGTCGAGCGACGCGCTCGCGTCGCCGATATGCAGCGGCTGCCCGAACGTGTCGCTCGTGATCGCGTAGTGCATCGGAAACGCGGTGTCGCCGCCGCGCAGATCGGTCACGGTTCCGCGAGTGGCGTCGTAGTCGAGCTCGATCGTCGCGCCGTCGTTGAAGTGCACGACGTGCAGCTGACCGTCGTCCGTGTACTCGGTGTGGACGACCTCGGCTCCGGTCGAGGTCGATGTCATTGGCGGGGTGTAGCTGTCAGAGAAGTCGCGCTGCGTGACCGTGAACTGATGCGCGGGCCGCGACGGCGGGGTGAAGGTGCGGATGTTGCCGCGCTCGTCGTACGTGATGTCGATCGTCTGCGTGTGCCCCGGCAGGAACACGCGATCGACCCAGCCCGTGGCGTGCTCGGGCACGAGCGTCGTGATCATGGCGGTCGACCCGGTGCCCGTCGAGATCGCTTGCAGCCAACGAGTGTGATCGGTCGTGTAGGCGAACGACGCCTCGCGCGTCCCGCAGCTACCGCCGCTACACGACGGCGCGCCGCTGCAGCCGGCAGCGAACGCCGCCTGGCGGACGAGCGAAGGGCGACGGCTCGCGCCGGCATAGGTGATCGACGTCGGGAAGCTGCCCGTGGACTCGATGCAGGTCACGCGCCCGCGATCGTCGCGCGTGATGGTGGTGACCGGCGTGTTGACCGTCGCGGCTCGCACGGTGGTCGTGAACGGCGCGTCGAGTCGCGTCGTGACGCTTGCGACGCCCGCGGCGCTGCCGGGCAGGGGGTAGTTGAAGCAATCGACGATTCCGGCCGCGGAATCGGTGCACGGCGTTCCATCACCAACGCCCCGCGCGAAGCGCTGATGCGCGAAGCTGGTCGTGAGGATCTCTCGGGCGCCAGTCGCGAAGTCTGTGGTCCGCGCCCGCTCGATCACTGTGGACCGAGCGTAACGCGCGTCGTCGCCGAGGTCGCGGTTCGGGTCCGCGACCATCGTGACGGTCTCGCGATAGGGGACGCAGGCTCCGGTCGCGCCAGGGACGGTCGTCTCGATGTTGCAGATCTCGCCGACGCCGCAGCCCACCAGGCTGATGCTGTTGTCCATGGCCACCTGCACGTGGCAGCTCCCGGCCCCGGCTCCGACGGAGACCGAGTGAAGCATCTGCCGCCCATCACTCGGCGCGGCGAGCCGATCGACGTAGCCGGTCGGCGACGTGAGCGTCCGCCGGTGCGTGTAGCCCGACTCCCAGCTCTGATAGATCCGCACTCGGCCCTCGGGGCTCGTCGTCCGGGACACTCGAGTGCCCCGGGCGCGGGGCACGCCGGGCGCGTCATCGATGACGATCGTGGGCCGGCTCGACGTGCCCACGTCGGGCACCGTCGCGTCGCTCGTGATCCGTCCGAGCTCGTCGTACGTGAACGCGTGACTGGCGGACATGCCGGGCTCGGTGAGCGTCCGCATCAGCCCGAGTTGTGCTGGGAGCGCGGCCGGGGGGTCGTAGTTGAACGTCGTGGTGTGCCCCGCCGGGTCCACGATGGTGGTGGCGTATCCACCGCTCAGCCCGAGCCTCGTGATGAGCCCCCCTGATCCGCCGGTCTCGAGTCGGATCTCGTTGGGCGAGTACGTCACGAGCGTGTCGACTCCCTCGGCGTCCGTGATCTGCGAGAGTCGGCCCGCGCCGTCGTAGAGGAACGAGACCAAGGTGCGGCCCGTGACGAAGTCGACCGTGCGGAGGTGTCGCCCCCTCGCGTCGAAGTGGTAGAGCGCGCCGCCGTCCGACGAGGCGACGACGTGGTCATCGACGAGGCCTCCTTGCATCACCGGGGCCACCTGCAGAACTCCGAGACCACCCTGAGTGATCAGCACGCGCCCATCTGCAGCGACGTCGATCGAGCCGGAATCGGAGCTGTTCAGCGAGGTGATGGTGGCCGGGGACCCGATGTCGCAGTGGCTCGCTGTCGGGGGGATCACACCTGGCAGGCTGTCCGGCTCGCGCATCTCCGAGCCGAGGGAGTCGATCGGCCGCGAGCCAGCGACGATCGACATGGTCGCGTCGTCCTCCAGGCGCCAAACGCGCAGGCCCGACCAAGATCCCAGGCGCCCCGCCTCCATCTGTGTGAGGTAGAGGCGTCCACGCGAGTCAGAGGCCAGATCGCCCCTCCCAGGCAATCCCGCGCCGGTCTGCGAGAGCCAGAACGAAGTGCCGAGCGTGCCGTCGTTCATGAAGGCCGACGACGACCCATAGGTCTGCGCACCGACGACGCGGGTCATCAGGCAGTCGATGCTGCCCGCGAGGCCGCAGGGCTGGTCGGGCAGGCGGCCGTCTAGCGTGAACCGGTAGATCCGGTCCTCATAGCCGGAGTTCTCGATGGTGACGAAGACGTTGCCGTTGACCGCAGCCTCGACCTGCGTCGCCACGAGGCCGTGCGGCACGACGGCGACCACCTCCACGGATCCGTCCGGACGCCAGCGCAGAATTCGGCTCCGGTCCGCATCCCGGTCGGCGTCCGCGATGTAGAGACTGTCGTCGGGCCCGACGTCGATGTCCGACGCGTGGAACACCGCGCAGCTCGACTGCGTCGAATCGAGCGGTGTGCCTGGCGCCAGGATCGGAGAGCCGGCCGGGCAACTTCCGCCGCACGCGCCGAGGCTCGCGATCACGGACCCCGCGTCCCCGTCGATCCGTGCACGCTGGACGCAGCCATGCGGCTCGCCCGTCACGAAGAGCTCGGCGGGATCGCGACCCGTTGCGATCCGGGGGCCCGGTGGAATCGCGATCCCGGAGATCTCGTGGCGCCCGCTCGGATCGGCGAACGTGGCGTCGGCACGTAGTCGCCAGAGGCGTCGGGCCTGGCCCGCCACGCCACCCGCCATGTACGTCGTCCCGTCGGTCGCGGAGGCCACGCCGGTGACAGGGACCTGTGCCGCTGCCGGGCAGTCACCACCGCAGCGCTGGGCGGTCGCGCCCCCCGCGCAGGGCTCGAACGCAAGCGGCAGGAACGACAGCGCGGTTCCGTTCCCGAACGCGCCACGGCGCTCGCCGGTGCCCATGTAGAGCGAGTGGCTCGCCGGGCTGAACGTGTGATGGACATCGAGGTTCCATCCGCCGAGCCCTTGCTGCGCATCATCGACCGTGCCCACGGTGACGGATCGAGTGATCGTGAAGGTGATGTCGAACTGGTCCGTGCGACCAGGAGGTCGACCCACCGCGGTCCCGCCGCCGCCGCCCCCGCCGCCTGCGACCACGGTGCCGCCGAACATCGCCACGCCCGCGGGCGGCGCGATATAGCGGCCGACCACGTGGTAGGTCATCAAGACCTGCGCGGTCTGCGGGCCGAGAGTCGGTCGGTCCCAGCCGTCGAGGCCGTTCCAATAGAAACGATGCGTGGGACATGGGGCGCGGGGGATGAGACAGGACTCGTCCGGCGCGAACACATCGCGATTCTGGAAGACGAACGGCTCGAGCTCGCGGCCGGCGACCTCGACTCGAACGAAGACCTCTTCGATGGCCGACCCCAGGGTCGCCGTGTTGATCGTGCCGAGCGGGATCGGGCGCACGAGAATGGAGTTGTCGACGCCGCGACCGACCTGGTGGCTCGAGGAGTACGCGAGCTGGAACGGCGTACCGACGAGCGGAACGCGCTCACCGAGCGAGCGGCTCTCGCAGAACAAGATGGACCGATTCTGGCAGTCGTCGTTGATGTCCGCGGTGCCGGACTCGGCGGTTCCCTCTTGGAGGAAGGCGCCCATGCGCTGGACCCAGTTGAGGTCGCCGGGTGAGAAGTGTCTGCGAGGCACACGCCAGAAACGCGACAAGCCATCTGGGAAGAAGCCCGTGTGGTCGCCACAGATCGCGGCCAGCTCTGCCGGGGTGAGATCCGCGGTCCCAAGCGGGAGTTGCGTCCCGCGATCGACCGTGCACGTGGTGCCGGAGCGAGTCACCTCGATCGTGAGCCCGTTCGCCTCGGCGCCCCAGACTGAGTGCAAGCGATCGTAGCTTCCGTTCGGTACCGCCTGCCCCGCGGCCAGGTCGCCCACCGGAAACTCTTCACCCGCGCCGAAGGTGCGGAGATAGAGGTAGACGTCACTCGGGAATGCCGCGTCGTGGCAGGCGGCCGGGCCTGTCGCGCCTGGTTCGTGCACGCAGCCTTCCATGGCGAACGTGTAGCTCGTCCCTTGCGCGACATCGGCCGGCATGGTGCTCGACGGCTCCGCGACGCACTCGCCGTCGATACAGAGCCGGCCCGGGCAGTCAGTGACGCCGCTGCACGGAGGTCCCGACGGCGCGCGTGTCGACTCGTCCAGGCAGATCTGGAACGAGGTGGCGGCCGAGCCGACGACGCTCGTGCCCGCCGGCACGAAGAGCGCCATCCTCCGCGTGCCGCGCCGGTCAGCGATCGTCCATCCAGGGTTGAAATAGAAACCGCTGTCGGCTGCGCCGATCTGAGGCGTGCAGGCCGTGGGTGTCGCAAGGAGCGTGACGTCGGGTGCGCGAACGGTGTCTCCCCAGGCGACGGCGACCACCCGCTGTGCGGTGACAAATTCCGGGCGCGAGTACTCGAGGACGAGCGTCCCGCCACCGTTCACGACGAGATCGAACTCGCCGCTCGCGCGCGAGCGCGTCTGCCCGTACTCGGGGTGGCCGTAAAAGCGGACGTCGACACCCGGTCGCGGCTGGCCATTGATGTCGAGGACGCGCCCGTGCACGTGCGCGGCGCGATCGGGCTCGATCAGCGCGGCCGCCATGCCCCACTGGACGATGTCGTCGGGGCTCGCCTGAAAGGCCGAGTCGTAGATGAAGCGCGTCGCATCGAACACGCTGGTCGGCCGGCTCCGATCGAGCGGCGGGGCTGCGAGCGGCTCGCGCGGCACGAACGAGTTCGGGCCCAGCACCAGCTCGAGCTCGGCCGGGCGTCCGCCTTCGGAGCTCAGCGTCTCGAGCGTCGCGAGGTGCGTTCCGGTCGAGAACTCGGACCCGAGGATCGTCCAGCCGAACTCGACACCATCATTGGTCGCGGCGGAGAGGTCCGGCGTCACATCGAACACCAGCCGTGCCGTGCCGTCGGGGTCCCGGCCGGGGTTGCAGCCAGCGCGATCGGTCGCGACGCTGTGGTACGGGTGAACGGCGGCGCCGGTGCTGAAGTCCCAGACGTCCTGCGGTGCACAGCTCCCCGAGAACGCGTTGGCGCACTGGAACGTCGCTCCGCTCTGAGAGTTAGCCCCGAATTGAGTCCACCGTCGCCGCATCGGGTGGATCTCGTAGAAGAACTCGCAGCTCATGTCGGTGATGGGCGCCTGAACCCAGACGGTCAGTTGTGCCGAGAGCACGGTCGCGAACTGAAGGTCGATCGCGATCTGGTCCGCGTCGAACCGGACGAGAGACATGTACCTGTCCGCCCTGATCCTCATCGTGTGCGCGAGACCGAAGTTCGTCGTCGGAGCCGTCGCATCGACGTACGTGTCCGCCGTCGGCCGCGGATAGCTCAGGTACGGATCGCTCGACGCGACCGCTCCTCCCGCAGGGCCGCGCACGTCACAGCTCGCGCTCGAGCCACTCGCCGCGAAGAGTCCCAGAGCCACGAGTGAACGAACGAACGAACGTGCACTCGGCATGCCGACCTCGACTCCGGCTGGTGTTTCTACGCCAGTCGATGCTGCCCATGCGTTCCGCCAGAGTCAACGCGGATCGCATCGCGTGTAGGAGCGAACATGTCCTGGGCATGCCGTGTTCACGCGCGCGTTGCGGAGCTTGGACGGAGGGCTACGTCCGCTCGGGGGTGGAACGAGCGCGAGCGACGCGGTCGCGCGGTCTACGGATGGCGATCGGCGATCCAGCGCTCGGTCAGCGTCCAGAGACGATCCTGCGTCGCGACATCCAACGCGGCGCGGGCGGGTGCCTTCTCTTCGAGGTCCGTGAAGTAGCGACCGCCGCGATCGATCACCTCGGCCGAGGTCGCGACGTACACCGAGGTCGCTGCCGCTTGCGCAGGCGAAGGCGAGAACGGGCGCGCGAGCACGAAGGCGGCCTTGAGCAGCCACGAATCCTTGTCGATCGAGGTCGCCACGAGGTCGCCCGGATGCAGCGAGTACGCGCGCACGCCGCGCTCCTTCCATCGCGCATCGAGCGCAGCCGCGAAGAGCACACAGCAGAGCTTCGCCTGTCCGTACGCGCGCAGCTCCGTGTAGCGCGCAGGCGGAGTCGGCAGCGCGTCCCACTCGAGCTCGGCCGGCCAGCGGTGGTTGTCGGAGCTCACCATCACCACACGCGAGGGCGCGCCCGCCTCGAGCTTGGACCGCAGCGCGTGCACGAGCGCCGCGTGGCCGACGTAGCAGACGCCGAGCGTGCGCTCGAAGCCGTCCTTCGTGATCGCGTAGGGTCCGCCGTAGACCCCGGCGTTGCAGATCAGGGCGTGCAGGGCAGGCTCTTCGAGCGATGCGGCCGCGCGCTGCACGGCCTCGAGGTCGCCGAGATCGAACTCGATGGGGCGAACGTCGGCGCTCGGATGTCGCGCGCGGATTCGCGTGACGGCCTCGTCCCCGGTCGCCCGCCGCATGCACCCGATCCACACCCGCGCCCCGCGCGAGGCGAGCGCGCGCGCCGTCTCGAAGCCGATCCCGGAGTCGCCGCCGGTGACCATCATCACCCGACCGCTCAGATCGGTCGCGGCGAGCACCTCGTCCGCCGTCTTGCGCCCGAACAAGCGTGCCATCCGCGGAGGCTGCCACGAAACGCCGGCCGGACTACGATGCACCCGCCATGTCGATCCCGATTCCCCCGCCCGTCAACGAGCCCGTTCAATCGTACGCACCCGGAACGCGCGAGCGCGCCGCGCTGACCGAGGCGCTCGCCACCGCGTCGAAGGAGCGCGTGGAGATCCCCGTGGTCGTCGGCGGTCGCGAGGTGCGCACCGGGCGCATGATCGACGTGACCATGCCGCACCGGCACGCGCACGTGATCGCACGCGCGCACGAGGCCGGCGCGGAAGAGGTGGACGCCGCCATCGAGGGAGCCGTGCAAGCGGCGCCCGCCTGGGCGGCGATGTCGTTCGAGGATCGCGCGGGCATCTTTCTTCGCGCGGCGGATCTGCTCGCGGGGCCGCATCGCCAGCGCGTGAACGCGGCGTGCATGCTCGGGCAGAGCAAGACCTCGCATCAGTCGGAGATCGACGCGGTCTGCGAGCTCGCCGACTTCTTCCGCTTCAACGTGGCGTTCCTCCGGAAGCTGCACGACGAGCAGCCGATCTCGGCGGCGGGAACTTGGAACCGGAGCGAGCTGCGAGCGCTCGAGGGGTTCGTCCTCGCGATCACGCCGTTCAACTTCCTCTCCATCGCAGCGAACCTTCCGACGGCGCCGATCCTCTGCGGCAACGTCGCGCTCTGGAAGCCCTCGAGCACCAGCTTGCTCGGCTGCTGGCGCGTGATGGAGATCTTGCGCGAGGCGGGGCTGCCGGACGGCGTGCTCTCGTTTCTTCCTGGCGAAGGCGCCGCGCAGGCCGCGCCGGCACTGGCGAGCGAGCACCTGGCCGGCATTCACTTCACCGGCAGCACGGGCACGTTCAAGAAGCTCTGGAAGAGCGTGGCCGACAACCTCGATCACTATCGAACGTTCCCGCGCCTCGTCGGCGAGACGGGCGGCAAGGACTTCATCCTCGCGCATCCGTCCGCCGATCGCGCAGCGCTCGCGACCGCCATCGTGCGCGGCGGGTTCGAGTACCAGGGACAGAAGTGCTCCGCGGCGAGCCGCATCTACGTACCGCGCTCCATGTGGAACGAGGTGCGTGACCGCGTGGTCGCCGACACCAAGACGATCCGCGTCGGCGACGTGGCGGACTACGAGACGTTCATGGGCGCCGTGATCGACAAGCGCGCGCACGAGCGCATCCGCGGCTGCCAAGCGATCGCCGAGGACACCGCGAAGATTCACGCGGGCGGCGGCGCATCGAGCGAGGTCGGCTGGTTCATCGAGCCGACCTTCGTCGAGGTCGACGACCCGAAGCACCGCCTGATGCAGGAAGAGATCTTCGGACCGGTCGTGACCGCATGGGTCTACGACGACTCCAAGTGGAGTGACGTGCTCGGCGTGGTCGACTCGACGTCACCCTATGCGCTCACGGGCGCCGTGTTCGCCAACGATCGCGGCGCCGTCGCGGAAGCGAGCCGCGCGCTCCGCAACAGTGCCGGCAACTTCTACGTGAACGACAAGCCCACGGGCGCCGTCGTCGGTCAGCAGCCGTTCGGCGGCGCGCGCGCGAGCGGAACCAACGACAAGGCCGGATCGGCGTGGAACCTGATGCGCTGGATCAGCCCGCGCTCCATCAAGGAGACGTTCGTGCCGGCGCGCGACTACCGGTATCCGTTCTTGGCGAAGTAGGCCGCTCTCGACCGGAGTGCCCGGCTCGCCGGGCCGACACAATTGTGTCGCGGTTGCGAAGCGGACGACTCCGGCCGAGATCAGATCCTCCAGGTCACGCGGAAGCGCGCGCCGCCCGAGGTCCGCTCGCCGACCACCGTCACGTTCTCGCGCCCCGCGAGCGTGAGGAACGCGCGGATCGACACGGTGAGCGCGTGGATGTCGCGCGCCGGGATACTGCCCCAGCCCGTGACCTCGTTGATGCCGACGCCAGGCCGCTCGAGTCGCGCGCTCATCGTTCCTCGACTGCGCGTGCGCGAGTAGAGAAGCGGCGTGCGGACGATGAGTGCCTCGTCGCTGGTGAATCGAAGGAGCAGACGCCACACCGTCGTGAACGATCGCTCGAGCGCCAGCGGCAGCGCGCGGTCGAGCAAGCGCTCGATGGGCTCACCCGTCTCACGCGCGTAGGCGTCGTGCACCGCGCGCATCGTCGTGTACGAGACCCATCGGAGTGGCGTCGCGCGCACGTACTCCTCGCGGATCTCCTCGGGCAGCGTCGCGAGCGCGCGGGTCTGCGCGTCGTGGCCGATCACGCGCTCGAACGCCCAGCGCGAGTCGAGCACGGCCTGCCCCGCGAGCATCGGCGCCGCGCTCTCGCTCGGACGATCGTGCACACCGGAGATGCGCTGGCCGTCGTGAGGTTCACGCGGCAACGCCTTCGTTCGCGTCGCAGTCCCACCCATGATCAGCATTACGATCGGGCCGGGGATTCGGATCGCTCGCGCGGACGAATCGCGGATTCGCCCGAGCAGCGAGCTTCGTTACAGGGCTATTCCGCAGCCGCGTCGCGGGCCGGCTCGCCCTCACCCGCGCCCTCAGCGGCGGCAGCCGCAGCCGCAGGATGGAGCAGCGGATAGAACTGCTTGGCCCAGCGGCGGTAGCTGCCGATCGGACCGTCGCCGACGGCGAGCTGCGGCGGGTGCACGTACTTCTTGAAGTTCCAGATGTCGAAGTCCTGCGCCACGTCGTGCGCGAACGCCTTCATCCCCAGGCGGCGGATCGCGCGGTTCACGAGCGCGAGCGGCAGCCTCGTGAGCGGCGAGCGCTTCCCCATCGCGCGATGCGTGAAGCCGATGGTGAGCTCGAGCTTCTCGGTGTCGGTCGGCGTCGCGAAGATCAGGTGGCGTGTGCGTAGCCCGAAGCGCGGCACCTCCACCTCGACGCGCGAGTAGCCGAGGCCGAACACGTGGATGAAGAACTCGGCGTAGATGTCGCCGAGGAACGCGAGCTCTTGCACGTAGGGGCGATGCATCGCGTACTGAACCGAGAGATGCCCCGGATCGGTGCGCAGCTCGCGCAGCACCAACACGTCCTTGTAGCCGTGCACGATCCCGAGGTGCCCGAAGTCGACGCTGTTCTCGCTGGTCTCCTGCGGATGACCGCGCAGCGCGTACGACTCGAACACGGGCTCCATCCATCCCTCGGTGTCGATCTCGGGGACGTGGAACGAAGGTGCCTCCCCCGCGGTCCCGAGCCAGACGAGCACGAGCCCGTGCGTCTCGTGAACGGGGTAGCTCGCCACGCGCATCTTCGGCGGCGGCGGCGTCCCGTATCCGGTCGCGACGCACTTGCCGTCGGTGCCGAAGCGAAACGCGTGGAACGGGCACTGGAGGCTCTCGCCCTTCACACAACCGCCCTTGCCGAGGTGCGCGCCCATGTGCGGACAGTGCGGATCGACCGCCACCGCTTGCCCGCTCTCGGTGCGGAACAGGACCACGTCGCGCCCCGCGAGGCGCCTCGTGCGAACTTCGCCGCGCGAGAGATCGCGAGAGAGCGAGAGCATGAACCAGCCGCTCGGGACGTGAGCGTAGAGGTTGGCGGACGGATCGATCGGCTCCCTCGGGGCCACGACCGGCAGAGACTTCGTCGGCATCGCTGGCGATGATAGCAGCGCCGCGAATCCTTTCACCTGCAACGAGATCTCCCGCGAACTCCGCGGATCAACGCGTGCCTTCGAGCACCCGCTTCAGCTTGGCGAGGTCCTGCCCCATCGCGCGCCGCATCGCCGCAGCCATCATCGGTGCCACGATCCTGGAGAAGCCGGCAGGCTCGCCTCGATTGCGCAGCGTCATCCGCGTCGCTCCACCCGAGGACGCTTCCCACGTGTAGGTCGTCTCCATGGGAAACGGTCCCTCGGCGGTGCGCATCACGAGCTTGCCGTCGGGCACGAGCTCGATGACCTCGTACGTGTAGCGAAGCTCGCGGCCGAGAAAGCGCGCGACGAACGCCATCTGCGAGCCGAGTCGCACGGGCGGTGGCGTCTTCCACTCGACCGATCGAATGTTGACGTACCACTTCGGCGCGTTCGTCGGATCCCCCGCGAACGCGGCGACCTCGGAAACCGAGCGCTGGATCACCACTTCGACGAGCACGTCGACGGACATCGACGGACTCTGGCACGTCCGCCGCGAACCGCGTGCCTTCTCGATCTTCCGCGACGACCGCTTCCGCTCTCAGAATGCGGCGACGCGCGCCGAGATGAAGAGGCCGGCGGGGCCGAAGTACGTCGGCCTCGTGAGCCCGAAGCGACCGCCGACGTGCAGCGTGACGGGCGAGAGATCGAACACGACCTCGGGCACGAACGCGTAGTCGGAGTGCACGCCGTTGCCGTCGGGGTCGCCCACGACGAGCTCGACCTCGAAGCCCACGCCCAGGAGTCCGACGACGCGCGCGTCCATGCCGTAGGCGGAGGCCCAGAGCCGCGGGCCCGTGCTCGCGAGATCCACGATGGCCGCCTGTCGCGTGCGCAGGTGAAAGCTCGCGCCGAGCAGCCAGGCCATCTCGAGCGAAGGCACGAGGCGCGCGTTCGGGATCCCTCGATCGAGCCCGGTCGGGATCCAGAGACCCGCGTCGACGAGCAGCGAGACCGGTCCGCGACGAAGCGGGAGCCAGCCGACGTTCGCGATGAGATCGCCCGAGCCTGCCTGCCAGCTCTGCACGCGCGGCGAGGTGAAGTCGATCGGCATGGCCACGGAGAAGCGCAGCTGATCGTCCAAGAGCGCACCGAAGGCCTCGAGCATCACGCGCGCGATCGTGCCGCCACCGGTGTCGATGCCTGCGATGCCGAGGCGGCCGCCGACGCCGCGCGCGTCGAGATCGCGAAGGCCCACGCTCTGCGAGAACGCGATGCTGCCGACCGCCTCGGTGAGCGCTCCGGGCGGAGGCGGTGCCGGTGCCTCTTCTTCGACGACGGCCACGGGCTCTTCGGGTGGCGCGGTCGGAGTCGCGGTCGAGACCCGCAGCGTGGTCGTCGCGAGCACGACGCCGTCGAGCACCAGCGAGAGCGTCGCGGTGTAGTCACCGGGCGGCGCCTCGACCGTCGCGATGAACGAGTCGCCCTCGCGTCGCACGGAGGTCACCGTCACGCGATCGCCGATGATCGTCGCGCCGTCCGGGATCGGGCCCGAGGCCAGGCTCATCGCGATCGGCTCGGTCGCGCCCGCGTTCATCGTGGCGACGCCCGATCGAAGCGTCATCGACGTCGTGTGCATGGGAAGGAGCACGACGGCGCCGCCGCTCGCGTCGGTGCAGCTCGGAGGCGCGTCGCTGGTGACGACGATCTCGCTCGCGCTCGATCCGTCGGCGAGGACGCAGTGCACGTCGTCGGGAACGCTCACGCGCGTGCCGAAGGGAAGCTCGAGCGGCCCCGGCTCTTCGGAGGGATCGATCGCCGGAAACGTCCCGCCCTCGGTCGCGCCCGGCGCGAGGAAGCGCGCGTCAGCGGCGACGACGGTGAGCACCTCGCTCGGACGGCTCTCGAAGAAGTCCATGTCGATGGTGCTGACGCGCAGGTAGTAGGTGCCCGCGGGAAAGCCGTGCAGCTCGAAGCGCGTCACCGACGAGGGCACCTCGGTGGTGCTCACGACGTCGCGCCCGTCGGCGCTGCGCGCGATCTCGACATGGTACGTGCGCGCGTTCGCGACCGCCGCCCACTCACCCGAGATCACCGCGCCGCGACCGGGCGCGCCGAGAAAGCGACGCGGGCCGTTCATCCAGGTCGGTGCGGCCGGCAGCGGACGCGGAGGCGTGGGACGCGCGTGCGGAACGACGGCGCTGCCCATGCCCTCGGGCACGCTGACCGCCGGACCCGTCTCGCCCCGTACGCTGACTTCACCGACGTGCGCAGAGATGCGGCTCGTGCCGCCGTCGTCCACGCTGACGACGCTCGATCCACCGTTCATGTCGGCGGATCCCGACAGCGTGGTGACGTGGAGCGCGAGCGCGCTGCCGCCGCCGGCATCCCCACGGAGCGCGCCGAGCGCCGTCCGCATCGTGCCGTGATCGAGCGTGGCCTCGGTGCCACCGCGCCGAACGCGGCCCGCCGCATCGCCGAAGATGATCACGAGCGTGTCGGCACGCATCGCGATCACGCTGGTGTCGCGGAACGTCAGCTCGGCCGAGCTGCGCTCTTCGGTCGTCACATGCCAGCCGCGATAGAGCGGCAGGCCGACCGCCGCCGCGCGCCAGGTCTCGGCCGTGCTCGGTCGTGCGGTGACGCTGCGCTCGGCCGCGGTGACGCGCGCATCGGGAAGTGCGCTCGCATCGGTCGCGACGCGCGGAAGGTGCAGCACGGTGCCCGCGATCAGCTGATGCGGCGGTGGGCCCATGTCGGGGTTGTACGAGTGGATGATGTCGTAGCGCCGAGCGTTGCCCCACATGCGCTGCGCGATGCGGCCGCAGTTGTCGCCGGCGACGACCGTGTACTCGATGATCTCGACGCTGTCGGTCGCCGTCGGTGGCTGCGCCGATGCCGGGGTCGTGGCGAAAGAGAAACAGAGAACGAGAAAGAGACTCGAAGAACCCGAGCGAATCATGATGGCCTCTTCGCGCGCTGGGCTGCGGTGCGCGCCTTACGAATCAACTTCCACAGACGTCGCGCGAGATCTTCGGGGCGCGCAGGCTGCATCACCACGTCGTCGATCCCCGCGCGGAGGAGCTCGGGCACACGCGTCGCGTCTCGTGGTGACGCGTCGGTGATGATCGGGATCTTGTGCTCGGCACGGAGCGCGACGAGCGTCTTCAGATCGGCTCCCGGCGCGAAGATCGCCGACGCGTCCGCCACCGGCTGTTCGGCAGAGACGATGAACAAGCGAAGGCTATTCATCGCGAGCACGAGCGCGATCTCGCCCTCGAGCGCGCCGACGACCGCGACATCTGCCTCGCCCGGCGATGCATCGGCGGGCAACGTCGTCGCTTGCGAGGCGGGCGGACGGATCGCCGAGACCATCCGCGCCGCGCGACCGTCGATGCCCAGGCGCTCTCTCGCGCGCTCGGGCGTCGGACCGTCGTGCGCCATGCCGGCGAGCTCGGCACGGAGATCGGGCGCGCGCGGCCGTGCGGCCGGATCCTTACCGAGCATGCGCTCCACCAGCGCCTCGAGCGCGCGCGGCACGACGATGTCGCGACGAACCTCGGCGAGCGTCGGCAGGACCCCGTGGGTCTGCTGCATCAACACGCGCATCGGATTGCCGAAGAACGGCGTCCGTCCGACGAGCATCTCGAACATCATGCAGCCGAGCGCGTAGATGTCGGCCGGCGGTCCGATGTCGGGACTGCCCACCGCCTGCTCCGGCGCGAGGTACTCGGGCGTGCCCGTGATCATGCCCTCGGTGGTCATGCGGCCGAGCTCTGCGTCGTCGGTGACGAACGCGAGACCGAAGTCCACCACCACCACGCGCTCGGTTCCGTCGGCCTGCTTCTCGAGGAACACGTTCTCCGGCTTCAGATCGCGATGCACGATGCCGAGGCGATGCGCGACCACGAGCACCTCGACGATGGGCAGCGTCAGCGCGATCGCGCGCTCGAAGGTGACGAGGTCTCCGTCGCCGACCTCGGCGCGCATCGTGGTGCCCGTGAGGAGCTCCATCGCGAGATAGAGGTAGCCATCGGCCGATCCGAAGTCGAAGACCTCGATCGCGTTCGGATGACGCAGCGCTGCGCTCACCCTCGCCTCACGCTCGAAGCGCGCCGCCGATCCCTCGCGCGCCGCGTGCTCGGGCAAGAGCACCTTGAGCGCCACCATCCGTCCGAGGTTCAGCTGCGTGGCGCGGAACACCGAGCCCATGCCGCCGCGGCCGAGCAGCGACTCGACGCGATAGCCACCGATCACGTCGCCGTGCATGGGCTCGCGCGTCTGGACCCAACCCTGTTGGCTCATGATCCGACCTCGAAGACGTGAACGGAATCACGTCGGCCGGCGAGCTCGCGCATCCCGCCGTCGTAGAAGTCGATCGGCTCGTCCTTCGCGGCCTCGCGCGTCGCGGCACTGACGAGGATCTGCTGCGGTCGTGCGAGCGCCTCGAGCCGTGCGGCCACGTTCACCGTGTCGCCGATCGCCGTGTACTCCATGCGCGTGTCGCTCCCGATGTTGCCCACGACCGCATCGCCGGTGTTCACGCCGATCGCGAGCTCGATCGTGACGCCGTACTTCTCGTTCCAGCGCGCGTTGCCCGCGTCGAGCCAGCGCAGCATCTCCTCGGCCGCTCGCAGCGCGCGCGCCGCGTGATCATCCTGCTGCGAGGGCGCGTTCCAGATCGCCATCACCGAATCGCCGACGAACTTGTCCACGGTGCCGCCGTGCCGGAACACGATCTCGGTGAGGATCGTGAAGAGCTCGTTCAAGATCGCCACGGTCTGTTCCGGCTTCAGCCGGGCCGCGAGCGGCGTGAAGCCGACGACGTCCGCGAAGAGCACCGTGATCGGACGCAAGCTCCCGCCGAGCGCCATGTCCTGCTCGCGCTTCACCACGCGCTCGACGATCTCGTTCGGGAGATAGCGCCCGAGGTCGGTGCGGATCTCGATCTCCTTGCGGATCGTCTTCTCGCTCTCCTCGAGCCCCTTGGCCGCCTCGCTCATCGCATCGCCGAGCACCGAGAGCTCGTCGTTGGTGGTCACGCTCGCGCGCTTCTCGAAGTGACGCGCGCCGAGATGACCCGCGAGCTCGACGAGCGCACCGAGCGGCGCCGTGATGCCGCGCGCGAGCACGATCCCGAGGGCGAGCGCCAGCAGCAGCGCCACGATCACCGCGATCACCACCGCACGCTCGACCGAAGCGATCGAGGCGAAGGCGATCGCGAGCGGCACCTGCGTGATCACGCGCAACGGGCGCGGGCCGACCGGACGCATCGTGCCGAGCCGCTCCCCGCCGGGGGCCTCGAAGCGTCCCGACCAGGCCGCGGGACT
>JAYVCF010000354.1:0-9541 GCA_043750095.1 Deltaproteobacteria bacterium
CCCCCCCCCCCCCCACGACCGGCTTCATCGGCTGCGACTTCCACCTGCACTCGGATCTCTCGACCGACAGCCAACACCACGTCGAGGACGCCGTGCGCACCATCGCGGCCGAGGGTCTCGAGCTCGTCGCCTCCACCGATCACGACTACATCACCGACTACGCGGCGATCGTCGCGCGCGTGCACCTCGAGAACCGCATCGTCGTCGTCGCGGGTGACGAGGTCTCGTCCACCGTGCTCGGCCACTTCGGCGGCTATCCCCTGGCCCGCGACGTCGACGCGGCCGGCGCCGGTGCCCCCGTCTGGTTCGATCGCTCACCCACCGACATCTTCGCGGCGCTCCACGCGCGCGGCGACACCGCGCTCGGCGGCGCCATCGTGCAGATCAACCACCCGCGCCTTCGCGGCACGAGCTTCTTCGACGTCATCGGGCTCGACGCGACGAGCGCGCACGCCACCGCGAGCCCGCGCGGCCTCGGGCTACCCGCGACGACGAACCTGGACGATCTCACGGCCGTGGACGTGATCGAGGCGTGGAACGGCTACACGCGCGGGGACAACGAGGCCTCGTTCACCGATTTCCTCGCGCTCTGGGACACCGGACGGCGCTTCACGATGGTCGGCAACAGCGACTCGCACCGCGCGAGCCTGCCCGCAGGCGCGCCGAGGACCTTCCTTCGCGTCGCGCACGATGGGGCGGGCGCGTTCGCGTGGAGCGATGCCGCGGCGGCGCTTCGATCGCACCAGGCGACGGTCGCGGCCGGCATCTTCGTCACGGCAGAGCTCACGGGCCCGCGCACTGCGACGGGCAGCGTTCCGCTCCACGTCCGCGTGCAAGCACCTCCCTGGGCATCGACGAGTCGTCTGCGCATCTACGCTGGTCGCGACGTCGTGGTGGACATGCCGCTCACGACCGGCGCGAACGTTCGCTTCGACGCCATGATCGACGTCCCGCTCGGCGCCGCGCGCTTCGTCGTCGCGCGCGCCGATGGGGATCTCGATGCGGAGCCGGTGTTTCCGTTTCATCCCTTCGGCGTGACGAACCCCATCGACGTTCCGTGAGTGGGACGAAGCGCGCCCTCTGCTTGGTCGGGATGTCCGGCGTCGGAAAGACGTTCTGGGCGCGACGGCTCGCCGCCGAAGCCGGCTACATCACGCACGACTGCGACGCGGCCATCGGCGTACGCCTTTCGGCGATCGTCACGCCCGATCCTGGCGAAGAGCGGGTGCATGCGCTCGGCCGCTGGATGGGAATGCCCTGGACGCACGGCTACGCAGAGCGCGAAGCGCGCTATCTCGCCCTCGAAGAGCAGGTGACGCGCGAGGCGCTCGCCGACGCGACCGATGGCCACCTCATCGACACGACGGGGAGCGTGATCTATCTGCCGCGCGATCTGCTCGCGGGCCTGCGCACGCGCTGCCGAGTGGTCTACCTGCGCACGCCGGAGGCGCGGCGCGAGGCGATGCTGCGGCGCTACCTCGAGGAGCCCAAGCCCGTGGTCTGGGCAGGCGCGTTCCACGCGGCGCCGTCTCAGCCACCGCTCGAGGCACTCCCGGCTGCCTATGCCGAGCTGCTCGCGATCCGCGACCGCATGTACGGCGCGCTCGCGCACGTCACGCTGGACGGAGGCGTCTTGGAGGCCTCGCCACCGACCGTGGACGCGTTCCTCGCCTCGATCGCGGACTGACCCGCTCGCGCGTCGTGGACATCGACGTTCGTCGGCCTTGCGGTAGACGAGCGAGCAGTGCGGTTCTCGCCCGGTCTTCGCGCGATGATGTGGTCGGCGTTGGCGTTCGCCGTCATGAGCGCGCTCGTCAAGCTCGCTGGCGCGCGGCTTCCGTCGGTCGAGATCGCCATCGCGCGCGGCGTCGTCACGCTGGTGGCGTCGTACATCGCGCTGCGTCGCGCGGGCATCCCCGCATTCGGGCACGCGAACCGCTGGCTCTGGGTCCGCGGGCTCATCGGGCTCGGCGGCCTGCAGTGCTATTTCTATGCGGTCACCGTGCTGCCGCTCGCGGAGGCGACGGTGATCCACTTCACCAATCCGCTCTTCGTGGCGATGGCGGCGCCCGCGCTTCTCGGCGAGCGCGTCGGACCGCGCGAGCTCGTCGGCGTCGCGCTCGGGATCGTCGGCGTGGTGCTCGTCGCGCAGCCCGCGTTCCTCTTCGGTGGCGAGGGCGTCGTCCTCTCACCCGTCGGCGTCGCGGTCGGGATGTTGGGCGCGCTCTTCGGTGCGTCCGCCTCGATCGTGGTCCGCAAGCTACGAACCGAGCACCCGCTCGTGGTGGTGTTCCACTTTCCGCTCTTGGTCGTGCCGCTCACCCTGCCCTTCGTGATCCCGGTCTGGGTGGCGCCGACACCCACGGAGTGGCTGCTCCTGCTCGCGGTCGGTCTCGTCACGCAGTTCGGGCAGCTGAAGATGACCCAGGGGCTGAGCATGGAGCCGGCCGCGCGCGCCACCGCGTTCAGCTACGTGCAGATCCTGTTCTCGTTCGCGCTCGGCTTCGCGCTCTTCCACGAGGTGCCGACGCGGCTCACGTGGATCGGCGCCGCGTTGGTGACGGTGGGCACGCTGATCGTCGCGACCGCCGCGCGTGGAACGCCGGTGCCGCCAGATGCACCGACGTTGCCGCGCGGTGATACCGTCGCGCCATGAGCAAGCGCCACAAGGTCACCGACTCGCCGCACTTGGTTCCGTTCGATGGCAGCTTTCGCGTACGCAAGCACGAGAGCTGCCCGGTGAAGAAGCTGCGCAACGACGCGGAGAACGACGCCGAGCTCGCCGTCTTGATCGAGCGGATGCGCAAGCTCCAGGGCAAGATGATGGCGGACGACCAGCGCGCGCTCTTGCTGGTGTTCCAGGCCATGGACGCCGCCGGAAAGGACGGGACGGTGAAGGCCGTCACGTCGGGGATCAACCCCGCCGGCGTCGAGGTCTACTCGTTCAAGAAGCCGAGCGACCTCGATCTCGACCACGACTTCATGTGGCGCACGTACAAGTGCATGCCCGAGCGCGGCCGCATCGGCATCTTCAACCGCAGCTACTACGAGGAGGTGCTCGTCGTACGCGTGCACCCCGAGATCCTCGACTTCCAGAAGCTCCCGGATCGCCCGAAGAACAAGGAGGTCTGGGCCGAGCGCTACGAGTCGATTCGCGACGTCGAGAAGCACCTCGCGCGCAACGGAACACACATCCTCAAGTTCTGGCTGCACGTGAGCAAGAAGGAGCAGAAACAGCGCCTGCTCTCGCGCATCGACGACCCGGCCGCGAACTGGAAGTTCAGCGGCGCGGATCTCCGAGAGCGCGCGCACTGGGATCGTTACATGGAGGCGTACGAGGACGCGCTCAACGAGACGTCACGCCCGTGGGCGCCCTGGTACGCGATCCCGGCCGACGACAAGCACTACATGCGGCGCGCCGTCGCGCAGATCGTCGTCGACACGCTCGAGGGCATGAAGCTCAGCTACCCCATCGTGCCCGAGGGCGCGAAGGCCGACATGCTGAAGGCGAAGAAGGAGCTCCTCGCCGAAAAGTGATCAGCCCGCCGACATCGGTGCGCGCGCGTGCCGTGCCGTGCCCACCGTGACGGCGATCATGCCGACCGCGAGCAGCACGAGCGCGAGGCCGACGTCGTTCAGTGACTCACCGAAGCCCACGACCACCACGTTCGGCGGCGCCGCGAACATGTCGTAGTACTGCGACGTCGCGATGAGTCCGGTGACGAACCCGAGGGCGCCGGTGAGAAACGTGAGCACGCTGCTCGCCACGATGAGCGGCACGAAGCGTCGATCGGGCGAGACCGCATAGCGCGCGGACACGCCGATCATCATCAGACCGACCACGAGCGTGGGCCACATGCCCCAGCCCCCGTTGTGAAAGCTGTCGAGAATCATCGCGTACCTCCCTTTCTGGGAAGAACCGACAGCCTTGCCGCGTAGAGGTTCCCCGAAAAACTAGCGCGCGTGCTCCATCGCGTGGCGCACTTCTTGGTCGGTGAGCGTGCGGTTCGACTTCTTCGCCTCGGCGAGGATGGCCTGAACCACCTCGGGCTTCGTCGAGAGGCCACGGTGCTTGAGCCAGAAGGTGACGTTGCTCGCGCCGCTCATCGGCCCGATCTCGATCTCCTGCTCGCGACCGAACACACCCGCCGGCACGCCCGAGTACACGCGGTCCGCGAGATCCTTGTCGCCCTTCTCGAGCGCCTTGATGATCGCCGAGGCGTGCACGCCCGTGCCCGTGCGGAACGCGTCCTTGCCCATCACCGGATAGTTGATGGGGATGGGCATCCCGAGCGCGCGAGAGACCTTGTCGCAGAGGGCACCGAGCTTGGTCACGTCGCGGTCGCCGAGCTCGCCGATGAGCTTGAGGTTCACGAGGATCTGATCGAGCGAGGCGTTGCCCACGCGCTCGCCGATGCCGAGGATCGCGCCGTGGATGCGATCCGCACCATGCTCGACGGCCCAGATCGAGTTCACCACGCCGAGGCCGCGATCGTTGTGCCCGTGCCAGTCGATGCCGACGCGATCGGCGCCGAGCGCCAGCAGCAAGCCGCGCGTCCACTCGACCAGGTTCTTCACACCGTCGGGCGTCACGTGACCCACGGTGTCGCAGAGCGTGAGCCGCGTCGCGCCGGCCTCGATCGCTGCGGAGAAGAGCTCGTAGAGCACCTTCGGATCGCTGCGCGTGGTGTCCTCGGTGACGTAGTTCACCGGAAGGCCTTCCTTCACGCCGAAGGCGATCGCGTCGACCGAGCGCTTCTTGATCAGCTCGACCGACCAGTCCTCGGCCAGCGCGCGGATGGGTGAGGACCCGATGAAGGTCATCACCTCGATGGGCAGGCCGGTCTTCTGCGCGATGTCGGCCATCGGCTTGATGTCCTGCACGAGCGTCCGACCCGCGCACGTGGGCCGGATGTGCATCTTGCTCTCGACCATCTCGCGGCAGAGGCGCAGCACGTGCTCGTACGCGCGCGGGCCGGCACCCGGAAGGCCGACGTCGCACGTGTCGATGCCCACGTCGTCGAGCAGGTGGAGGATCTCGAGCTTGTCCTCGATCGAAGGGTCGAGGACCGACGGGTTCTGGAGGCCATCGCGCAGCGTCTCGTCGTGGAGCTCGAAGCGGCCCTTGAGGACGACCGGCGCGCGGCGACCCACGTTGTTCCAGTCGTAGATGAGCTTCTGGGTGTCCACCACGCTCGATCTTTCGTTCAGTCCCCCCCTACCTGCAAGGGCCTTGCTCACGCTCTGGTGCGCTCGTCCGGCACTCGCTAGGATCCCGGGGTGAGCGAGCGCGAACGCCGAGCCGAAGAACGCCGCGGGCGCATCGTCCTGCGCAAGACGACGCTGGGCGACGAGCGCGATCCGTGGCCGATCGCGGGCGCCGACGCCGTCGCCCTCGCTACGTCACTGACGCGGGCAGCGTGGAGTGTGGCCGGACAACCCGTGACGCCATAGCGGCGTGCGGCAGATAGACCAGCGCGCGCAACGACGAGCTCACCTACTCGTCCCAATCCAACGCATCGACGCGGATCCCGCCCTCGTGCAATGCGGCCGCCATCGCGCGCGCGTTGGCCCAGCGCTGCCTCGGATCGTTCTTCAGCGCGCGGTCGATCGTATCGGTGAACGCGGGGCCGAGCTCGGCGTGGAGCTTGGCGAGCGAGGGCGCGGGCGTCTTCGTCACGAGCTCCATCAGCTCGCCCAGGTCCGTGGAGTCGTAGGGCGGATCGCCCATGATCGCCGTGAACAACACCGCGCCCGCGGCCCACACGTCGCTGCGCTCGGTGAGCGCTTCGCCGCGCCACTGCTCGGGGCTCATGTAGTGCGGCGTGCCGAGGCGGACTCCGTCGTGGGTGCGGACCGCGTCGGGGTCGACCGCGTCGCCGCGAACCTTCGCGATGCCGAAGTCGAGGAGCTTGACCTTCAGGTCGTCGCCCTCGCCCTCGAACGCGAGGAAGATGTTCTCGGGCTTCACGTCGCGGTGAATGATCCCGTGCGCGTGCACGGCGGCGAGCACCGACAAGAGCTGGTGGCCGATCTCGACCACGTCCTTCGCGTCGAGCGGGCCCTCCTCGAGCGCGTCGCTGAGATCGCGTCCGTCGAGCCGCTCGAGCGCGATGTACGCGCGCTTGTGCTCGTCCTTGCCCGCGTCGATCACGCGCGGGATGCCCTGGTGCGGGATGCGGCGCATCACGCGCGCCTCGTGGAGAAAGCGCGCGACGTGATCGTCCTGGGCGGCGTAGCGATCGTGGAGCACCTTGAGCGCGACCCGCTCGCCCGTCTGCGCGTCCATGCCCTCGAACACCGCGCCCATGCCGCCCTCGCCGAGCAGCGCGTCGATGCGAAATCGGCCTGCGACGGAGCTGCCGATACGCGCGTTGAGCTCGCGCGGCTCCGCCTTCACGCCCTCGGGCGCGAGATCCACGAGCGTGTCATCCGCCTTGCGGCCCCGTTTTCCCGCCAAGCGCGACGATCCTACACCACGCGCCGCGCATCACGAACCCGCTCGAGCTGAACCGCATCGAGCAGGTCCTGTGTACGCCGCCCTGCAGCGCGCTTGTTCTACCACGCGGCGTCGATCGCCACGACGGCGGCGCTCTGATAGTTCGGCCCCTCGAGGCTGATCTCGAGGCGCGCGGCGTCGCCTGCGATCGGCACGGTGTCGATCCGCACGATGCGATCCCAGCCGTCGGGGTCGGTCGGCAACGCGATGGCGGCGCGCTCCTCGTCGTTCACCAGCACGCGGAGGGTGCCGCCTCCGTGCTGACCATCGGGGATCGCCCAGCGAACGATCAGCTCGGGGCCCGCGCGCAGGGTTGGCCAGACGACGCGTCGCAGCTGTCCGTGAGATCCCGTCGGCAGGATCGCGGCGGTCTCCGGGACGTGGCCGACCTCGATCGGTCCACCCGAGAGAGCGAGGCCGAACATTCCGTAGAGCCCCGAGTCGTAGTGGCTGCACTCCCAGCTCATGTGCTCCCACGCGAGAAAGTCGCACGGCACGTCGCGCGTGCCGTCACGCAGGAGCACCACGGCGTTGCGCACGCCTCGGTAGGTCGCGAGATGGAAGGGCTCGTCCTCGGCGCGCACGCGGCGCACGACTCCCACGAGCAAGAGGGCCGTGACGACGACGAGGCCCGAGGCGAGCATCCCGCGCGGCGGCGCCATCGCACGGAGTCGGCCCCAAACGCCCGCGATCGATCCGAGCGCGACGGCCATCGCAGGGGCGAGGGCGAGCGCGGCGATCGGACGGTACCCGACGTCGGTCGTCGCGAGACCCGGCCAGAGGCCGAGCACGAGAAGCGCCGAGAGCGCGAGACCCGTCGCGCGCTCACTCGCGCCCAGCAGCGCGATGCCGGTCCCGACGAGCGCGAGGATCACGATGGGAAGGGCAAGCCGCGACGCGCCCTCGTGCAGCACGGCGTGACCGAGCGCCGCGAACGGTGTGACCGCCGAGTGGAAGAGCATCGCGCCTTCATCCGTCGATGCGACGAGCGCGATCCCGGCGATGGCGAGCAGCGCACCGAGGATGCGCCGACCGCTCGCGACGCGCTCCACCGCGAGAACCGCGAACGCATGCGCGAGGAGGAGCACGCCCCCCGCCTCGATCTGCGCGCGCACGTTCGGGAGAGCCGCGACCACGACGACCGACGCTGCCGCGACCTCGGCGCTGACGAGGCGTGCTCCGATCCTGACCAAGGCGGCGACGATCGCGGCCCCGATCAAGATGTGCGCGAGCACGGCGAGGACCGCGGCGGTTCGATCGGTCGTTCCCAGCTCGACGAGCACGTCCCGCACGGCGCCTGCGATCGGTCCCGGTCCGATGCGCGGCTCCGGCAGGCCGAAGGGCAGCTCGGCGCACCACACCGCGACCGCCGCGATGCCCGCGAGGAACGACGCCATGCGGGCGCGTCGGCCGATCGCGCCCCGCGCGCCGAAGGCACGACGCACCAGTCGAAGCAGCAGATCGATCGACGCCGCGAGCGCGGGAACGAAGAACGAGAGCGCGGCCCAGTGGAAGCGATGGCCCTCGTACGCGTAGCGGCCGAAGATCTCGATCGAGAGCACGAGCGCGACGAGCGAGGCCAGCGTGAGCACTCTCTGCCGCGGCGCGAGACACACCACGCCCGGGATCGCGAGCGCCAGGATCGTGAACGCTTGCCGGAGGCCGTACTCACCTTCCCAGAGCCGCACGAGTCCTTGATCGAAGGGAACGGAGAAGAGCTCGGTGTGCGATGCGGCCTCGGGGTGTCCACCCACCACGACGAGCGTGCGCTGATAGCCGGTGAGCCAGGGCGCACCGAACATGTACGTGTTCGCGAGGCCCGCGAGCGCGAGCACGATGGCGCCGCCACCGACCGCGCGGCCGAGCGGCTTCTTGCCCGCGAGCGACATCGCGAGCATCCCCAGCGGCAACAGGAACGCCACCGTCGTCGGACGCACGACGACCGCCATGCCGAACAGAACACCAGCGCGCGTTCCGTGTTTCTCGGCCCCGCCCCCGGAGACCAGCGAGGCCAGCCCTTGGGAGAAACACGCGAGCAGAAACACGTCGGTGCTGAAGTCGTACGCGTTCTGCCCGACGATCGCGGAGCCGAACACGAAGGCGATCGACGCACACGCGGCCGCCGTCGGAGACGTGAACGCGCGCGCCCATCGGAAGAGGCCGGCCGTGACCACGCCGAGGCCGAGCAAGTTGAAGATGAGCGTGCCTGCGAGACCGAACGCGTACACGAGCGGGCTCGCCGCGAGCGGCAGCAGCCAATTGTGCTTCGGCCAGTGCTCGTCGTGACGCCCGAGGGCGACGTTGCTCCATCCCGAGTCGAGATCGCGATTCCAGCCGAGGGTTCCGTCGTACCAGCTCGCGCAGAACTCCGTCTGATCGAGCGAGACGTGCTCGGTCAGCGTGATCGCGACGTTGGTGTAGAAGCGCCCGTCGCGGAAGAGCCAGGTGTTCGAGTGCAGGCCCGGAAGGATCGCGGCGAACGCCATGAGGGCCCCGAGCAGCCCCACGGCGAGCACGGGCGAAGGACGCAGCCGCTCCGAGAACACGGCGCGGACGATAGCCGATCTTGCATCACTGCCGCACGAACGAGATCCAGTCCTCGGAGAGGCCCGCGACCTCCACGATCGCGATCGCTTCTGCCATGGCGGCATCGACGCGCGTCCCGATCGATCGTGCGAGCGCGCGCGCGATCTCGGCACGCAGACCGATCTCGGCCTCCGCGTCCGTGAGCGACATCGAGAAGGTCCACTCGAGCGCCCAGATCACGTCGGCGGCCCAGTCGCAGAGCATCTCCTCGGGATCGCGGACGACCACCGACCGTGCCGCGGCGCGCGCGAAGCTCTCGGCCCAGGGACGCGCGAAGGGAACGACCTCGCGTCGCTCGGCGACGGCCTCGATCCCACGCGCGAACGCGGCGTGCATCGCGCCCCAGCGCGTCGGTGCTCGCGCGATCTCGTCCATGCGCCACGCGAGCGCCTGCCAGCGCTTGCCGCCGAGGTTCAACGGCTCGCTGATCCGCCCGAGCCGCTCGCCTTCGATGCC
>JAYVCF010000355.1:0-21412 GCA_043750095.1 Deltaproteobacteria bacterium
GCGGACCTCGTGGGCCGCTTCGGTGTCGCGCCCGTCGTGGCGATGACCGGCGTCTTGGAGGCCGATCATCAGGGGGCCGCGTTCGACGGATGGCTGACCAAGCCCGTCTCGGTCGACCGGCTCACCAAGACGCTTCAGTCGATGCTCGACGCCTGACGGAGCGGTCTGCCCATTGCGGCGCGCGCGACCGCGCATAGTTCCTTGCACGGTGGAGGCCGAGATGAAGCACTGGGTCGCGATCTGGATCGATCACAACGAGGCGCGCGCGCTGGCGCTGCCGACCGACAGCGCGGGATACACCGAGCTCGTGCGCGACCGCGACACGCACACGCACACGCATCCCAAGAAGCTCGACGGGCATCGACACCCTCCCGATGCGCGCTTCCTCGCGGACGTCACCGCGATCGTCGCCAAGGCCGACGAGGTCGTGCTCATGGGACCCTCCCACACCAAGGAGGAGCTGATCGCGCACATCGAGAAGAGCCATCCCGAGCTTCGCGCACGCGTCCTCTCCGTCGAGACGCTCGATCGCATGACCGATGGCGAGCTCGCCGCCCATGCGCGCCCGCTCTTCGAGCGCGGGGATCGCATGCGCGGCGTGCACGTCGCCAACGTCCGAAACTGACGCGCCGTTTCTATGCGTCGCCGCTGGCCACGGCGGGCGTGACGTGGACGACGACATGGGCGACGTCCGACTCCCGCCCGAGGTGCTCCTCGATCGCGTGGGCGACGTCGTGGGCTGCTCCGAGCGTGAGGCTCGCATCGACGAGCACATCGACCTCCACGTGCAGCGAGGGGCCGTGATGGACCGCCATCAGCTTGGCGACCCCGAGCACGTGCGGCGTGCCCGACACGATCGCTTCGAGCTGCGCGCGTCGCAGAGGTGACGCGCTCGTGCCGAGGAGCAGCATCACGCTCTCACGCGCGAGGCGCAGCGACGAGAGGCCCACGTAGATGGCGACGCCCACGGCCAAGATCGGATCGACCACGGGGAGGCCTGCACGAGCGAGGGCGAATCCGATCAGCGCGACCGTTCCCACGACGGCGTCGTTGCGCGCATCGACGCGCAGGGCATCGAGCACCGGTGACGGGCGCGCGCGTGCGAGGCGCGTCGCGGCATTCGCGATCGCGAGCTTGAAGACGACCTTGCCCGCGAAGGCTGCCGCGACGGGCCACTCGAAGCTCGCGCGTTCGCCGCCGAGGAGCGCCACGATTGCGGCACGAACGACCTCGGTCGCGAGGACACCGGCCAGCACCGCGACGACGAGCGCCGCGATCGACTCGGCGCGGGCATGACCGAGCGGGTGCTCGTCGTCCGGGGGCGCCTCGGCCGTACGCGCCGCCCACGCGAGCAGCACGCCCGTGAACACGTCCGAGACACTGTCGGCCGCCTGCGCCAGCGCGAGCTCGTTGCCGAATCCCAGGAACACCGCGACCAGCGCGCCCGCCGCGATGACGCTGCCGAGGACGTTGACGCTCGAGAGAGCCTGGCGAGGATCCCGCACGACTCGCGTTCTAGCCCATGCCTCGACGAGGTGTTGGTGCGCCCGTTGCTACGCCATCCGCGGAGGTTCCGCCGATGACTGCATCCGACGCCTATCGCATCCTCGTCGCCCACGATCTCGAGCCCACGGGGGACGAGGCACTCTCGGGAGCCGTGTCGCTCGCACGTAGGGTCGAGCACGCGGAGATCCACGTCATCCACGTGATCGCGCGACCCGCCGCGCTCGGCACCGACAAGGTCGACGCGCAGCTGGAGGAGGCCATGGTCGAGCTTCGTGCTCGCGCCTCGCTGGTGCTCCCAGAGACCGCGGCGTCGATCACCGCGCACCTGCACGTCCGCTTCGGCGACGTGCTCGAGACGCTCCAGCAAGTCGCCGTGGACTACGACGCGAGCATCCTCGTGGTCGGGACGCACGGCCGTTCCGGGCTCGAGCGCGTAGGTCACCGCTCCGTGGCGGAGCATCTCGCGCGCACGGCACACCTGCCCGTGCTCGTCGCGCACGCCAAGGACTTCACGGGGCTGACGGCCAGCGTTCGACCCGATCCTGCGTCGTCGGGGAAGCCGACCGATCAAGCGCAGACGATCAGCGAGGTCTGGATCCCGAGCGGCCACGCCGCGCACATCGCTGGGCTCGTCTGAGGCTCGAACGTCGCGTGCAGTCGATCACGCGCGCGCGGGCGGAACGACGAGGACCGGGACGGGCGACGTCCGGACGACGCGCTCGGCCACGCTGCCGAGGAGTGCGTGCGCGAAGCCGCGCCGGCCGTGCGTGCCCATCACGACGAGATCGGCGGCGAGCTCGCTGGCGGCCTTCACGATCTGCTCGGCCGCGAATCCCTCGACGACCTTGCCCTCGACCGAGACGCCGGCGCCCGCGTGCTGACCGACGCACGCCTCCATCCGCTTCACGCTCTCTTTTTCGAGTATCCCGACCACGTCGGCGTTGAACACCATCGCGCCTTCCGGCAGCGGATAGACGGGCGGGATCTCCCAGACGTGTTGGAGGACCACGGACGCGCCCAGCGAGCGCGCGAGGCCGACGGCATACACCGCAGCACGATCGGAGCTGGGCGAGAAATCGACGGGGCAGAGGATCTTCCGAATCGGTGACATGGCTATCGCTCTTTCGACGCTTGTGGAGTCGACCCTCGTCAGAACGCGCGCGCGGCCTCGGCCGCCAGGTGTTGCGCCAACAAGTTCAGCGCATCGGTGGTCGTGAAGATCCCGACGACCTTCTCTCCCTCGAGCACGATGGCGGAGCCTATCTTTCGCTTCGCCATGTTCGTCACGACGCCGTGGAGGTCGTCGTCGCATGCCACGACGTACGGGTCGGCCGTCATCGCGTCGGCGACGGTCACGTGCGCGGTGCGGCCGAGCGCCTCGACGAGGCGAATGTCGCCGTCGCTGAGCATTCCCACGACGTGCGCTCCGTCGAGGACCGGCAGGTGGTGGACGTGCGACGCCCGCATGCGCTTCAGTGCCTCTTCGATCGACTGTTGTGCACCGATCGTGTGCGGTGCGGGGGACATGAGCTCGCGAATACAGGGCATCGGGTCTCTCCTCTTGGTTTTGGCTGCACGGCGCGTTCCAACCCGACCCACGCAGACCGTGCGGCTGCGCCTCAGTCCGGGCCGAGTACGGGTGCGCTCAGATCGATCGCGCTGCCCTCCGACGAAACACGAACCGCCACGTGCGTGCCCGGGACGAACCCGTCGCGTGGAACGCGAACGATCAGCATCGTCAGCCTGCTCTCGAGCGCAGCGAGCTCGAAGTGAGATCCGACGTCCACTTCTGCCCCCGCGGCAAGGTCTCTCACCGTCACGTCCATGGACACGGGGTGGTCCTGCTTGTTGACGAGGTGAATCTCGAACGTGTTGCGAACGACGTCGCCGTCGACGACGAAGGGCGCACCGGGCACCCGCAAGATATTCGCCTCGAACGCGCGATGCCCTCGGACGGCGAGGCCGAGCACAACGAGCCCGACGATCCCGAGCACGCCGTACAGGGCCAAGCGCGGCCGGAAGAATCGGCGCGCCTCGCCGCGAAGTCCGCGGAGCGAGTCGTAGCGAATCAGGCCGCGGGGCTTTTGCAGCTTGTCCATCACCTCGTCGCACGCATCGATGCACTGCGTGCAGCCGATGCAGTCCACCTGCAGACCGTGTCGGATGTCGATGCCCGTTGGACACACGACGACGCAGCGATTGCAGTCGACGCACGAGCCGAGGCCCTCGCGATCCTTGCCGCGACCACGCGGCTCGCCGCGCGAGAGGTCGTATCCGACCACGAGGCTGTCGTCGTCGGTGAGCACCGACTGGAGGCGTCCATAGGGGCACACGATCAGGCAGAGCTGCTCCCGAAACCAAGCGCCGTGCAGATAGAGCGCGAGCCCGATGCACGCCGTCCAGCCGAACGCAGCGGGATGCGCGAGAGGCCCATCGGCGATCATCGTCTCGAGCGAGGGCATCGAGACGAAGTACGCGACGAAGAGGTTCGCGAGCGCGAGCGCGACGATCGCGAAGGCCGCGTGCTTGCCCACGGTCCGCGCGACGCGATCGAGCGTGCGTGGCCCCGCGTCGCGGCGCAGCTTCACGTTGCGCGGGCCTTCGATCAGCCGCTCGATGGGACGAAAGAGCCCTTCGAGCAGCACGGTCTGCGGGCAGGCCCACCCGCACCAGACCCGGCCGAGCACGGCGGTGAGCACGAGCAGACCGAATCCGAGACCCGACAACACGAAGAACACGAGCGGGGCGTCCTGTGCGTTGAAGGCCTGCCCGAACACGAAGAAGAGGCGCGCGGGGATGTCGAAGAACAACGCCGGGCGGCCGTCGATCCGAACGAGAGGCAGCGCGAGACCGAGCGCGAGGAGCGCGACGAAGCCGATTCGGCGAGCGAGGATGAACCGCCCCGATACGTCCGCCGGCACCACGCGCACCCGTCGGCCGTCACTGCCGAGCGAGCTGGCGTGGTCGAGCACCGGCAGATGAACGCGCGGTCGGCTCGCCGCATCGCGCTCCATCAGAGTTCTGCGTGCGTGTCGCCTGCCGGAGCGATCTCCGTCGGCGCGATCGCAGGTACCCACAGCTGCCCTTCGGGCGCGCGTCCCGAGACGTTGGTGTCTCGAACCGAGAGAACGTAGGCGGTCGCGGCCTGGACGGACGCCTCGCCGAGCACGGGACCCCACGTCGGCATGCCGCGCGTGCTCACGCCCTCGCGGATGGTGCGGTGAATGTCCGTCGGCGCCCCGCCGTGAAGCCAGACTCCGTCGGTGAGGTTGGGGCCGATGTTTCCTTCGGCGCGCGAGCCGTGGCAGACGACGCAGTTCCTCGTGAAGACCTCGTGGCCACGCTCCACCGTGTCTCGGTCGGCTACGAGCGCGGTCAGCGTCTCGTCGGTCACCTCGACGCCCGCACTCGCTGCGGCGAGCGCGTCTCGATACTCCGCGGCCGGGTAAGCGGCGAGGCCGGTCGTCTCGTACGCGAGCCAGTAAGCGACGGCGAATACGACGGCGCCGTAGAAGATGCCGAGCCACCAGCGTGGCAGATCGTTGTCGGCCTCCAGAATGCCGTCGTACTCGTGGACGATCTTGCCTTGGATCGCGTCGGTCAGCTCAGTGTTGGACATCGATCGTCTTCTCGCCTTCGAGCGCCACGCGCGCAGATCGATCCATGTCGTCGGCACGCGCTCGCAACGCACGCGCCACCACCAGCGAGAACACGACCACGAAGAGCGCCAACGCGAAGAGCGGGGCGGCCATCACGGGGCTGTGCGCGAAGAAGCTCTGTGCGATCTGGCTCATCGTGTACCTCCGGTCGGGGCGCGGCTGACCTCGAGCCCGTGCGGTGTTTCGTCGTGCTCGCTCGGATACCGCGGCTCTTCACGACCGAGTCGCTGCAGGTACGCGATCAGCGCGACGAGCTGAGAGTCCGGATCGACGTGCGCGTCGCCTTCGAGGTCGTGCGCGATGCGCTGCGCTTCCGCTCGTGCGTCCTCTTCGGCATGGGCCACGTCGGCCTCGTCGTAGGGAACACCGAGCGTCTGAAGCGCGCGGAGCTTTCCTCGCGTCGCCGTGAAGTCGACGTGCGTGATGGCGAGGTGGGCGTAGGGCGGCATGATCGAGCCAGGCGACGTCGCGCGCGGATCGCTCATGTGCTGCACGTGCCAGACGTCGGGATAGCGCCCGCCCTCACGCGCGAGGTCCGGGCCCGTGCGCTTCGATCCCCACTGAAACGGGTGATCCCAGACGCTGTCGTCCGCGCTGGAGACCGCGCCGTAGCGCGCCGACTCCCACGTGAACGGGCGGATCATCTGCGAGTGGCACGTGTAGCAGCCCTCGCTCACGTACACGTCGCGTCCCTCGAGCTCGAGCGGCGTGTACGGATGCTGTCGCGTGGACGCGCGATCGTTCGCGCCGATGACGACGCTGGGAAGAATCTCGGCGATGCCGCCGATGAGGACTGCGATCACGGTGAGCACCGTGAAGATCAGCGCGCGACCTTCGAGGATCCCATGCCAGACCGAGCGGTCGTCCTTCTGACCGAGGCGCAGCGTCAGCGTCGCGAGAATGATGAGGAGCGCGATCACCACGAGCACCACGCCCGAGGCGAGCTCGGTCGCGAAGCCGAGCGCGGCGAACGCGAGCGCGATCACCACGGTCCATCCGAGCTGCGGAGAGAAGACGATGTCCTTCCACGGCGTCTCCTTGCCGACCGGACGTGCGACGGTGACCTCGATCGAGGTGATCACGGGCTTGGCGCCGCGGGCGGTCATCGCGAGGTTCCACGTCATCACGATGAAGCCGACGAGGTAGAGCGAGCCGCCGACGAGGCGCATCCAGTACATCGGCGCGACGGCGGTCACGGTCTCGACGAAGCTCGGATAGAGCAGGCCGCCGCCAGGGGCTTCGGCGCGCCACATGAGGCCCTGCGTGATGCCCGACGCGTACATCGCGGCGACGTAGAGCAGGATTCCGAACGTACCGATCCAGAAGTGGAAGTTCGCGGCCGCCTTCGAGTGGATCTCGCGACCCCAGAGCTTGGGCACCAGCCAATAGAAGAGGCCGGCGGCCATGAACCCGTTCCAGCCCAGCGCGCCCGCGTGCACGTGGCCGATGATCCAGTCCGTGTAGTGCGCGAGCGACGACACGCTGCGGATCGAGAGCAGGGGTCCCTCGAACGTCGCCATTCCGTAGAACGTCACGCCGGCCGCGAAGAACTTCAGGACGGGATCGGTGCGCACCTTGTCCCACGCACCGCGCAGCGTGAGCAGGCCGTTGATCATCCCGCCCCAGCTCGGCGCCCAGAGCATGAGTGAGAAGACCATTCCGATCGTCTGCGCCCAGTCGGGGAGCGACGTGTTCAGGAGATGGTGGGGGCCGGCCCAGATGTAGATGAAGACGAGCGACCAGAAGTGGATGATCGAGAGTCGGTACGAGTAGACCGGTCGATCGGCCGCCTTCGGCACGTAGTAGTACATGATCCCGAGGATCGGAGTGGTCAGGAAGAAGGCGACGGCGTTGTGGCCGTACCACCACTGGACGAGCGCATCCTGCACGCCTCCGAACACGGGATAGCTGTGCGTCAGGCTCGTGGGGATCGCGAGGCTGTTGACGATGTAGAGGACGGCGATCGTCACGATGGTCGCGATGTAGAACCAGAGCGAGACGTAGAGTTGCTTCTCGTTGCGGTTCGCGAGCGTCCAGAAGAAGTTGACCGCGAACGCGACCCACACGACGACGACGGCGAGGTCGATGGGCCAGATGAGCTCCGCGTACTCCTTGCCCTGGGTGAGCCCGAGCGGGAGCGTGATCGCGGCTGCGACGATGATGAGCTGCCAGCCCCAGAAGTGAAACCACGAGAGCGCGTGCGAGGCGAGGCGCGCCTTGGTGAGGCGCTGCGTGGAGTGATAGACGCCCGCGAAGATCATGTTGCCGACGAACGCGAAGATGACGGCGTTCGTGTGCAGCGGACGCAGGCGGCTGAAGCTCAGGTAGGGCCCGATGTTGGCGGGCCACCACGCGAGTTGAAGCGCGATCACTGCGCCGACCAGCATGCCGACCAAGCCCCAGCCGATCGATGCGATGACGAAGGCGCGAACGACGGAGTCGTCGTACTCGATCTTCTTCTTCTCCACGGCTTCTACGTTCTCCACGCTCATGTCTCCTCGCGCGTACTCGTTCGTTCGCGCCGATCGTCGATGGGCATCAGCTCGAGTCGCTCGACGTGCTCGAAGGTCCGTTTGCGAACCAGCCACGTGAACAGGCCGATGGCCGAGCCCGCGAGCACCAGACTCACGAACACCAGCAAGATCAGGACTTCCATGCGGCGCCGCCTCCGACGGGGGTCCATCGCGACTCGTGCAGGGACCAGGCCGTGGCACCGATCACGACGAGCGAGCTCAGCGGCATGAGGATCGCGGCGAGCCAGGGCCGCATCAGACCGGCGAGGGCCAAGGAGATCGCGAAGGCGTTGTAGACGACGGCGAACGCGAGGTTCCGACGCGCCACACGACGCAGCGCGCGCCCGCCCAGGAGGAGCGCCCGAATCGGGGCGAGCCCCGGCGTGACGAAGAAGAAGTCGGTTCGCGCCGGGAGAAACGGTCGATCGATCGCAGGCGTGCCGGAGAGGAGCGCGCGATCGGCAGCGGGGCCGTCGTTGATTCCGTCGCCGACGAAGAGGGTGGGGCGCTCTCCATGCGCGTCGATCCAGCGCGCCTTGTCGTCGGGCGTGCAGGCCGCGACGGAGGGAATGCCGCCCACGCCGAGTCGCACCGCGACCGCACGAACGCGCTCGAGCGCGTCACCGCTGAGGACCACCAGTGAATAGCCCTCGGCCTCGAGTGCCCGGAGCTCGCGGGTCGCGTCGGTTCGAAGCGCCTCGCGCGTGACGAGGTCGAGCACCGCCTCCCCGTCGCGTGAGAAGACGAGATCGCCCTGCGTGGCCGAGGGCGCGTCTGGACACGCGAAGCTCGCCGAGCCGAGCCGATAGTCGGCGCCTGCGAGCCTCGCCTGCACGCCGAGCCCGGGCTCCTCGCTCACGCGCGCGTGTTCGTCGATGGCGAGGGTGTCGCCGAGCGCGCGACGCACGGCCTCGCTCTTGGGATGCGCGGTTCGCGCGACGAGGTTCGAGAGGGCCGCGCGATCGGCCGCAGACAGCGTGCCGAGCGCGTCGGCGTCGATGAGCTCGAGTCGACCGCTCGTGAGCGTTCCGGTCTTGTCGAACGCGACCTGTGTGATGTCGGCGGCGCGATCGAGCGCTCCCTCGCGTCGGACGAAGAGGCCGCGACGCCGGAGCGAGCTCGCCACGAGCTCGTAGGCGAGAGGCGTGGCGATCCCGATGCCGCACGGACACGTCACGACGAGCACTGCGGTCGCGACCTCGAGCGCGCGGATCAGGTCGTGCGTCGTCAGCCACCACGCCGCGAACGACGCTGCGGCGATCACCAGTACGGCGCCCACGTAGAATCGAACGACACGATCCCAGAACGCGCTCGATCCGCGCGGATCCTGCCGCGTCTCCGCACGGCCGAGGAGCGACTCGAGCGGCGAGCGATCGAAGTCCATCGACGCGACGAGGGTGATCGCGCTCCGCCCGCGATTGATGGCGCCTGCCGGGACGATGTCGCTCACCTCGATCGCGCGCGGATCACTCTCGCCCGAGATCCAATCGAGCGAGATCGCGCCCGCGCTCGCGCTCGTTCCGTCGACGACGGCGATCTCGCCCGGAGCGATCAGCAGCGTGTCGCCCGTGCGAACGTCGGCGGCGCGAACCGAGCTCAGCGAGCCGAGGGCGATGCGTCGCGCGGTGAGGCCGCCCGCGCCCTCGCTCCGGAGGAGCCGATCGCGATTGCGAGCGATGGCGCGCGACTGCAACCAGCGGCCGAGCAACATGAGCGCCACGAACACGGCGACGGTGTCGGCGTATCCGGCGTCGGCCCCGCGAGCGAAGGCGACGATCGACCCGGCGAGCGCGAGGAACATGCCGATGGCGATCGGGAGATCGAGGTGCAGAACTCCTCGACGAAGTCCTTCGAGGGCGCCTCGGACGAAGACGGGCGCGCCGACCGCGACGACCGCGATGGCGAGGACGAGCTCGAGCGAGCGCATCAGCTGGTAGAGCGCGCCCTCGCGGAGGCCGAGATAGATCGCCAGCGCGAACATCATCGCGTTGGCCGCGAGACCCATGGCGACGCCGGTGCGCGTCAGCAGCGCATCGCGAGCGCGCGCAGACTCTTTCAGCGCCGGCCCGATGCGGTACCCGAAGCGCTCGACGTCGTCGACGAAGCGCGCGAGATCGAAGGGCGCTTCCACGTGGAGGACCAAGCGGCCGAGCGCCGAGTTCGCGACCACGTCGAGCCCTCCGGGCGCGCGCGCGAGGAGCGCACCGAAGAGCCAGACGCAGCCTGCACAGTGCATCCCCTGCACGTCGAGCTCGACGCGTGTCGCCCCGTCCGCGGACGCGATCGCGGCGGCGAGCGGCTCGAGCCATGCGCGATCGCCGCTGGTCCCGCGAACCGAGACTGGAGCGCCCTCGCCGCCGCCGAGCTCGTAGAAGCGATCGAGCCCGCCGCTCCGAACGAGCGCCGCGACGGCGCGACACCCTTCGCAGCAATACGCGTCGTCCGCACCCGACGGGAGCGCGCTCGCACAGTGCGCGCATCGAGTCGCCGAGGCGTCGATCACGCTGGGCCAGGTCGCTTCCATCGCGAGCGGCGCGTTGCACGGCGCGCGCCACCAGCGAGCGACCGAGAATGGTCTCCGTTCCGCGCCGGGCCGCACATTCTGCGCCGACCCGCGCACGACCTGCGCGAACGATGCGCGAAACCTCGTGCGATGCGCGGCACCGGCGTTGCTGATGAACGCGCGATGCACCCGTGGCTGCCCCTCGTGTCGTCGCTGCTCGTGGGAGCCGCGAGCGCGCCGCATTGCTTCGCGATGTGCGGGCCGCTCGCCGCGTTCGCCTCGCGCACCGAGCATGGGTTCGAGCGGGCGCGCTTCCTTCGGCACCAGCTCGGTCGCTTGGTCGCGTACGCGCTCCTCGGCGCGATCGCCGCAGGAAGCGGCGCGTGGATCGCGCGCGCGCTGGCTCCAGACTGGGTTGCGCTCGTGCTCGGCTTCGGTCTCGCGGCGGGCATGATCGCGATGGCGGTCGAGCTCACGCTTCCACGTGGCAGGCCTCTGGCGAAGGCGGTCCGGCTCGGAACCGCGCCCCGCACCCCGCTCGTCGTTCGGGTACTGGGCCGCCTGCCGCGCGAGCCGATGCTGGTCGGCGCCATCTCGGCGCTCCTCCCCTGCGGTGCGCTCTATGCGGCGCTGCTGGTCGCATCGAGCGCGGGCTCGGCGTGGGTCGGAGCCCTCTCGATGGCGGTGTTCGCGCTGGTCAGTGGCATCGGCCTCGTCGGCGCGGGCCTCGTCGCACGCTCGATGCGATCCGTCAGCGCGCGGCGTGCGCTCGGCGTCGTGCTCGTCCTCGGAGCCGTGTTCGTCGTGGCTCGTCCGCTCGTCCGCTCGCTCTCGCGGGACACGACGCCGGCCTGCGGCTCGCACCAAGCCGATTGATCGCGACCGACGTCAGCCCGTCCCGGCGACGTGCTTGATGAGATCCTCGTATCCCACGGGCTTGGGCACGAGAACCGCGTCCGCGTTCTCCGCATGGAGCCGCGCAGCCACCACCTCGGGATAGCTCGTCACCATCAGCACGCGCGCGCTCGGCACGTGCGAGCGAGCAAAGCGCACCACCGCGAGGCCATCGACGCGCGGGAGGCGGTAGTCGATGATCAGGACGTCGGGTGTCGGCGCCCGCGTCAGGCGCTCGTTCGCGAGCTGGCCATCGCAGACGACCTCGGTCGCGTAGCCGTCCTCGCGCAGAAGTTGCGCCAGTCGGTGCGCAGAGACTGCGTCGTCCTCGACGATCAGCACGAAACGTCGGCGTTCGAGTTGGGGCACGCCGCTCCACACTCAAGCGACGTGCCACCTACCGGGGCTTCTTCGTCGTGACGCCATACTCGTGCATTCGGTACTGGATGGTGCGCACGCTGATGTCGAGCATCTCCGCCGCACGCGTGGTCGACCCCTCGACCGCATCGAGCGTCGCGAGGATCGCGTGCTTCTCAATCTCGGCCATCGTCGCGCCCGGAACGCGGACGTCGCCCTTCGGACCCGTGAGCTCGATGGGCAGCAGCGCCTCGTCGATCGTCGTGCCCTCGGCGAGGACCACGGCGCGCTCGATGGCGTTCTCGAGCTCACGCACGTTGCCGGGCCATCGATGCGCCGCGAGCTTGGCGAGGGCTCGGTCGGTGAACGCGGTGATGTTCTTCGCGTTCTCGTCGGCGAACCTCCGGAGGAAGTGGCCCGCGAGCGCGAGCAGGTCGTTTCCGCGCGCCCGCAAGGGCGGCATGCCGATGTGGACGACGTTGAGCCGATAGAACAGATCCTCGCGGAAGCGCCCCTCGGCCACGGCGGCTGCGAGATCGCGGTTCGTCGCCGCAGCGAGGCGCACGTCGACCTTGATCGACTCGTTGCCACCGACACGCTCGAACGTGCGCTCTTGGAGCACGCGGAGCAGCTTCACCTGGACGCTCGGTGGGATCTCGCCGATCTCGTCGAGGAAGAGCGTCCCGCCGTCGGCTTGTTCGAAGCGGCCGATGCGCCGCTTGTCCGCGCCCGTGAACGAGCCGCGCTCGTGCCCGAAGAGCTCGCTCTCGAGAAGACTCTCCGCGAGCGCGGCGCAATGCAGCGTCACGAAGGGCTTGCCTGCGCGTGGGCTCTTCTCGTGGATCGCCTTGGCGAGCTCTCCTTTGCCCGTGCCGCTCTCGCCCGTGATGAGCACCGTCGCGCGTGCCGGCGCGACCTGCGCGACGATCTTGTAGACCTCTTGCATCGCAGGGGAGGTGCCGATCATCCCTCCGAGCCCCGCGTGATCGCGCTCGCGGAGCTGACGCCGCATGTGATCGGCTTCGATCTTCAGGTCGCGTCGATCGATGGCCCGCGCGATCGCAACCTCGAGCTCGTCGAAGTCGACCGGCTTGACGAGGTAGTGCTCGGCTCCTTTCTGCATCGCCTGGACGGCCGTCGAGACGTCGCCGAACGCAGTCACGACGATGACGGGCACATCGGGCAGGAGGGCGCGCAATTTCTGGAGCAGCTCGAGCCCCTCCATGCGCGGCATCTTGAGGTCCGTGACGACGACGTCGGGCACGGACTCCGCCGCGCGCTCCAGCGCCTGCACACCGTCTTCGGCGAGATCGACGCGGTAGCCCTCGAGCGAGAGCAGCTTCTCGAGCCCGGAGCGTGCGCTCTGCTCGTCGTCGACGACCAAGATCCTCGCGCCCGCTCGACTCACGAGACCTCCGTCGTGGCGATGGGCAGCTCGATGCGAAACACCGTACGACCGCGACGGCTCTCGACAGCGATCGAACCGCCGTGATCCGTGACGACGCGATGGACGATGGCGAGGCCGAGCCCCGTCCCGTGCGCCTTCGTCGAGAAGAACGCGTCGAAGATCGGCGCGTCGGGGCTCGGCAGGCCGGCGCCGTCGTCCTCGACCTCGAGGACGGCATGTCGCGGCTTGCGGCGAACGCGGACGATGACGCGACCGCCCTCCTTCGGAGCCACGGCGTCGATGGCGTTGCGCACGAGGTTCATGAGCGCCTGCTCGATCTTCGCAGCGTCGACGTCGACGGTCGGATCGGAGCCACCGAGATCGCTCGTCAGCGTGGCCTTCGCGTTGGCGGCGTCGGCCGCGGCGATCCCCACGACGCGCTCGACGATGGTCCGGAGCAAGACCGGTGCGAGCGACGGCGTCGCGGGCCGCGCGAACACGAGGAAGTCCTTCACCAGCGCCGAGAGCCGACGAATCTCGTCGCCCACCAGCTTCACCGCGTCGAGCGCGTCGGCGCTCGCGCCTTGCTTCGCGAGCGCGCGATCCAGGAACGTCACGTGGAGCAATGCACCGTTCAGGGGATTGCGGATCTCGTGCGCGAGGCCAGCGGCGAGCGTGCCGACCGCGGCGAGCTTCTCGCTCTGCATCACGCGTAGCTGCATCGCTCGCTCGTCGGTCACGTCGCGTCCGACGATGAAGAGCACCACGTCGTCGCCCTCGGCGTGAGACATCTCGAGCGCGGCGGTGCGGCGACGACCCGCGCGCGTGAGGAGATCGACCTCCCACGTCTCGTCGTGCGCATGGCGAGCGCATGCCGCTTCGATCTTCGCCCGGCCTTCGGCGCGCAGCTCTTCGGGCAAGAGAGCATCGACGAAAGGCGCGCCGAGCACCTCGTCGCGCGCGCGCCCGGTCACACGCTCGGCCTCGCGATTGAACAACGCGATCAGTCCCTTGCCGTCGAGGCCGATGACCAGCACGCCCGCGAGCTCGACGGCGTTCACGTACCGGTGCTCGCTGCGCGCCAGCGCTCGCTCGAGCTCGAACTTCTCGCCGCGCTCGACACGCTGGAGACGCCCGATGTAGTCGTCGCGGTACGTCTCGAGCATGATCGCGAGCTCGAGGTCGAGGATCCTGCCGAGCGCGGTGCGCGTCGCGGCGGCGCCCGGCAGCTCGTCGGCGATCCGCTCGAGTGCCACGCGGATCAACGCGAGCGCCGTGAACATGTAGCGCTGCGGGAGCCCGATCTTCACGTGCATCCGCCCGATCTTCGCGCGCTCCTCGAAGTACGACTCGTCGTGTGGGCCCGAGCAGAGGCGCTCCATCCAGCGCACGAGGGTGACCTTCAAGCGCTCGATCTGCGCCTCGTCCTTGAAGACGGCGTGCGCGTCCTCGTGCTCACGGACGCGCTCGTAGAAGTCTTCGGTGATCGATCGGAATCGAGGCTGCCCGACGGCGCCGAGGGCGGCGAGCGCGTGCACGTCGGCGTCGCTCCACCGAACGTAGCGCTTCATCTCTTCGAAGATCGTCTCGACGCGCGGCATCGCGACGCGACTCTAGACGAGCAGCCCACGCGGTGCGAGGTGTCGCACCTCAGCGCACCACCAGCACGGGGATCGGCGAGACGTGCGCCAGCGCTTCGGCGGTACTGCCGAGCAGCAACCGAGCGAGGCCGCGCCGCCCATGGGATCCGACCACCACGAGGCTCGCGTGGACCCGCGCGGCGTGCTCGGCGATGGCGTCGGCGATGGACGTGCGGACCACGACGACGCCGAGCGTGGAGCTGGCCGCGATGTGCGGTGCGACCTCGCGAACGTGCGCGGCGATCTGCGTCGCGGCGTGAACGTCGGCGCTCGAGCGCACGTGCAGCACGCCCACACGGGCATGCATCGCGCGCGCGACCACGTCGGCGCTGTGGATCGCCCGGCCACTCAGCTCGCTCGCGTCGGTAGCGACGAGCACGTTACCCGGATGGAAAGCCGCATCGGACACCACGAGCACTGGGGTCGTGGCGTGTCGCAGGACATGATCGGAAGTGCGGCCGAAGAGGGCACGTGCGCTGCGCCCACCGGTCACCACCCAGTTGTCCGCGGTCTCCGCGGCGCGGTGGACGATCGCTTCCCACGGATGCCCCTCGGCCAGGACGCCGCTCACGAGGAGGTGCTGGCCGTTCCGCGCGCTCGAGAGCCGAGCACATTCTGCATCGAGTGCGCTCCGGGCGGCCGCAGTGCGCTCCGCGACACGAGCGGCCAGGACGGCGTGCATTCGCCCAGTCGGGCCCGAGGACACGGGCTCGTCGTCGCGCGCCGTATCGAGCGCGTGCACGAGCAGGATGGACGCATCGAACACGCAAGCGAGCTCGCACGCCACGTCCGCGACGTGCTGGTCCCGCGCCGAGAAATCCGTTCCGACGATGAGCGTTCTCGGTCGCGCGACGGCCGTGCTCACGCCGCGAGGCCTCGCTCGACGAACGTCTCGCCCATCCGACGAAGCGCGCGGGCCTCGAGTTGTCGCACGCGCTCGCGCGAGAGCCGGAGCTCGGTCGCGAGGTCATCGAGCGTGCGAGCATCTTCGGCGAGCGCACGCTCCTCCATCACGCGGCGCTCGCGCGCAGGCAGGCTCGCGAGCACCTCGGCGATCGCGCAACGCCGGGCTCGTGTCATCTCGCGCTCCGCGGCGTGATCTTCCGGTGAGTCGTCGACGCTGGACGGCTCGAAGTAGCCGAGCTCCTGGCCGTCACCGACCGGAAGTTCGCGCGGCCTGAGCGCGAGGAGGACTCCCTCGACGTCGGCGCGCGTGACGCCCATCGCATCGGCGAGCTCGTCGACGCGCGGCTCACTGCTGTGGACGGCGAGCGCGCGCCGCGTGCGACCGATGCGCGCGAACACGCGTCGGGCAGCGCGTGTGTCGGGCGATCCCACGATCCCTCGGTTCGAGAGCACGAAGCCCTGAACGCGAGCGCGAATCCAGTGGGCTGCGTACGTCGCGAGCCGTGCACCGCGCGTGGGGTCGAAGCGCGCGATCGCTTCCAAGAGGCCGACGACGCCTTCCGCGATCGTGTCCTCCGTCGGCGTGGACGTGATGCGGCGCGCGATGCCGTAGACGAGGCGCATGTGCGCTGTGACGAGCTCGCCTGTGGCGTTTCGGTCGCCCGCCTGCGCAGCCTGGAGCAGAGCGGTTTCCCGATGCGCCTCGAGCGCTGTGCCCTCGCGTGCGGAGCGTTGGAGTGAACCAAGGGAAGGAACGGTTGTCGTCATCGGCGTGGCTCCGCGCCTTCGACTGCGACGCCCGTGCCAGCGCGAATGCGCCCTGGCCGGACGTGAGATGAGTCCCTCGCGCGGATTCTGCGTGCACGCGCGCACGGCGTGCGCGAGCCGTTCCATCAGGCGCACTCAGCGGAGTCGGGCCGCCGCGCTGGCCTCGAGCGCCTCGATGCCGGCCAACGCGTCGGGCTCGTCGGCGACGAACCCGAGCGCCGCTTCGTATCGCGAGCGCGCCGCATGGCGTTGGCCTCGCTGGCGCTCGAAGTTTCCCTCGACCACGAGCTCCTGCGCGGCGGCGTGCTCGATGCGGGCTGCGTCGGCATCGTTGGGATCGCCCACACGCAAGACGTCGATTGCGGCATGGACACCATCGGGGCCGTCCCAGTGATGCGCCGTGAGCGCGGCCTCGGCACGGCGTACCGACTCCGCGTGACGCTCGGCCACCGTCGGAGCGCGCAGCGTGTGAAGCGCCACGGCCACGGCGAGGACGCCGAGCGCGCCGAGCACGAAGGAGGCGAGCAGAGTCATCAAGAGGGGGATGCGCTCGAGCCAGGACGCACTCGGAAACCGAGCGGGCGCACGCGCCGTGTTCTCTGGCGCCTCGACTCGTTGCTCCGTGGCGGAGGCGACACGCGACGATCCCGTTCGTGGTCTGTCGGAGTGGACACCCGCTCGGTGCGCTGCTTCGCGAAGAGCCTCGGCGAGCGCGTCCGCATCCTCGTAGCGCTCCTCGCGTTCCTTCGAGAGCGCGCGCATCACGACATCGGCGATCTCGGGAGGAACGTGCGCACCTCCTGAGCGCGATCGGAGCGGCGGCGCCGGCTCGTGCAAATGCATCATCAAGAGCGGGACGGGCCGCGCTGCGTCGAACGGCGCCACGCCAGAGAGCAGCTGGTAGCCGAGCACACCGAGTGAATACACATCGCTCCTCGCATCGGTCGGTTCGCCTGCCGCGCCTTCCGGGGAGATGTATTTCGCGGTGCCGAAGATGAGGCCCGCCGGCGTCTGCGTCGTGTGGTCCTCGGGACGCAGCATCCGCGCGATTCCGAAGTCGATCAGCTTCGCGAGCTCGGGATCGCGACCCAACGCGGCGAGAAACACGTTCTCGGGCTTCACGTCGCGATGGACGATTCCCTGCTGGTGCGCCTCGCCCATCCCGTCCGCCACCTGCGTGAGGATGGTCAGTGCCCGTCGGAGAGAGAGGTGCGGCTCGGCCCGCAGCAGGTCCGAGAGGAGTCGACCCCGCAGCAGCTCCATGACGAGATAGAGGTTCCCGTCGGGCAGCTGACCGAACAGGAACACGCGCACCACGTTCGGGTGGTCGAGCGCGAGCGAGATGCGCCCTTCGCGCTTGAAGCGGCGGAGCGCATCCGGATCGCGCACCAGATCGGGATGCAGGATCTTGATGGCCACGTCGCGCGCCATCGTCGTCTGGTGCGCGCGATAGACGACGCCCATCCCGCCCAGGCCGATCTTCTCTTCGATCCGAAACTGTCCGAGGAGCGTCTGACCGAGCAGGGGGTCACGGCCCACCTCGATCGGACGCAGGTTCGTCCCGTCCTTCCGGCAATACGACGCGCTCGCCTCGTAGCGCGCGGCGCACGTGGGACAGAACCTCGTCAGAACCTCGACCATGACCGCGCGGAGAATACGCCGCGTCGCGGAGGCGTATCCTCACCGCGAGCCACGACGCTTCAAGAGCGCGTGGGGTTCAAGAGTTCGACGGACGGTTCACGTTGGGAGGCGTTCGGATACGACACGTTGATGCGGAGCGAGGATCGGTGCCCCGCCGCTGCGTTGCCCTCCCTCTGCCCTCGGCTCGGGCTCGAAGATAGCGCCGTCGCACGGCTGACAGCGCTCGCGCCCCTCTGCTAAACAGCGATCCGTTCTCCGGGAGGAGTGGCCGAGTGGTCTAAGGCAGCGGTTTTGAAATCGCTAAACCACGGTCCCGTAATAGCCAGTCATGTCGGCCGTTTCCGCAATGGGATCGGATGGTTTCGAATCGACGCCAGTGACTGCTCGCCACTCCTCGATACCACTGAACACCCCTGTTTGGGCAACGCTCGTTGCTGATGCAATGAATGTCTGCGAACGCGGCAGCAGACCGAATAACCGCTGCCTCGCGTCGGATCCGGCGAGTTCGGTCGTGACGTCAGCGGTTACGTGAACCGCTGACGCGACGGACCGTGTGGCAGCGGTTGGGAAGCGCTTCTGAACCGCTGCCGCCTCATGGCAACGGGAAGGCAACGGCCTGGCAACGCTCGTTGCGCACGCAAGCATGGGCCCTGTCCGCCTGGCGGCGCTGTCCGTTACTAATGGACAGAGGGTCGCCGTAGACGCTGCCGAGCCCTCGGTGACTCGGAGGACGAGCCGAGCCGTTGATGACAACGTCAGCATCCATGCCCGCCAAACGAACGGTCTATCGGCGCGATGAACTCTACGAGTCCGTCTGGTCCGAGCCCATGGTGAAGGTCGCAGCGAAGTACGGCGTGTCGAGCGTCGCCTTGGCGAAGACCTGCGGCCGGCTCGCGGTACCCGTCCCGGGGCGTGGGTACTGGGCGCGCCGCAAGGCGGGCCAGAACGTGGCGCGGCCGCCACTGCTCGCCGCGCCGCCCGGCGTTCCGAACCAACTGCCCGTGCGCCGCGTGGCACTCGCGCGGCCACGACAACCGACGCCCCGCGAGCCCGACGAGCGGATCACGCAGGAGCGATCCGCGAGCGCCGCGATCGTCGTTCCCGAGACACTCGAACGCCCACATCTGCTGGTGCGCGACGCGAGGCGCCTGTTTCGGAGCGCGATGCCGGACCGCGACGGTCTCCTGCGGGTCGGGGTCACGGCTTGCCTCGACCTCCACGTATCCGCCGCAGCACTCGACCGTGCGCTGCGCATCCTCCAAGCGGTGATCGAGGCGTGCACAGCGCGCGGTATGCCCGTGGAGCAGACGCCGGTCACCAGGGCGCGGCGCTACGGGAGCAACTCCGAAGTGACGCCGTCCAACGTCACGCGGATCCGCGTCGACGGTGAGTGGGTTCAGATCTCGTTGCGCGAGAAGTACTCCGTCACGCGCTCGACCGAGCGACCGCCGCGCGAGCTCGACGTGGCGGGTCGGCACCTTTGGGAGCTCCGTCGCACTCGCACGATACGGACGCCGAACGGCACGTTCGAGCTCCGCCTCGAGTCGCCCGTTACGGGGGCCGCCACCTTCGTCGATCGCAAGAACCAGCCGCTCGAGCGCCAGCTCAACGAGGTCTTCGTCGCGATCTATCGCATCGCGGCGGATGTGCGGACGCGGCGAGCCGAACGCGCGGCCGCTGCGCGGCTGGCGCAAGAGGACGCGCGAACGCGCGAGCGGGAAGAGTCCATCGCCAACGAAGAGAAGCGTCGCGAAGGCGTCGTGACCGAGTCCGTCAACGCCTGGCGCATGACGCGCGACATTCGAGACTACGTCGCAGAGGCACGAGCGCTGGCGCAAGCTGCAGGGCTCGACGGCACGACGAGCCCGAACCTGACGGCCACGCTCGCATGGGCGGAGAGCTACGCGGACCGTCTCGATCCGATGCGTGCGCTTCGCGATGCCGCACTAGCGCGGGCGGTCGCGCGCAAGCCCGAGTAGGACCGCTCAGCCGGCGACGTCGCGGACCGTGGTCACGAGGTCGTGCTCCACGCTACCGGTCTCGCGTTGGTCATGGGACGGCCGTGAAGCGCTTGCAGAACGCGTCGAAGTGGAGCGCGAGCCGGTCCTCGTCGTTTCGCCACGGGCTCGCCGAGACGAACCGACTCCAGTACTGGCTGTCGCGGTGCATCTTCGCGATGAACGCGTTCACGACCGCGCGATCGTCGTCATCGATCAGCTGCGCGATCTCCCGGGCAAGAATCGCCCCGCGGCGTTGCTCTTCCGTGAGCCCCGCATCGTAGAACTCGTCCTCGAAGAGCCTGTCGTCGTCGTTCGAGGGATAGTCGTTGAGGATGTTGGCGAGATCGCGGAGGTCCTTCTCGCGCTCGAAGGGCCGGTCCAGGTAGGCCGTCATCTTCAACAGCGCGATGACGGCCACTGGCGCAACGCTGATGTCCAGCTCGTCGGACAGCATGTGCGAGCGGTTGGCGAGCGCGACGGCGACTCCGGCGAGGTTCATCCGAGCACCATCGCTCCAGATGAGCTCGCGCTTCGCGAGCGCGTCAGCCGGGGCCGGAATCATGTCGACCTTCACCCCGTTCGCCGCGATCCACTTCGGTGTGTCCAGGCGACGCCATCCAACGAGCTTCTTCTCCGCGTCGGCGAGTTCGTCGAGCGCGATGGTCAGAACGACGTCGATGTCGGAGGTGTGCCTCCACGTCATCGAAAGATGAAACGCGAGCGCTCTCGCTCCGATCATCGAGATTCGGGCGTTCGGATACGCGACGCGGAGAGCGCGGAGCGTGTCGAGCACAGGCTGCTCGAGATGACCGGGCCGCGGCGTCATCACTCGTCACCCGGGATGAACTTCTCGCGCAGCTCGTGAGCGGCCTCGCGCATGCGAGGATCGGAGGAGATCGCCATCTCGGCGTAGACGAGCAGCGGATGAGCGAGGTGAGGCGCGATGCCGTCGTACGCGATGGTTCCGGCGCCGCGCAACAGCGTCAGCGCGCCGTCTCGCGCAGGAATCGCGCGAAGGTTGCGAAGCAGCTCGGGAGGTGCGGTGTCGACGTGGAGCACGGTCGCTAGCCCACGATAGTGATGGGTCATGCGCCATGCCGCAGCACCGCCGCCGAACGCCCACACGCGGTCGGCGCAGACTTTCTCGATGTGCGCCTCGAGGGCCTCCGGCTCCGTGACCTGCGTGCGGTACGTACCGATGATCGCGCGGGGACGGAGCACATCGGCGTAGGCGGCGAGCCATCGATCGAGCAGCTCGCCCCTCCGCACGAGCGCGGCGCCAGAGCGCGAACGCGCGATGAAGCCCTGCTCCTCGAGACGCTTCAGGTTGTCGGCTACGGCTGTCCTGCCGACACCGGCCGCGAGAGCGATCTCGCGGATGGTCGCGTCGACGAGCGCGGGACGGGCGAGCAAAGCAAACGCGACCTGGTGGCTCGGTGCGCGCCCGGCCGATCGCGCGCCAGACGCACGCTCGGGCTTTCGTCCCTCGACATGGGCGAGGAGCTGCCGGTCGCGCCCGATCGTGACGTGGCAATTGCCGACGGCGTCGATGTAGCTGAGTCGACCCTCCGCCAGCTCCTTGCCGAGCTTGCCGGGGACGTAGGGCGCGAAGAGCATTCGGTCTCCCTTGCGGTGGCG
>JAYVCF010000356.1:0-3540 GCA_043750095.1 Deltaproteobacteria bacterium
ACGCCGCGAGCAGTCCCGCGAGCGCGACCGGCATCAGCCCGGCGCGCGACGGCTCGGCCGCGAACACCGCATCGCCCCGCTCGTTCACACGCACACGGCCGCACACCTTGCCGCCGCTCGCTCGCACGATGCTCTCGGCGTGCGATCGCGTGACGCGCCTCAGATCGATCACGCTCGAGGCGCAGCGCTCGCACCGGCGGCCCTCGGCGTTCGGTGCCATCGCCGACCAGCTCTCCTGGCAGGAGCTCTCGACGCGGATCGGGAGGCGGCGTCGCATGCGCTTGGTACGTCGGACACCGCGTCGGTCTTCCGGCTTGGCAGCGTATGATGCGCACCATGCGCCTCGCCGTTTCGCGCCTCGCCTTGCTCGTTCTGTCCCTCGTCGCTTCGTGCGCGGCCGAGACATTCCCCGTCACGCCGCGCCAGGCGGGAGATCGAACGCCGCTCAGCTACGTGTGCTCGCCCTTCGATGCCGACGCGTGCGTGGTGCCCTGGCCCTCGAACACGTTCACGGTCGCCGATCCCGCGACGGCCACACACCTTCGCCTCTCGGTCGACATCACGCCCATCAACGCGCACGACGTCGGTGCTCCGCGCCTCTCGCAGGCCGACGGCTTCTCGCGCGTGTCGAGCCTGGCCGTGATGTTCGAGGGCACGCTCGACCCCGCGAGCTTCGGCGGCCCGCGCGGCGGCGTGGTTCGTCTCTTCGTCGCGTCGCCGACGTCGCCGCACTACGGAGAAGAGGTACCGCTGCGCATCGAGACGTATGCCGATCCGCCGCGCGTGTCGACGCCGCGCTGCACGCTCGTGGCCGACCCGCTCGCCGTGCTCGAGGCCGAGACGGACTACGTGGCCGTGGTCACCGATGGCCTGCACGCCGCGACCGGCCCGACGCCCAGCGCCGATCGCCTGACGCAGGCCGCGCTCGGGCTCGTCGCGCCCGCCTCGGCCGAGGAAGCGAGGCTCGCGGGCTACTACGCACCCATCGTGGCGCTGCTCGATCACGTGCACGTCGAGCCGACGCACGTCGTGCGTGCGTGGGACTTCACCACGCGATCGATCCTGAACGCGACGGCGCCGCTCGACGCGATGGTGAGTGCCGCTCTCGCCGCGGTCGACGCAGGCACCGTCACGGTCGCGTGGGACGTGGTGCAGCAGCAGACGCCGGGAGGACCGATCGCCACGATCCTCGAGGGCCGCCTCGTCGGGTTGCCCGTCTGGCTCGACGCGAACGGCGCCCTCGTCACCGACGCGAACGGCGTCCCGGTGCAGCAAGGGACGGGCGACGCGCCGCTGCGCGTGGTGATCCCCAGCGGCACGGGCCCCTACCGCGCGGTCCTCTATGGGCATGGCGCGGGCGGCAACTTCCACGACTCCGCCTTCGACGACACGCTCGCGATGCACGGCGTCGCCAAGGTCGGTGTTCAGTTCTACGGATGGACCGACACCGAGCTCGTGGTGACGCTCTCGCACCTCGTGAACATGCTCGACGGCGCGCATCGCGCGTTCGCACCGCTCATGCAGGCGGTCGCGCACGCGAGCGCGATCGGTCACGCGCTCGACTCGATCCTCGATGCGTCTCTCTCCGCCGCGATGCTCGACGGGATGCCGAACCCCAACGCCGGTCGGCACGTCGACTGGTCGCAGCCCACCTGGGTCGGTGGCTCGCTCGGCGGCACGATGGGCCTCGTGGTCGCCGCGGTCTCGCCGGACATCCAGATCGGGGTGCTCAACGTGCCCGGCGCCGCGTGGTCGCACTGGGTGTTCCAGTCGGCGATCTTCCAGACGTTCTTGTCCGGCATCGGGAGTCGCAACGGCGGCACTGCGAACGTCGTCTCGATGATCGCCATCGCGCAGACGATCTTCGATCCTGCCGACGGCGCCAGCTTCGGCGAGCGCGCGCGTCACGACGTCTATCTCGAGCAAGAGAGCATCGGGGACGAAGTGCTACCGAACGCGGGCAACGAGTTCGTCGCGATCCTGACCCACGCGACGCAGGTCGGCGCGCCGCTCCACGCGATCGAAGGACTCACCGACGCCGATCACGTGACCGGCGCGAGCGGCATGACCCAGTACCGAGTCGGCGACACGGGCATCTACGACGTCCACGGCTTCGCCGCGCGCAACACCAACGCGGGACGCGCCGCGTTCGATCAGATCCAGCACTTCTTGGACACGGCATGGGCCGGATCGGCCGAGATCAGCGTGCCCAGCGGCTGCCCTGCGAGCGGCTGCGTGTTCCCGGCCACGCCGTAGGCAGATCTGCTCCGGCTGCACGCGGTTGCCCGGCCGGCCGATCCGGGCGAAGAATCGCTCGCGCACGGGGCACCGATCGGCTCCGTCGCGCGTAACGACAAGCACATGGACGCACCCGGAACCCTCCTCGCTGGCCGATACGAGCTGCGCTCGCTCGCGGGCCGCGGAGGAATGGCGACGGTCTGGCGGGGCCTGCTCCGCGGCGCGGCGCAGTTCGAGACCGAGGTCGCGGTCAAGCGAATGCTCCCCTCGCTCGCCGACGATCCCTCGCTCGTCACCATGTTCGTCGAGGAGGCGAAGATCGCCGCGACGCTCACGCACCCGAACGTCACGCGCGTGTTCGATCTCGGCGTCGACGAGGGCGGCTTCTATCTCGTGATGGAGTGGGTCGAGGGGATCGACTTCTCTCGCTTCGTGCGCGCGTACGTCGAAGGCGGCGAGCTCCCGCCCTGGTCCATCGTTCTGCAGGTCGTCATCGATGCGCTGCGCGGCCTCTCGAGCGCGCACACGCGCTGCGATGCGTTCGGCAATCTCGCGCCCGTGTTCCACCGCGACGTGGATCCGCAGAACATCCTCGTCGGCTTGAACGGCGTCGCGAAGCTCACCGACTTCGGGCTCGCGTTCGCCGTCGATCGCGCGCGCCTCACGCAGCCGGGCATGGTGAAGGGCAAGCTCGCCTACCTCGCGCCCGAGATCCTCGAAGGCCTCGAGCCCACGCCGCAGAGCGACCTCTATGGGATGGGCGTCGTGCTCTGGGAGGCGCTCAGCGGCGAGCGCTTGTTCGCCGGCGTCAACGATCGCGAGACGCTCGTGCGCGTGCAGAAGGGCGACGTCCCGCACCTCGGCAAGCATCGAGGCGACCTCCCGGGCTCGCTCCACGAGATCGTGATGAGCGCGCTCGCACGCCTGCCAGAGGATCGCATCGCGAGCGCCGACGAGATGTACGAGCGCCTCGAAGACGTGCTGCTCGACGAGGGCATCCGCACCAGCACCGGCGTGCTCGGCCGCGCGGTCGCGGAGGCCCGCGCGCGCATTCGTCCCGACGCGAAGCCGGATCGCGACGCGATCGCCGATGCGCTCTTCGGAGCGGGCAGGCGCCCGACGTCGCGTCCGCCGCCGCCGCCCTCGGTGACCGAGACCGACGAGCTGGACCTCGAGGAGCTCGATCCCGTGCGCGACGAGTACATGACGCCGCACATTCCGCTGACGCGTAAGAAGCTCTGAGGAGAGCGAGAGCGAGAGCGAGAGCGAGAGCGAGAGCGAGAGCGAGAGCGAGAGCGAGAG
>JAYVCF010000357.1:0-3128 GCA_043750095.1 Deltaproteobacteria bacterium
TCTCGCTCTCGCTCTCGCTCTCGCTCTCCCCCATGACCGACCTCGCAACCGATCTCACCGTCCGCTCCCGCGAGCTCGGCTTCGCGCGCATCGGCTTCGCGCGCGCTCAGCCTCTCGGCGTCGAAGCCGATCACCTGCGCGCGTTCCTCGCCGCGGGCCGCCACGGCTCGATGGCCTGGCTCGCCGACACGGCCGACGTGCGCATCGATCCGCGCCACGAGAAGATGCTCCGCAGCGCGCGCACCATCGTCGTGCTCGCCACGCCGTTCGCGCGCGACGAGGGCGACGTCGGCCCGGCGCCTGGCGTGATCGCTCGCTACGCGCGCGGGCGCGACTACCACAACGTGCTCGGCAAGCGGCTCAAGAAGCTGGCGTCGATCCTCCGCACGCACGGGTTCTCGACGCGGCACTCGGTGGACTCGATGCCCGTGCTCGAGCGCGCCTGGGCCGAGCGATCAGGCGTCGGGTTCATCGGCAAGAACTGCTGCCTCATCGTGCCCGGGCTCGGCTCGCACGTGCTGCTCTCCACGCTGGTGACGGCCGCAGAGCTGCCGCCCAGCGAGCCGATCCGCGAGCGCTGCGGCGACTGCCGCGCGTGTCTCGACGCGTGCCCTACGCGCGCGTTCGTCGCCTCGCGCGAGCTCGATGCGCGTCGCTGCATCTCGTACCTGACCATCGAGCACGACGGCGCCATCGATCTCGATCTGCGCGAGCCGATGGGCGACCGCTTCTTCGGCTGCGATCTCTGTCAGGACGTGTGCCCCTTCAACCGCACGCAGCCGCCGAACGCATCGACGACGACGCCCTTCGCGCCCGATCCGCGCCTCGCCGGCGTCGATGCCGCGGCGGTGCTGGCGATGACGACCGAGGAGCACGCGGCCTTCACGCTCGCTTCACCGCTGCAGCGCCCGGGACGCGTCGGCCTCGCGCGCAACGCCGCCATCGTGATCGGCAATCGTGGCGACCGCCGACACTTGCCCGTGCTCCGCGCCGCGGCGAGCGCCCACGAGAGTGGAGTCGTGCGCGATGCGGCGGCGTGGGCGCTCGATCGAATCGAAGGCAGGACTGCGTCCTCGAAGAGGGCGTAGATTGGTCCCCGGTGCCTGGCCCTCTCGACGGTCTCCGCGTCCTCGATCTCTCGCGCATCCTCGCGGGCCCGAGCGCGACGCAGCTGCTCGGCGATCTCGGCGCCGACGTCATCAAGGTCGAGCGCCCAGGACGTGGAGACGACACGCGCAGCTGGGGACCGCCCTACGCGACGCGCGCCGACGGCACGGACGGCCCGAGCACGTACTTCCTCTCGGCGAATCGCAACAAGCGATCGATCGCGATCGACCTCGCGCACGACGAAGGCGCCGCGCTCGTGCGCCGCATGGCCCGCGAGTGCGACGTGCTCGTCGAGAACTACAAGGTCGGTGACCTCGCGCGACGTGGGCTCGACTACGACGGGCTGAAGAGCGAGTGCCCGCGCCTCGTCTACTGCTCGATCACCGGCTTCGGTCAGACGGGCCCGCGATCGCACGAGGCGGGGTACGACTTCGTCGCGCAGGCGCTCGGCGGGATCATGAGCCTGACGGGCGAGCCCGATCGCGAGCCGGTGAAGGTCGGCGTCGGGATCGCGGACCTCATGTGCGGCATGTACGCGGCCACGGCGATCCTCGCTGCGATCCGCCATCGCGATCGAACGGGCGTCGGGCAACACCTCGACATCGCGCTCTACGACACGCAGGTTGCCTGGCTCGCCAACGAAGGAACCAGCTGGTTCGTCACCCGCGAGCGACCGCAGCGGCGCGGCAACGCCCACGCGACCATCGTTCCCTATCGCGTGTTCGCCACGCGCGATGGTCACGTCGTGCTCGCGGTCGGCAACGACCTCCAGTTCGGAAAGCTGGCCGAGCTGGCGGCAGAGCCCGCGCTCGCGACGGACGCCCGCTTCGCGACCAACGATGCGCGCGTGCGTCATCGCGCCGAATGCGACGAGTGGGTCGGCCGCCTCCTCGCGACGCGAACGACGAGCGAGTGGCTGGCGCTCCTCGGTCCGGCGGGCGTCCCCTGCTCGCCCGTTCGCACCGTCGATCAGGTCTTCGCCGATCCGCACACGCAGGCGCGCGGCATGGAGATCAGAATGGCCGACGCGACGCTCGCGAGCGGCGAGGTCCACCTCATCGGCAATCCCATTCACGCGTCGGCGACGCCTCCGAGCTATCGCCACGCACCTCCGCGCGTCGGCCAGCACGGCGCACAGGTCCTGGCCGAGCTCGGGCTCGGCGATGCCGAGATCGAGGCCCTCGCGGCCAAGGGCGTCGTCGATCTCAGCTCGTCGTGAACACGAAGGGGTAAGTGACCTCGGCAGCGGCGCCGCTCGGCGGCACCGGAAACACCCAGCTGCGTACCGCGTCGAGCACGCAGGTCGTGAGCGCGGGAATGCCCGGCTCATCGACGTCGGCCGCGGTCGCGGTCACGTGTCCGTCGGCCCCGATGGTGAAGCGAACGCGGAGCGTACCCGCCGCGCCCGGGTGAGCCCCGTGCACGGTCTCGTAGCAGTGCGCGATGGGCGTCGTGTGCTCGTGCACGATGCGGCGCACGGACTCCTGCGGGTACGGCTCCACGACCGCGGCGTGGTCCACGGCCATGTCGGTGTCGGTCGTGGGCGGCGCGAAGCGGACGAGGACCACCAGCGGTGACTCGCGGATGGACGGAAGCCCAGTGCGCGTGATGGCGGCCTCGATGCAAGTGCGCAAGGGAGCGCTCGGCGGCGGCTCGCTCTCGAACGGTCCGCTCGCGATCGCGCTCAGCCCGCCCGATGCGAAGCGCAGCGTGACCTGCGTCGTGGTCGCGTGGCCTGCGGTGTGCGCCGCACAGCGCGAGAGCGCCGCCTCGATCTGGTGCGACACCCCGACGATGGCCACGCGCGTCTCGCGGTTGGTGGTGCGGAACTCGACGTGCCAGCGACCGTGGAGCTGGGCGGCGCCGGGCGCTGCGAAGGAGATGAGAACCAGCGCGAGAAGTGCGACCCGACCCAAGCGAATAAGCAGCATGAGAATCCCCCGATTCGAGGTCGCATCGTAGCGCGCACCCCGCGTTCACGCCGCTTTCTGGCTCCCCACGCCTCTTGTTGCGGCGAGGCG
>JAYVCF010000358.1:0-6279 GCA_043750095.1 Deltaproteobacteria bacterium
ACGCGCCTACCGACCTTCCCGATGGGACGGAGATCGACCTCGCCCCGGTGGAGCCGGGCGGTAGTCTGGCCGAGCGCGCTCGGATCGAGGCCGCCAACGACGAGGCCCTGCTCGATCTCGACTCGGGCGACCTAGGTGTGGACGCGTTCGCGTTCATCGCTCAGCTGCCCACGCGGTGAAGTTCTTGATCGCGTCGCTGCGCCGCGAGTCCCCACTGCGCGGGCGCGTCTGCACGATCGTGTTTGGTATCGGGCTCTCTGGATGCGCAGCGACACAAGGCACCGATGCATCGACGTTCGATGACGACGGAGGCGCCCTGCCGGATCTCGGGCTGCCGGATGTGGGACCGAGCTCGGACGGAGGTTTCCACGGTTGTCACTGGATCGACCCCGGAATCGGAGGCGTCTGCGACGGGTTTGGGGGACTCTACTGTGCCAACTGGGGCATGGACGTGACGGCGGGATCGGACTTGGTGGCGTACACGAACTGTCTGCAGCTCGACGGTTCCACGGGCGCTACGTGCGGGAGTTGGAGCGTTTGCAATGTTTTCGGGTGCGCGTGCGGCGGCCAGCCACCCTGCTCCGTGGGACACGTGTGTGGACGGCGCCCGGGCGAGAGGGAGCCATCATGCGTCGAATGCCTCTTCTAGTAGGCCTAACCTCGATCTTGGCCGCGTGTGCTGGCCAGCCTGTCGGCGCAGACGTGTCGGTCGACTCCGACATGCCGGTCGATTCCGACCTGCCGAGCTGTGAGTGGCACCCGCCTACGCCCACGACGCAATGCACTTGGGTTGATGCGCGCGATTGTGATCACTGGGCAGCGTCCCTCGCTCCGACTGGGACGCTCGCGCGATGCGTCAACGCGATTTTTGCTGGGCACTGCGCGAGCGCCGACCGCTGTGGTCCGCGAGACGCGATGGGCCGGGGGAGCACCCACTGCTACTGCGGCTTGGAGGACCAGTGCCCCCTCGGCTCAGCCTGCATCGCCGTGCGTGGACAGCCACAGTGTGTCCGCTGCTCGGGCGCGCTGTGAGCACACCCGTGAAGGTCGCGCGCGGAGGACCGGGTCGCGTCTATCTGGTCGGTGCCGGCCCGGGCGATCCCGAGCTGATCACCCGGCGCGCCGCGCGGCGCCTCGCGGAGGCTGATCTCGTCCTCTACGACGCGCTGGCGCACCCGGACCTGCTGGATCTGGCGCCGGCCCACGCGGAGAAGGTGTTCGTCGGCAAGCGCGCCGGGCGCGTGAACGAGCGGCAGGAAGCGATCACCGCTCGAATGATCGCGGCGGCCCAAGCGGGCAAGACCGTCGTGCGCCTCAAGGGGGGCGACCCGTACTTGTTCGGGCGCGGCTCGGAGGAAGCCGAGGCGCTCGCGAGGGCCGGCATCCCCTTCGAGGTCGTCCCCGGTGTCAGCTCGCCGTCCGCAGCCGCTGCCTACGCGGGGATCTCGCTCACACATCGCGAGCACGGGAGCAGCGTTGCGTACATCACGGCGAGTGAGTCCGTGGAGAAGGATCGATCGAGCCACGACTGGTCCAAGCTCGCGACCGCGACCGACACGCTCGTGATCTTCATGGGCGCGCGCAAGCTCGCCGCGCTGATGGCGCTCCTGATCGAGCACGGCCGCGCGCCCACCACGCCCGCCGCGCTGATCGTCCGTGGCTCGCTCCCGTCGCAGCGCGTGATCGTGGGCACCGTCGCGACGCTGGCCGAGCTCGCGCACGCGGCCGATGCGGGCACGCCTGCGCTCACGGTGGTAGGAGACGTCGTGCAGCTGCGTGACCAGCTTCGTTGGTACGACGACAAGCCGCTCTTCGGTGCGCGCGTGCTCGTCACGCGACCCGAGGGGACCGAGGCTTCACTCGTGACGATGCTGCGCGATGAAGGCGCGGACCCGATCTGCGTACCGGCGATCGCCATCGCGGCCCCGATCGATCCTGCGCCGCTCCGCGCGGCGGTTCGCGAGCTCGGTGACTACGACTGGGTCGTGTTCACGAGCGCGAACGGCGTCCGCGCGGTGTTCGCGGAGCTCGACTCGGCGACGCTCGATGCGCGTGCGTTCGGAACCGCGAACGTGCTCGCGATCGGGCCCGCGACGGCGGCGGCGCTGCGGGAGCGCGGGATCCGCGCGGACCTCGTCCCCGACGAGTACCGAGGCGAGGCGGCTGCGGCGGCGCTCATCGCGGTCGGCGACGTTCGCGCTCGCAAGATCCTGCTGCCGCGCGCGGAGGTTGCGCGCGATGCACTGCCCGACGCGCTGCGTGCGGCGGGCGCAGCGGTGAGCGTCGTCACCGCGTATCGCAACGTCGCCCCCGACGAAGCGACGCGCGCGCAGCTCGCCGCGCTCATCCGCGAGAACGGCGTCGACATCGTGACCTTCACCGCCCCCTCGACGGTGCGCGAGGTGCTCGCGATCCTCGGACCCGACGGTCCCGCGCAGCTGGCCGCGCTGCGGGTCGCCTCGATCGGCACTGTCACCACGGAGGCCGCCACGAAGGCGGGCGTTCGCGTGGACATCACCGCGCGCGACTACACCGCCGAGGGCCTCGTGGTTGCGCTGGTGGCCGACGCGCGCGAGAACCCGATCCCCCGCCCATGAAACGCCTCGCCCGCTCGCTCACGCTCGTCGGACTCGCCCTCGGCCTGGCGACGTTCGCGTCGTCGTGTGGCAAGCCCGGTCCGGGCAACGTCCTCGACCTGAGCGACGGCGGGCTCCCGATGGAGATGCAGTTCCCGGGCGGCCCCACGTGGGAGAGCTCCCCGTGGATGGGCACCGACGTGCACTGGCTTCCCTACGGCCCCCACGAGCAGCTGCGCGTGCACCACACGCTCGGCCGCACGCCGGTCGGCGTCATCACCTACATCTCGTTCACCGACAGCGGGTTCGATCCCTCGCAGGCCGCGGGCGATCTCGCGCGCCTCGTCGAGGTGACCGATCAGAACGTGACGGTCTGGAACGACACGAACGGCAGCTACTTCGCGCGAATCGTCGTGTTCTGATCGGCCGTATTCTGATCTAGTCTCGCCCCGACCAAGGGGAGACAGCATGACTACTGGCAAGCGGTTCGGGTTGATCGGTGTCGTCGCGCTGCTCGGCGCGTGTGGTGGCGCGAGCAGCGGCTCGAGCGGCGGGGACACGACCGGGCCGAACGGAACGGGCACGAGCGGCGGCGACGCGCCACCGACCATCCAGTGCTCGGTCCCCAACGCACCGGAGAACGAGGCCTACCAGCAGGGGGCGCGGCGCGTGGAGCAGAACGACGCGTCGGGCGTGGCCATGCTCGACACGGCCTGCACGGCGGGCAATCCGTGCGCGTGCTCGGAGCTCTCGGAGGTGTACTTCGAGGGCCAGCTGGCGCCGACGGATCGCGATCGCGCCATCACGCTCGCGGATCAAGCGTGCGAGGGCGGCGAGATCTTCGGCTGCTGGCACGCAGGGGCGATGCGCTGGCTCGCGCGGCCCAACGAGACCGACATCGCCATCGAGCGCTACGGCGTGGCGTGTGACGGCGAGAACGCGGACGCGTGCACCGAGCTCGGGCGCCTCGCGATGAGCGGCGTCAGCCAGGCGGGCCCGGCCGAGGCGATCTCCTTCTACGACATGGCCTGCCAGAACGACGGCCCGATCGCGTGCGCGTACCAGGGTGCGGCGCTCTCCGAGGGCGATGCACCGGCCAACCCCGCGCGCGGCGCCGAGCTGCTCGAGTTCGCGTGCATGGAGGCGTCGGTGCCCGGCGCGTGCACCGAGATGGGCCGGCTGGTCTTCTCGACGAACGCCGACGCGGCGCGCACCGCCTGGCAGCGCGCCTGCGATGCCCACGATCCCTTCGCGTGCGACGCGCTCCTTCCGGAGGCGGAAGCCGCCGCGATGGCGGGAACGGCGGCGGCGGCGCTCGATCTCGACGGCACCGGCGCAGAACACGTGGCGATCACGGCCGAGACTCCGCCCAGCAGCATCGACGTGAGCTCGGGTGGCGAGGTGGACATCGCGCAGCTCGGCCTGCGCCCCTCCTGCACCGGCGTGGTGACGCGCGAGGCCGATCTCGTGATCGACGTGATGGCGAACGTGCCCGCGCTCGATCTCAGCGTGGGCGCGCTGACCGACACCACGCTCGCCGTGCGCGATCCCGCCGGCGGATGGCACTGCGCGGACGACACTGCGAGCGGCTCCTACAACCCGATCCTGCACGTCGCCACGCCGGCCGCGGGCGCGTGGACCGTCTGGGTCGGTCGCTTCACGCCCGGCGAGACACAGGCGACGATGCACATCGGTGCAGCGTCGTCGGCCACACCTGCGGTGGCCGTCGCGCCGGCACCCGCTCCCGCTGCCGCACCGCCGCCGCCGGCGCGACACGGCCGCGCGCCGCACTGACGTCTCAGGGGTCGGCGAGAAGCCGTTCCTTTGCGCGGGCGCCGCGAAGCGGACACGATTTCGAGCTCACGGGGGTGACATGACCGCTCGAGCTTCTCGCGCCGCGCTTCTCATCGCGCTCGCGACCCTTGCGTCGATCTCGACCGCGCTCGCGCAGCACGGCGACACGGCCCATGCGACGGTGGAGGTCGCGCACACGAGCGGCGGACGCACGGAGGCCGACGTCACGCCTGCGCTCGCACGCATGCGCAGCGCACTCGCGCGATGCGCCGATCGAGGACGCGAGGCATCCGGCAACGAGGTGCGCGTGTCGCTCGACGTGGCCGCCTCGGGCCGCGCGACCGCCGCGCCCGTCGGCGACTCTGGAGCGGTCGCGTTCCAGACCTGTGTGGTGAGTGCGCTCGCACGCGTTCGTCTCGCGGCGGGAGAAGCGGGAACGATCGAGCTGCGCGTCGGATGGTACGAGCCGCGCGGGTACGGCACGGCGACGCTGGGCGGATTTCACTCGCGCTCGAGCAGCCTACCGTCGCATCCGCGGGTCGAGCGCGCGCCGGACCCGTATCCGGACGCACAGATCTCGGCGGTCGCGCAGGAGCACAATGCCGAGGTGCGGCACTGCTTCGCGTCGGAGCTCACGCACCGTCCGGATATCGCGGGCACGATTCGTCTTCGCTTCACCATCGGGTTGGACGGAACCGTGTCGGACGCGGCGATCGAGAGTGACGAGCTGCGCGTGGCCGCGGTGAACGAGTGCCTGCTCGCGCGCGTCGCCGCCTGGACGTTTCCGGCGCCGACGACGGGCGCACCCGCGACGGTCACGCACGCGTTCGCGCTTCGCTGAGCGTGTAGTCTCCGCGCCATGTGGCGCACATGGCTCGTCTCGACCGTCCTCGTTCTCTCGTCGTGTGGGGCTGCGGCACCGCGCGTCGAGCATCCTGCCGCGCGTGACTACGCCGCGGGCGTCCACACCGCCGCCCTCGCGCAGCTCCTGAACGAGAGCTGGGAAGCGGAACTGCGCGACGATCCCTTCACGGCGACGATGCTCGGCGATCACCGATTCGACGCCGACGTCCCCGATCTCTCGGCGGCGGGGATTGCAGGCCGCCGCGCGCGCACGCACGACGATCTCGACCGCGCCCGTGCGCTCGAGGCCGGCCTCGATCCGGCGGACCGCATCACCTGGCGACTCTTCGTGGAGGCCCACGAGGCCGACGTCGCGATGGAGATCTGTGAGCTCGAGCTCTGGAACGACTCGCCCATGTCGAACCTGATCGTGGCGCTCAATCAGATCGCGCAGATCCACGAGATCCACTCGGCCGAAGACGGGCGCACCTACGTCGCACGGATGCGCGGCTTCGCGCGGATGCTCGATCAGGATCTCGCGAACCTGCGCGTGGGCGTGACACAGAACCGAGTCGCGCCGCAGGCCACGCTCGAGCGGCTCATCGCGCTCGCCGATCGCACGCTGGGCCAGCCGACGGCCGAGTGGACGTGCGCGAGCGAGCCGCTCTCGGGCGCGTCGTCGCTCACCACCGATGAACGGAGCGCGTTCGCGAACGAGCTCACCGCGGCGCTCGAGAGCGAGGTTCGGCCGGCCATCCAGCGCTTTCGAGACGGCCTCGCGAGCGAGATTCTCCCCCATGCGCGCGACGCGGAGCACGAGGGGGTCGCGTCGTTGCCCGACGGCCCCGCTTGCTACGCCGCCACGATCCGCGCGCAGACGACCACGACGCGAAGCGCCGAGGATCTCCACGCGCTCGGTGAGTCGGAGATCGCGCGCACGGACGCGCAGCTCATCGAGATCGGCCAGCGTCTCTTCGGCGCGACGACGATCGCCGACGTCGTCACGCATCTTCGCGGCGACCCCACGCTCGGATACGCCTCGAGCGACGCCATCCTCGAGGATGCA
>JAYVCF010000359.1:0-12991 GCA_043750095.1 Deltaproteobacteria bacterium
AGAGCGTCGAGGGCACCGTCGTTCGTGCCCGAAGGGCGAAGCAGAGGGATGCCCGCCGCCGACGCGGGCAATCGATCAAGATCCCTGTGGCGAGGTACTCGTCCTCGCTACGGAAGCGCGCGCTCGCGACGCGGAAGCATGAACGCGAGCGCGCCCGGCAGGCGCTGGGCCCAGTACACCTCGTTGTGCTGCCCTCCCGGCTGCACGAGGTAGTGGAAGTCGGTCCCTTCGACGTAGCCCACGCTGCGATAGGCCATCGCGAGCGCCGCCGTGTCCGTCACGTCGTCCATCGACGCGCCCACGTCGCCCGAGTCCACGTAGACGCGGAGCGCGCGCATCGAGCGCGTGGGGATCGTGCCGACCTCGGTGATGATCTCGGTCGAGTCCCACCAGGTGGACGGGCTCATGGCGCCGATGATCCCGAACGTCTCGGGGCGAACGACGCCAGCATGCGCGGACACGAGGCCACCGAGCGACGAGCCCATCATGGCGGTGTCTGCTCGTGTGGTGCGCGTGCGAAGCATCCCATCGACCATGGGCTTGAGCTCGGAGACGAGCGCGTGGAGGTATGTGTCCGCGTTGCCGCCGCCGGGCGTTCCGGGATCCGTCGTCGGCGTGTACTCGCCGATGCGGTTGGCGCTGTTCGCGACACCGATCACGATGGTGCTGTCGAGCGCGTCGCAGCGCGCGCCGCCGCAGTCTCCGTCGCTCGTGCACACGCTCGCATCGGGGCAGCGACCGGCGTCGACCGCGTTCATCGTCTCGTCGACCCGCCACTCGTTGCCGCCGAAGGCGAGCGCGGCGTCGAAGAGGTTCTGTCCATCGTGCATGTAGAGAACGGTGAAGTGCGCGGCGGTGTTCTCGTCGTAGGCGGGCGGTAGATACGCGTAGACCGTGCGCGAGTTTCCGAGCAGCGTGGAGGACCACGACGCGATCAGCGTCTCGACGCGACCGCTCGTGTTGGTGAAGTGAGGCGCGATCTCGATCCGCTGGCCAGGCGACACGTGATAGTTGGGCCCGAGCGACCAGGTCGTGTCGTCGAGCAGCGCCTTCAGCTCGATGGGCGCAGCGAGCCCGTGGATCTGGACCTCGTAGCTTCCGCCGCCGAGGTCGGTCGTCGCGAGGCCCGCGGTCCAGCTGAGCGGTGCGGCCGATCCGCGGACGGTGATCGTGTGGCCCGCGGGATAGACGATCCGAACCGTGGTGACGTCCGTGATCGCGGCGTCGGTACCGACGTCCGGGGCCGCGGAATCCGGGCTCGCAGCGTCGAACGTTGCCGCGTCCGGCGCTGCGGAGTCGCCAGTGCGCGCCGCGTCGGGTTGGCCAGCGTCGGAGAACGCCGCATCGACACACTGGCACTGGCTGGTCGGCTGAGAGCAACCGAGAGCGAGCGCGATGATCGTGGACGAGAGGAGTCGGGCGGCGGTCACGCCGAGGCTCTAGCACCTTCGAAGATGGGCGCCTCGATGCGCTCCGTGATCCGCACCTCGTCGCCGACCGCGATCTCGCCCTCCTCGTTCGGGACGAGGTTCACGCCGAACCACACTCCGTTGTCCCGCCTGCGGAACGTCGCGAGCGTGCGCAGTGGCTCGGGGCCGAGGCGCGCCGTCGCGGGATCGATCGTCGTCATCACGCAGCGGTCGCACGCCTTCGGTGCACGCAACGTCACGCTCCCCATCGCGATCTCGCCCCAGCCATCCTCGTCCCACGCGGGCATGCCGCGCACGACCACGTTCGGTCGAAAGCGCACCATGGGCACGGGCGCTGCACCGCGCGACGCGATGCGCGTGCCGAGATCAGCCAGCGACTCTTCGGTCGTGCAGAGGAGCGGATAGCCATCGGCGAAGCTCACCTCGTCGCCCGCGCGCGCAAACCGCGATGCGCTCGGCGAGGGCGAGCTCGCAGGCAGGTGCACGACGCGCAGCGTCCGACCGACGTGCGCGCTGACGAAGCGACTGGCCTCCTCGTGTGCGATCGCCATCACGCGCCGACCCCAGGTCTCCACCGCGACGCGCGCGCCCTCCTCGGTCGTGATGGGAATGCGCACTTCCCCCACGCTCGCCTCGGACAGGCGCAGCGCGTCGGCTTCGATCGCCACGTCGATCAGCGAGAGCCGCGGCTCCTCGCGCTGCGTGACGAACTTGCCCGTCGGCTCGGCGATCATCCATCGCCGATCGAGCGCCAGCCCACGACGCTCGACGCGCGCACGCGGGAGCGCGACGCCACGGCAGCTCTTCACCGGATAGACGTGGATCGAGACGAGCTGCATGCGCCCGCCTCCCAACGTCAGGTCTGGTTGAACGGAGACGGATACAGACCGAGCCGCATGGTCGACTTCGGACCCGCGGACGCCGACGTGGTCGCCTCGTGGAAGAGATAGAAGTCATCCAGCCGCAGGGACAGCGTCTGCGCCAGGCGCCACAAGAACTTGGTCGCGAGGACCGAGTCCTGCTGCAGGAGCGCGTAGAACTGCGGGCGATCGAGGGCGAGCAGCCGGCACTTCGTCTCGGCCTTCACCGTGGCCGAGCGCGGACGCTGGCTCAGGAGCGCCATCTCTCCGAAGTGGCTTCCCGCCGAGAGCGATGCGACCGGCAGCGCACCGCGCTCCACCTGCATCTTTCCTTCGACGAGCACGAAGAGCGTCTCGCTCATCTCGCCCTCGTGGATCACGATCGCACCCGCGTCGACGTCGAGCGGCACGAAGGCATTGCCGATGCGCACGAGCTCCGTCATCGAGCACTCGACGAAGAGCTCGATGTTCGAGAGCGCGTCGAACCGCGCGTTCACCAGCGTCATGCGCTTGGTCTCGGCCGTCTTCTCCTCGAACGAGACGCTCTGCGAGCGCAGGACGATGTTGGTGATGTTGTCGGAGCCGCCGCGCTCGTTGGCCAGCGCGATGAGCTTCTTCGGCACGTCGGTCACCGCCGCGGCGCCCATGATCGCGGGCAGCTCGCCTCCGTCGCCGAGATAGCCGTGCAGGCCATCCGAGCAGAGCATCAGCGTGTCGCCGTCGAGGATGTCGAACACCAGCGTGTCGACGATCACGCTCTCGAGCGGGCCGACCGCGCGCGTGATGATGTTGTGGTGCGTGCTCTCGCGCGCCTGCTCGGGCGTCATCATGCCGTAGCGGATCGCTTCCTGAAGGAAGGTGTGGTCCTCGCTGAGCTGATGAAGGTGCCCCGCGCGCACCAGATAGAGGCGTGAGTCGCCCACGTGTCCCATCACGCCCTTGCCACCGCGGACCAGCACGGAGACAAAGGTCGTCCCCATGCCTTTCTTTCCCTTCTCGGCCTGGCCCATCCGATAGATGGTCTGCGACGCGTCCTCGATCGCCTCGCGGAGGATCTGCGCCGCGCGCTCGTGAGGAAGCTCGCCGCGATCGACCTTCGCGAGCTCGTCCTTCTTCGCGCGCAGCATCTGCTGCACGTGGGTGGCGGCCGTCTTCGACGCGACCTCGCCCGCGGCGTGTCCGCCCATTCCGTCGCACACGACGTAGAGCCCTAGCTCGGCATCGACGAGGAAGAAGTCCTCGTTCAGCTGGCGCTCGCGCCCCACATCGGTTTCCCCAACTGCTGCGATCTGCATACGGACCAGGAGAGTGCCGGATCCGGGCGTGCCGCCTCAAGCCCCGGGACGCGCTACCTTGCGACGATGACCCGCGGCGCCATCACCGTGCTTCGGTACCGTGGGGTCCCCATCCGTGTGCACTGGTCGCTGCCGCTCGTGGCGCTGCTCATGGGCGGCCTGCGTTTCGCGCCGGGCGCGTGGATCGCATGGATCCTCGTGGTGATGCTCCACGAGATGGGGCACGCCTTCTGGGCGCTCCGCTACGAGATGGACGTGCAGGAGATCTTGCTCCACGGCCTCGGCGGGCACTGTTCTTACATCGGGTCGTCGAGCCCACGACAGCGCGCGGTGGTCGCTTGGGGCGGCGTGATGGCGCAGGCGATCCTGTTCGCCATCATGCTGCCGGTGTCGATCCTGCTCCCCGCGCGGAGCGAATTCGTCGGGGACCTCTACGAGGTGCTGATCGCGCGGAACCTCTATGTCGCACTCTTCAACTTGGTGCCGATCGCGCCGCTCGACGGCGCCGAAGCGTGGAAGCTGGTGCCCATGATCTTCCGACGCCGACCCTCGGTCGCGCGAAAAGAGATCGTGCGTGCGCGCGCCGCGGTCGCACCGCGGACGCTCGGCGAGGCGATCGGTCCGGTCGATGCGGGCGCCGTTCGCGACACCGTCCGACGCGCGCTCGACGAGGCCAAGCGCGACTCGCGCGGGCACGACGACAGCGGCCCGCGACGGCGGTGAGCGACTGCTACTTCGCAGAATCTTCGCGTGGCGCGACGAACGCCGACGCGACCTGCGCGGCGCGGCCCCGCCGATGTCTCTTGCGGGCTCCGCCCGCGGCCGGCAGCTTCGTTGATGCGGCGCGCGCGTCTGCGGTACACGACGAGACGCAGCATGCGTGCGACGTCCGCGGCGGTCCTGAGCGTGTTCCTGCTCGCGTGCAGCGGGACGGCGAGGCACGTCGAGCCGCCTCCGGAGCGACCGACGGCACCCGAGCCCGAGCCGGAGCCAGCGCCCGAGCCCGAAGAGACTGCGCTGGTCGTGCCGGAAGACACGGAAGCGCCCGAAGGGCCCGCCTGCACGCGAACGAGCGAGTGCGGCGCAGGACTCGCGTGCCGCGGCGCTCCGGGATGCACGACGGCATGGGCCTGCGGCGCACCGCGCGAGACGTGCGGGCCCGAGATCGTCGCCTACTGCACCTGCGATGGCGTGACGTTCCATGCGCCGTCGGGCTGCGCGGGCCGCAGCTACGCGCACGTCGGTCCGTGCGAAGACCCGGGGATCGCGGATGCGTCGTACGGCCTGCCCGATGGGGACGAGCCGATCACGGAGCGCGATCGAACCTGCGCGTCGAGCGCCGAGTGTCGCGGCGGCGAGATCTGCTACGGCCCGCCCGGCTGCGGCATGGCGTGGCGCTGCGAGCGCGCGCGCGGTTGTGCACGCGGCGGTCGCCGACCCTTCTGCAGCTGTGCAGGCGAGAGCTTCACGGCGCAGACGCACTGTCCCGGTCAGCCCTACGCGCACCGCGGCGCCTGCGACGAGGTCATCGCGAGCACGCCGACGACCGCGACCCCGACCACGAGCGCGAGCGCGAGCGCGAGCGCGAGCACGAGCACGACCACGAGCACGAGCACGAGCGCGAGCACGAGCACGACCACGATCACGAGCACGAGCGCGAGCGCGAGCACGACCACGACGACGACCACCACCACGACGTCGCCCGCCCCCCTCGCGCCCGGCACGTGCCGCACGAACCGCGACTGCCACCACGGCGAGGTCTGCGCCGGCCCGGCGGGATGCGGCGATGCGTGGATGTGCATCCGCCGCACCGAGCGCTGCAACCCCGACACGCAGTACTTCTGCGACTGCGAAGGCGAGTCGTTCACCGCGAGCATGACGTGCCCGAGCCGCCCGTACGTGCATCGCGGCTCGTGCGCGATCGATCAGACGCTCGATCTCGCTGGCGCCGCGCTGCGATGACGCTCGCTCGCTGCGTGCTCGCCGCGGTCCTGCTCGTCGCGATCGCGGACAGCGCGCGCGCGCAGGAAAGCGCCCTCGCCAGCGGCCGATCCGCGCGAGCTGCCGGCGACCACGCCGCCGCGCTCGCCGATTTCACGAGCGCGTGGGACGCCACCGCCGCGCCGATCGCGCGCGCCGAGATGGCGAGCGAGGAGCTCGCGCTCGGACGCTTCGCGCTCGCGGAGACACACGCGAGCGAGGCGTTGGCCTTCGCCGATGACCCCGAGATCGCCGCGCGCGCCACGTCCATCACCGAGACGCGCGATACGGCCGCCGCGCATCTCGGCAGCGTCGAGGTTCGTTGCGCACTGGGCTGCGTGATCTCGATCGATGGCGAGCGAGTGGGAACGACTCCGCTGCCGCACCTGGTCCGCGCCGAAGCGGGCGCGCACGCCGTGCACGCGGAGCTCAGCGGGTACCTTCCCGCCGACACGCGCGTCGACGTGAGCGTCGGTGCCGTCGCGAGGGCGACGCTCGACCCCGTGTGGATCGACGATCGTCCGATCCTCGAGCGCATCGGTGGAACGGGCGACGGTCAGCGCATCGCCGGATGGATCGCGGTGAGCGCCGGCGGGATCGCGCTGGTGATCGGCGCTGTCGCGCTCGGCGTCGAGCTCGATCACGATGCGTCGCTTCGAAGCGACGCCTGCGCACCCGCCTCGCCCGCGGAGTCGCGCGAGTCGCGCTGCCCAGACGCGGCGTCATCGCGCGCGACCTACACCGACGTCGCGCGCGCGCTCCTCGTCAGCGCGGCGGTGCTCGGTGTCGCGGGGATCGTCTTGTTGCTCACGGCCCCATCCGCGCCCGCGAGCCCGAGCCTGAGCTGCGCGCCGACGCTCGCGCCGGGATTCGCCTGCCAAGGGACGTTCTGACTTGGTACGGTCCTCTCTGCCTTGCGCGTGGATCTCGAAAAGGTCGGAGAGATCGCCCGCGGCTCGCGCGTCAACGGAGGCGTGTTCATCGGCGCCGCTGGGCTGGCGGCGCTGCTCGGCGTGGTCGGCCTCGCCATCACGCTGATCGCCGTCTTCGCGCAGACGGAGCGCTCGCTCGCCTTGCAGGTCACCGCCGGAGCGTGCTTGTTCTTCGTGGGCGTGCTCTTGCCCTGGGCGGGCGGGATCTCCGCCGTCGTGCTCTCCGTTCGCGCGTTCCAGCGCGCGAGCGCGTACGAGGCGTTGGCGAGCGCGGTCCTGCGCGACGGAACCTTGGACCGCGGCGCGCTCGAAGCGCGTCTCGGGCGCGAGGGCTGCGAGCGGACGATCTCGAGGGGCATGGCGCGCGGCGCGATCACCTCACCGGACGCGACGCCGATCGGCCCACCGAGCCCGCGTGTCGTGATCCCCGAGTCGGCGTACACGCCGCGGCTTGCCGAGTCGACGCTCGGGCTCGCCGCGACCTCGCTCGCCACCCCGAGCGTGCGCCCGCCCGCGATGACGCCGTCCGGCGTTCCCGACACGCGCACGCCCGGTGTGCCCGCGCGATCGCCGACGGCCCACGCGAACATCCCGGACGTCGTCGTCCTCGACCTCACGGGGCGCGTGCTCAAGGACACGTGGGACATCGAGCGTCGCCTCGCGAGCGGCGGCATGGGCACGGTGTACGTCGCGAGGCACACGCGCACGGGCCGACGCTACGCGCTCAAGACACTGCTCCCCGGCGCGCAGCTCTCCGAGAGCGCGATCGCACGCTTCGAGCGCGAGGCGCGCGCGGCCACGGCGATCGGACACAGCGGCATCGCGGCCGTGCACGACTTCGACGTGACGAGCGAGGGCCTGCACTACCTCGTGATGGACCTGCTCGTGGGCGAGTCACTCGAGGCACGGCTCGCGCGCGTCGGACGCCTCCCCTGGCCCGAGGCGAGACGCGTGGCGCTCGAGATCACGGACGCGCTCGGCGCCGCACATCGCGCGGGCGTGCTGCATCGCGACGTGAAGCCGTCCAACGTGTTCATGGCGAGCCGCGAGGGCTCGGCGGAGCGCGCCATGCTCGTCGACTTCGGGCTCGCGAAGCCGATCGAGCCCGGCCACGGAAATTCGGTGACGCGCACGGGCGCGATCGTGGGAACTGCGCACTACATGGCGCCCGAGCAAGCGCGCAGCGAGGCGGTGGACGCGCGCACCGACATCTACGGCCTCGGCGCCACGCTCTACGAGATGCTCGCCGGCGTTCCGCCCTTCCTCGGCGCGAGCCCCTTCGCGGTGATGGCGATGCTCCTCGACGAGAAGCCGATCGCGCCGAGCGCTCTCTCGCCGAACGTCCCCTCGGCGGTGGACGCGCTGGTGCTCCGCGCGCTCGCGAAGTCGCCAGCCGACCGCTTCCAGGACGTCAGCCAGCTACGAGCCGCGCTCGAGTCGGCCGCATAGCTCGAGCGAAATCGAACGAAAAAGGGCGCAGCGATCGCTCGCCGCGCCCCTTCGAGTGGATTCAGGAACGACTCAGCAATGACGGCCGGCGCCGCCCGGATCGTAGGGGTCGCTGTCCGAGCACGACCGGCAGCCGCAGCCACCCGGATCGCGCGGATCGCTGTCCGATACGCCGCGGCACGGATAGCAGCCGCCGCCACAGTGACGGCCGTAGCCACCCGGATCGTAGGGATCGCTGTCGGAGCACTGCGGCTGCGCTCCCTCTTGGGCCGAGGCCGTGCTGGCCATGCCGACCGCGGCCACGGCCGCGCCCGCCACACCGGCGCCGATGAGCCCCATCGTCGCGCGCCGACCCATCGTCCGGTCGGTCACGATCTCGTCCATCGACAGCGTCTTCTTCTCGCTCATGCCTGCCTCCTAAAAGCTGTTTCGCTCGTCCGTTCGGACGACGACGTGTGCCCCTACCCAGTCCCCGTATCCTCGCCGCCCGTCGTCAAGATGCACGCGCGGTCGGCGTGCGACGATGGAACCGCAGCACGTATTCATGACGCAACACCGAAATGATCCAATTTCGCCGACATGTTGAGAATCATTCGCAGCATGAGCGGAGAGAGAATCCCGACGACCGACGCGCGTAGTACAAGTCGCTCCCCGGACCGAAAGGATCGCGATCTCCATGGCAGGCACCACGACGTACACGTTCGATCGCCTCATCGCCCCGATGGCGCGTGAGGAATTCTTCCGCGACTATTGGGAGAAGAAGCCGCTGATCGTTCGCCGCGAGGAGCGCTCGCACTACTCGGAGCTGCTCTCGATCCGCGCGCTCGATCACGTGCTCACCTCGCAGAGCCTGACGCGCACCAGCGCGTTCATCGCGAACGCGTCGCGCCAGGTGCAGGCCGAGGAGTTCTGTTTCCCCGACGGCGTGGTGGACGTCGCGCGCCTCTATCAGCAGTTCGCCGACGGCGGCACGATCGTGTTCAACCAGCTGCACACCGTGATGCCGATGCTTCACGACCTGTGTCGCTCGCTCGAGCGCGAGCTGAGCTGCCGCTTCCAGACGAACATCTACATGAGCCCTGCGCGCGCGCAGGGTTTCCCGACGCACTACGACAGCCACGACGTGTTCATCCTGCAGGTGCACGGCACCAAGCACTGGCAGGTGTTCAACACGCCCATCGAGCTGCCGTTCCGCGGTCAGCCCTTCAAGCGCGACGAGACGCCGAAGGGCGACGTCACGCTCGAGTTCGATCTGTTCCCGGGCGACATGTTCTATCTGCCGCGCGGCATGATGCACGACGCGCAGACGCGCGAGGGCGAGACGCTGCACATCACGCTGGGCGCGATCGCGACGAGCTGGACCGAGCTCCTGCTCGAAGCCGTCGCGAAGGTGTCGCTCACCGATCCGGCGTTCCGCCGCGCGCTGCCGCCGGGCTACTCGCAGAGCGAGTACGACCGCACCGCGGCGCGCGCGATCTTCAAGTCGCTGCTCGCCAAGCTCTCGGAAGGCGCGGACTTCGACGGCGCCATGGATCACTTCGCCGACGATCTCGTCTCGACGCGCACCGCGCTCCTCGAGGGCCAGCTCGAGCAGGTCCTCGCGCTCTCGAAGGTCCACGAGGACAGCCGCGCAGGCGCCCGCCCGAACCTGCTCTATCGCTTCCGCGAGAAGGACGGGCAGTTCATCGTGTCGTGCTACGGCGCCGAGATGCGGCTGCCCTCGCACGCCGCCGAGCCCACGCGCTTCGCCCTCGAGAACTCGAACTTCGTGGTGAAGGATCTGCCCGGCGATCTCGACGACGCCGGCAAGGTGGTGCTGATCAAGCGCCTCGTCCGCGAGGGCATGGTGCGCGTTCTCGGCTGATCTGTGGCCGACGGGGTCGCGCGCCGATCGTTCGCGGCGCTGCGGCATTCGCGTTATCCTCCGTTCTCATGCGATCGCTTGCTGTCGTGGTCTTGTGCTCGTTCGTGACCGTCGCCTGCGACACACGCCCTCCTCTGGCCGGCTTCGACGTCGGCCCGCGTCCCGACGCCTCTCGCCAGGACGCGGGAAGCGACGCCGCGCGCGACGCCCCCGCGGACGACCGGGACCTCGACGCGTTCGGCGACGCGAACGCGAACGACTCGGGCTTTCAGCCTGGCTCGTGCCGATTCGTGATGGCCGACGACCTGATCGAGATCGACACCGATCCGCGCTTGCATCCGACGCGGGTCGCCGTCTCCGCGGGACCGACCGGGTTCGGCATCGTCTACAGCAAGCTCGGCAGCGACGCGTTCGAGAACATCTACTTCACGGAGATCGCCTCGACTGTCGGCGGGCTCAGGCCGATGCAGCAGCTGACCTTCGACCTCGCGAACACCATCACGCCGGCGATCGCGCGTACCGACCTGGGGTGGATCCTCGCGTGGGCCTCCAACCACGATGGCACCATGGAGATCTACTCGCTCGGGAGCGGCGCCGACGGCCGCCTCGGCTCGAGCGTGCACCGGCTCACGATGGACGCGGTCCAGCAGCAGGCTCCCGCGCTCGCCTCCGCGCGCGCGACCACGGCCATCGCGTGGACCGAGCTCGACGCGACGGGACACAACCCGACGACCGTCGTCCAAGCGCTCGCGGCGGCCGGAACGACGACCGGCACCGTGCAGCGGATCATGCCCGCTGGCTTCACGGTGCGGCCCCAGACGTTCACGACGACCGACTTCGGCTACGTGATGGGCTGGAGCGATCCCAGCCTGCAGGATCTCGTTCTTTCGCTCGACAACACGGGTGCTGCGTCGGGGACGCCGACGGCGCTCACGACGGTGCCCGACGCCGATGCCACGTTCGACGCGGTCGTCTCGGGCGGTGGTGGGGCGGCGGTGTTCGGCGTGGACGTGGGCGGGCGTCGAGAGGTGCACGCGCACCTGCTCGACGCGGCGGGAGGCGCGCTGGACGTCGAGCGCGTGCTGACCGTCGGCGCAGCCGCGGGGAGCGACGCCTCGATCGCCGAGCTCGGCGGCGGCTACATCGTGGCGTATCGGCAGACCGGGACACCACCCACGCTGCGTGTTCTGTTCCTCGACTCGCTCCTCAACGAGGTCACCCGCCTCGACCTCCTCTCTGTCTCTACGACCGGCGGACAGACCTCGACGCGCATCTCGGGCGACGGCGTCGTGCTGATCACCTGGGCCGACGTCGTCGGGACCGAGACGCACCTGCGCGCGGCGAGGATCCGATGCAACTGATCGGTCGGGTGATCGGTCGGGCGAGGCCCGGCACTCCTACTCGCCTGATCGCTCGTACGTCGCTCGTCGCCGCGATCTCGCTCGTGGCGGCGTGCGAGACGCGAGTTCCGACCGTCCCGCCGAGCGATTCGGCACGACCCGACACGGGCGTCGTGGATGCCCACGCCACCGATGGAAGCGTTGCGGACGCCGACCGCGACGCCGCCTCCGACGTCGACGCGGCGGACGACGCGGCTGGGTTCACTGGCCGCGATGCCAACTTCGACGCAGGCGATCTGAGCGCGTTCGACGCGTTCATCGGACCCGACGCAGGCACCGATGCATTCACCCCGGACGCGTGGCCTCCACCCGACACGTCGGGGTGCCTTCTCGCCGACGGCGGCTTCGATGCCTGCGCGTGCGGGACGTTCGGAGCCGACTGCCGCACCGCGACGTGCGGAACGGGCCAGACTTGCGTGGCCGACGGCTGCGGCATGCACTGTGCGCCGAGCGGCGCTCCGTGCGCCGGGGCGAGCGACTGCCCTGCCACGAGCACGTGTGCCGCTGGGCACTGCGCGAGAGCGACGAGTGGATGCGCGGACTCGCGTGACTGCGTCGCGGGATTCGCGTGCGAGAGCGGAGCCTGCGTGGACCGGCGGGTGCCGTGTGGTTCCGCGAGCGAGTGTCCGTTCGGGTTCCTTTGCACGTTCGGGTCTGGCGAGGGGATCTGCGTTCGGCAGAGTCGACCCTGCGGGACCTCCGTCGGCTGCGGAACCCTGGCGTGCGTCGACGTCAACGGTGACGGTAGGACCGAGTGCAATTTCGGTGGGTTCTGCAACACCAACCTCGACTGTCCGAGCGCAGGCGACGTCTGTGCCCCCGCGCCCACGGAGCGCTTCTCCGCCTGTGGACGCTACGGCCCGTGTGCCGCGGCCGCGGACTGTGCGAGCGGCATGGCCTGCCGCGATCTCTGGGGAGACGGTGTCCCAGAGTGTGTCGACGCAGGCGGTTGTTCGAGCTCGGCGAGCTGTGCCGTCCACTCGATCTGCGCCACCCCGTTGGCCGGAGGACCACCGTCCTGCCTGACGCACGGTTGAAGGGGTACGAAATCTTTTCGCGAGGCTCGCAAAACCACGCACCTCCGCGCGGTTTCTGATCGAAAGAACACATCAATTCGAGCCTGATCCTTCGCCTGCCCTCCTGGTCCCTGCCCGGTTCGATCATTGCTTAGGGTTGCATACCCGCCTTGGGAGTCGTCATGCCACATCCGCCGACTTCACGATCTCGACAGGAGTGCCCGGCTCGCCGGGCCGACACAATTGTGTCGCGTCCGCTCCGCGGACGACTCCGGCCGAGACCGTTGCTGACCTCGCGTGCTTGGTCAGCGCTCGCTCTCACTCTTGTGCTGGGAGCCTGCGAGACGCTGCCGCCCAGCGGCCCCGGCGGCCCGCTCGGGGGCTCGGACTCAGGAATGGGCGGCGGTTCGGATGGTGGCGGCGGAACGTGTCTGTACCCCGAGGAGGGCTGCCCCTGCGCCGCGGCGATCCCGCGCGACTGCTACCTCGGAGCGACGACGACGGGCGTCGACTCGCTCATTTGCCACCGCGGCACGCGGTACTGCCGGAGCGGCGCCTGGAGCAGCTGCGAGTCGATCACCGACTACACGATCAGCACGGCGAACGCGCTGATCACCGGGCCGAGCATCTGCAACCCCTGCGACCCGCGCTGCTTCATCACGAGGGACACGCCGACGGGCGTCGACCTGACGCCGATGGACTCGACGAGCGCGACCTACGATCCCATGCGCGGCGGCGTCGTCATCACGTCCTCGACGGGCGGCG
>JAYVCF010000360.1:0-22834 GCA_043750095.1 Deltaproteobacteria bacterium
CCGGCAAGAAGGCCAAGCCTGCCGCGCGCGCCAAGCGCTGACCCCGAATGGAGTGCCCGGCTCGCCGGGCCGACACAACTGTGTCGCGTCCGCGAAGCGGACGACTCCGGTCGGGATTCTCAGCGCTTCGTCGCCAGCATCGCGATCACGCGATCGTGCAGGCCGGCCATGTCGCCGTTCGACATGAGCACCACGACGTCGCCGCGCTGCGCCTTCTCGGCGATGCGCGCGAGGATCGCGTCGTGGCTCTCGCTTGCCTCGGCGTCGCCGCCGCGATCACGGATGACGGACGCGACGTGCGCGACATCGAGCCGCTCGCTCTCGGGGACGTTGCTGCGGCCGAGCGGCGCGAGCAGCGTGACCTCGGCGCTCGCGAACGCTTGCTCGTACTCGGGCTCGTGGATCTTGCGACAGGCCGTGGCGCTGCGCGGCTCGAACACCGCGATCAGCTTTCCTTCGGGGTGACGCGCGCGGATCGCGGCGAGGGTCTCGCGCACGGCCGTGGGGTGGTGCGCGAAGTCGTCGTACACGAGCACGCCGCCCGCCTCGGCGAGCAGCTCTTGCCGCCGCTTCACGCCCCCGAACGATCGCAGCGCTTGCGTGAGTGAGGTGAGCGGGATGGTGGCGTTCGTCGCTTCGCTCACGAGCGCGATCGCTGCGAGCGCATTCTTCACGTTGTGCGATCCCATGAGCGGCGAGAGGACGGGTCCGCCCGAGGATCCGCCCACGAAGAGATCGAAGGGCTGCGCGCCGCCCTGCGACGCGATGGGCGCCGCGACCCAGGTCGGCGAGAGATCGGCGACGTCGTCGGTCGAGAGCGCGAACCAGACGACGCGGCAGCGCGCCTTCGATGCCACGCGGCGCACGAGCGGATCTCCGGCCCACGCCACGAGCACGCCGTCCTCGGGAATTCGCGCGACGAGCCCGTCGAAGGCCGCGACGTAGCTCGCCTCGTCGGGATAGATGTCGATGTGATCGTGCTCGATCGAGCCGAGGATCACCGCGCGCGGGTTGTAGCGAAAGAACTTGGGCGACTTCTCGAAGAACGCCGAGTCGTACTCGTCGCCCTCGATGACGAAGGGCGCGCTGGCACCGCCCACGCGGAACGACTCGCCGAAGTCTTTGGGGATCCCGCCCACGAGCATGCCGGGGTCGAGCCCCACGCGATGCGCGAGGTAGGCGAGCAGCGTCGTCGTCGTCGTCTTGCCGTGCGTGCCCGCCACGACCCAGCCCGGTCGGCTCTCGAGGAAGAGCTTCTCGATCGCACCGGGCATCGAGTCGTAGGGAATCCCTCCGTCGATCGCCGCGCGCGCCTCGGGGTTGTCCTTGCGACAGACGTTGCCCACGATCACGAGGTCCGGTCGCGGCTCGAGGTTCGCAGGGTCCCAGCCCTTCATCGTCTCGATGCCCCACTTCGCGAGCGCATCGCCCATCGGTGGATGGAACGCGGTGTCGCTTCCGCTCACGCGATGGCCCGCCGACTTCAGCAAGCCTGCGAGCGCGCCCATGCCCGTTCCGGCGACACCGATGAGGTGCACGTGCATCGACCGACGGCATAGCAGAACGCCCGCTCTCCACGCAGAAACCGGTGTGGCGCAACCAGAGACCCCGCACTAGTCTCCGCCCGCCGTGCACGCGCCTCGCCTCGTTCCTACGCTGCTCTCGGCGATCGCGTTCGTGGTCGCGGTGGCCGTCGCGCCGGTCGTCAGCGCACAAGGCAGCGGCGCGGGCGTCATCCCGCGCCCGCGATCGACCGCGTTCACGGGCTCGTCTTCGTCTTTCTCGACTCCGTCGCTCGGCACGCCCTGGGGCACGCGCGTCGAGCACTGGCTGGTCGCTGGCGCGGCGATCGCGCTCGGTGCGGCCACGGTCGCGGTCGGCACGGGCATGCAGCGCTACGCGGTGGACCTGAACGCCCAAGCGATCGCATCGACGACCACGCAGCACGACGCGGCCTCGCTCGGGAGCACGGCGCGAGACTTCTTGCTCGTGGCCGAGGTGCTCTGGAGCGTGGGCGCATCGCTCGCTGCCATCGGGCTGACCTGGGTCATCGTGCTCACGTTCTCGACGCCCGCTCCGACGACGGCGCCCGACGCCCCGGTCGTACCGCCCGCCGCGACGGCCGCGCTCCGCGTGACGCCGCTCGGCCTCACGCTCGAAGGTACGTTCTGATCATGCGGCGTCTCGCGCTCGCGATCGGAGCCATCCTCCTGGTGACGGGCTGCTCCTTGGATCCGATCGTTCTCGAGAACCGTGTCTGTCGCTCGTCCCTCGATTGCCTCAACGCGCGCGGGTACTACTGCCTGCCCAGCGACTCGGGCAACGGCAGCGACGGCGGCGACCTTCGCATCTGCGTCCAGCTCCCCGACGCGGGTGACGCCGGACACGATGCGGCGCCGCGCGATGCCTCCCGCACGGACGCGTCCGCGATCGACGCCGACGTCATGGACGCGGGCACGCTCGACGTCGGCCCGCCCGACGCGTCCAGCGACGCCGGGATCGACGCAAACTCGGACGCAGGCCTCGACGCGGCGCCTGACGACGCGAACATCGACGCAGCGACGATCGACGCAGCGACGATCGACGCAGCGACCGTCGACGCCGCCCTCGACGCCGCGGGCTGAGCCCGCTCAGGCGTCCGTATCGCGTCCTTCGAGGATGCCGTACTCGCGGAGGCGTCGATAGAACGTGCGGCGCGGCATGCCGAGCTTTCCGGCGGCGCGCACCCGGTTCCATCCGGCGGCTTCCAGCGCTTCGAGGATCTTGCGGCGCTCGTGCGCCTTCCACTCTTCGAGGTTGCTCGGTGGCGGCGCGCCCGGCGCGGGGGTCGGGATGCGCTCGTCTTCTTCTTCGGGCGCGATCGGGAACGTGGAGGGATCGCCGCCCGTGAGCACCGAGAGATCGGCCGCGGTGATGGTGTCGCCCGCGCTCATGATCGATGCGCTCATCAGCACGTGCTCGAGCTGACGCACGTTGCCCGGGAGCGGATGCGCGGCGAGGAGCGCGAGCGCGTCCTTGCCGATCCGTTTCTTCGCCATGCCCTCGCGCTTGGCCTGCTCGGTGAGAAAGTGCTCCGCGAGCAGCGGAATGTCCGAGACGCGCTCGCGCAGAGGCGGCAGGCGCATCTCGACCACGGCGAGCCGGTAGTAGAGGTCCTCGCGAAAGAGGCCCTTCGCGACCTGGTCTTTGAGCGCCTTGTTCGACGCCGCCACGATGCGCACGTCCACGACGGTCTCTTCCTCGCCACCGACGGGCTTCACGCGTCCGTCCGCGAGCACGCGCAAGAGCTCCACCTGCATCTTGGGCGGCATGTCGCCGATCTCGTCGAGGAAGAGCGTGCCCTCGTGCGCCTGCACGAACACGCCGTTGCGATCGCGCTCGGCGCCGGTGAACGCGCCGCGCTTGTGCCCGAAGAGCTCGCTCTCGAGCAAGGTCTCGGGCACCGCCGCACAGTTGAGCGCGATGAAGGGCTTCTTCGCCCGCGTCCCGCCGAAGTGGATCGCGCGCGCGACGAGCTCCTTGCCCGTGCCGCTCTCGCCCTGGATCACCACGGGCACCGAGAGCGGGCCCACGCGATCGACGATGGAGAGCACGCGCCGAATGCCGTCGCTGCGCCCCACGATCCCGTGCCGCTCGTACTGAGCGCGCAGCGCATCGCGCGTGCGCACGAGCTCCGTCTTGGCCTCGTGGAGCTCGGTGGTGCGCGCGTCGAGCAGGCGCTCGATGTCTTCGTTGGCCTTCTCGAGCGCCTCGTTCGCCGTGGCGAGCTGGCCGCGCTGTGCATCGAGGTCCCGATAGAGCTTGGCGTTCGCGAGCGCGATGGCCGCCTGATCGGCGAACGCGAGGAGCAGCTCCACGTCCGCCTGCCCGAAGCGCGCGCGCCGCACGCGGTGCTCGACGTAGAGCACGCCCAGCATGCCGGACGTCCCCTCGATCGAGGTCGCGCGGATGGGCACGCACGCGACCGACTGGAGCATCAGCCGGTGCACCGACACGTACTCCGAGAGGCGCCCGTCGGTCTGCGCGTCCACGGTCACGATCGGCTCGCCGTCGATCAGCACGGCCTCCGCGATCGACTGACTGAACGCGATGTGCGGATCGTCCGGGCTCGCGGCGTCTCGCACCGCGTGCGGCTCGAGCTTGCCGTCGTCGCCGACGAGCAGAACGAAGCCGCGCTCGGCGCCCGAGAGATCCACGGCGCTCTCGTTGATGCGCGCGAGAAGCCGCGGCAGGTCACGCTCGCTCGCGAGCCGCTTGGTGATCTCGAGCAGGCGCGCCCATCGGCCACCGAGCGCGAGATCCGAGCTCGTCGCGGATCGCTCGCCGCCTCCGCGCGCGCTCGCCGAGGCACGCGTGGCCGCGCGCGCGGGCACCGACCAGAACGCATCGCGCAGGTGCTTGGGCAGCGCGGTCGCGATGTCCTCGAGGATCTCGAGCGCGCGCTCGTTCGCTCGTCGCGCCTTCACTTCGGCGCCCGCGAGCGTCGAGAGGCGCCCGACCGCCATGTGCGTGCGCCACGCGAGCTCGCGCGCAGCAGGACCCTTCGCCTCGGCCTCCAGCGCGGTGAGATCGGCGATCGCGCCCTCGACGTCGCCCGTCGCGCCTCGCGCCGCGGCCAGCAAGAGACGCAGCCGCGGCCGCTGCGCGTCCAGCGCGTGATCGGTGATCGTGGTGCGCGCGCCCGCGAGCCGGCTCGCCGCCGCGGACACGTCCGCCGGACCATCGCGCTCGAGCAGCGCCTCGGCGGCGTCGAGCAGCGCCGTCGCTTCGAGATCGTGCCGTCCGTTCTCCTTCAGCGTCGCGGCGGCCTCGTCGAAGCGCGCGATCGCTCGCTCGAGATGGCCCTCGCGCGCATCCACGCCGGCCAGCGCCGAGAGCGCAGAGGCGCGCAGCACCTCGTCGGCCGCGACCTCGGCCTTGGAGATCGCGGCTTCGCCGAGCTCACGCGCGTGCCCCGTCTGCCCGAGCCAGAGAGCGACACGGGGCTCGTTCGGGGCCGCGGGGGGCGTGATGCCGAGCGAGGTCGCGATGCGCAGTGCGGAATCGTCGAGCTCGAGCACGGGTGGAGGATAGCGGCAAACGTGGCGGCGCGAAAACGAGGGGCGCTCACCTGCCGCCGCGGAATCCGAGCGGGACCCTGCTAAACTGCCGCGCGATGATCGGGAGCGCCTGACGGCCATGCCGGCCTTCTCGATTCCAGCGGCCCTCGGCCCCGGCTCGCGTCTCGGGCACTACGAGATCATCGCGCCGCTGCGCGCGGGCGGCATGGCGACGCTCTTCCTCGGTCGACGCGTCGGCCCGGCCGGCTTCGCGCGGCACGTGGCCATCAAGGTGGTGCACGCGCACCTCGCGAGCGATCCCAGCTTCGTCGAGATGTTCCTCGACGAGGCGCGCCTCGCCGCACGCATCCAGCACCCCAACGTCGTGCACACCGAGGAGCTCGGCGAGGCGAACGGCATGTTCTATCTCGCGATGGAGTACGTCCACGGCTGCTCGCTCGCGCAGTTCCTCTTGCGCCTCATCGAGCAGAAGCGCGGGCTCGCCATCGACGTGGCCGCGCACATCGCCATGAAGCTCGCCGACGGCCTGCACGCCGCGCACGAGGTGAAGGACGAGAACGGCCAGCCGCTCGGTGTCGTCCACCGCGACGTGTCGCCGCAGAACGTTCTGCTCGCCTACGACGGCCAGGTGAAGCTCATCGACTTCGGCGTGGCGAAGGCCGCAGGCCGGACGCGCGAGACCACGGGCGCCTCGCTCAAGGGAAAGATCCGCTACATGGCGCCCGAGCAGGCCTGGGGCAGGCCGATCGATCGACGCGCCGACGTGTACGCGCTCGGCGTCGTGCTCTGGGAGGCGCTCACGCACCGCCGCCTCTTCCACGACGAGGACGACTTCGCCGCGCTCGAGCGCGTGCGCAACCCGCAGATCGTGGGCCCGGCCACGTGGCTTCCCAGCATCAATGCGGATCTCGATCACGCGGTGATGACCGCGCTCGCGCCCGATCCCGACGCGCGCTTCCGCACCGCGCAGGCATTCCGCCGCGCGCTCGGCGGCGCGTGTCCGAAGGCCGTCGCGGTCGAGCCGGACGATCTCGGCGCGCTGCTCGTCTCGGTGATGGAGGCCGACATCGAGCGCGAGCGTCGCAGCGCCCCGCCCGCCGTCACGCGCGCGCTTGAGATCAAGCCGTCCGATCTCGCGCGCCGCACCGACGCGATGGTGGCGTTCACGCGCGAGCTGCCCGCGTACGTGGCACCGAGCGAGGACAAGCCGACGAAGGCCGAGCGCCTCGATCGATCGTCCGACGCGGGGGGCATGGACGACGAGAGCCGCGTGCGTCTGTCCGACATCACGCCGCCGCTGCTGCCGAGCGCGTACAGCCGCGCCTCGATCGTGATCGTGATCACGACGCTGGGCCTGCTCGCGATCTTCGCGATCAGCTTCGGGACCTACTGGTACGAGCATCACCTCCGAGCCGCGGTGGTCGAGCCCGCGCCCGGGACCGCGCCGATCGTCGCAGCACCGCGCGAGGATCCGCCCTCGAGCGTGGCGCCGATCGTCGTGCCGCCGACTTCGGTCACGCCGCCGCGTGGTCGCGGGCGTCGTCCCTCGCGCGGCCTCGTGCCGCCGACTTCCGTCAGCGCGGTGCCGCCCGCGGCTGCCATCGATCCCGCGTCGCCCCCCGCCGTCGACTTCGACGCGCCGGTCTCCCCGGCGCCGGTCGTGTTGCCGACGAGGACTCCGCCTTCGAGCGCGGCGATCGCGCCGCCGATCTCGGTGGCTCCGATCACGACGGTGCGAGAGCCGATCGCGACGCCGCTGCGCCAGTTTCCCTGACCGTCAGGGCGCGCGAGAGCGAGTGCGAGTGCGCTACAATGAGGCGATGGCCGCTCGCCGCAAGAACCTGGTCTGGGGCGTCGCCGCCGACCACGCTGCGATGGAGGCGGTCGACTCCGACTGGTGGCTCGCGCTCTCGATGGCCGAGCGAATCGCGCTGGCGGCAGAGCTCTCCGCCTCGTTCGACTGGAGCCGAGATGCCGAGGAAGTCGAAGCAGGAGTTTCCGTCCGAGTTCTCGGACCTGATTACGGCGTTCGCACGCGAGCGCGTCGACTACCTCGTGGTCGGGGGCTACGCGGTCGCAGCGCACGGTAGGCCACGCGCGACGAAGGATCTCGACCTCTGGGTCGCCGGCGGTGCCAACCTCGAGCGCGTCGCGCGGGCGTTGAAGCGCTTCGGTGCACCCGCGGGGCTCATCGAGGCGGCGGCGAGCCTCGGAGACAAAGAGGTCCTCTACTTCGGTGTGGCTCCCACGCGTGTCGACATTCTTCGCGACATCAGCGCGGTGGACTTCGAGGTCGCGCGTGGTCGCCGAGTCTCGTCGACCTTCGGCGCGTCCATCGACGTACCGGTGATTGGCCTCGAGGACTTGCTGGCGAACAAGAGAGCGGTCGGCCGCGCCCAGGATCGCGCCGACGTGCGCGCACTCGCGCGAATCGCTGCGCGGCGCTCCGTGGCGTCCAAGTAGAGGCTCTTTGCGCGCACGACGGAAGCGACGAAGCCCGCGTCCGCCCTTGTGATCGGGCCGCGGGCTTCGTCTGATTGTCTATCTCGGCGCTGTCGCGTCAGGCCGCTGCGCCGTTCGTCGGCGCGGTCGCCGCGGTCGCGGTCGGAGCGGTGTCGGCCGCGCCGGCCTTACCGGGCTTGAGGAAGCCGCACTGCCTGAGGACCCGTCGGTCCTTGATCGCGACGCGAGCGATGCTGCTCCACTCGAGGTACCAGGCCCAGAGCGCGCGCTCGGCCTCGGCGTCGGCCGTGCTCGCCGTCGTCGGTACCGGGCTCTCGCCGTCCTTCGCGAGCGAGGTCGCGCGGTCGAGCATCGCCTTCGCGTCGGACAGCACCGCCGCCGTGATCCCGCGCTTGGCGAGGAGCTTCCGCGTCGCCGCGTCCAGCCCCTCGACGCGCTCGACGAACGTCGAGACCGACACGATCACCGCGGGCCCGCTCGTCTGCGAGAGGTTCGCGAAGACCACCGCGTGCGCGTCGGGCGCCTTGTTGGCCAGCGTCGCATCCGCGACCGGGAACCAGAGGTTCTCCCAGGCATCGATCTGCGTCACCAGCCCCACGTCCACCGACGGCGCCTTCACGCCGTCGAGCCGACCCTGGGTCAGCCGCGTCATGAGCTTCCAGCCCTCTTCGAGGTCCTTGTCGCTGAACCCGAAGCGCCCGAGAGCGCCCGCCACCACCATCGACCGAATCGCGAGCAAGAACTGCAGCACGCGCCCGGCCTTCTGACCAATCGTCAACACCATGTCGCTACCCTCACCTTCACTACGAACAGGAACCCGCCGCGTCCCACCGGATCCTCGTGGTCGGTCTCGCGCGGCGTTGGTCTTATCAACCTGGCTCGGCGGCCGTTGCGTGCGGCGCTGACGATTTTCTCGCACCCCCGCTCCGGGCCCACGAAACCAGGCTTGAGCGGTGCAGCACCCGGCTCGGGCGAGATGCCCACCTGGGTCCGGCGACCTCAACACGGGGCTCGGGCGATCAGTCTCCCGGGGTCCGCGCGATGGGCACCCGGGGTCGGCGCGGTGATCCACCTGGGTCGCGCAGGAGTCGACCATGCTCGGGCGCGTGGGCACCCGGGTCCGGCGAGTGGCCCACCGGGTGGTGGGCTCGTCGCGGAGGCGGGTGTCGGCGAGGCCGGCTGGGGAGCCCGCGCATGCGTGGTCGGCCCCGAGCGACGCTCGTGGCGTGCGTCGCCGCCTGGTGCGCGAGGCTGGCGAGCTCAACAAGACGGATGACGATCAAACGGCTCGGGTTCGATATTCATCGCGGAGCAGGGACGACCACGCGGCGCGCGCTCGTGGACGATCAGTACGGGCCGGAGTGAAAACGCGTCAGGGCCAGGATCCGAAGTGGGGCCGGGTCCAGAGGAGAGCCGTGGTGTTCGCGAACTGCGCGCCGGCCATCGAGATGCTGTCGTCACCGATCACCGGGATCGTCGTGGATGTTGGCGTTGCCTCGAACCCGTCCCAGTCCCACCCGCAGGGACTGATGCACCGCCCACCGTGCGCACCGACGGTGCCGACGGTCGGCAACGTGCCGGAGGTCCCGATCACGATGGTTCCGCCGGGCTCCACGTTCTCGTACTGGTGGAGCGTCGGGGGAGTGCCGGTCTCTCCTGTTGCGATGTAGCCGAGCGGGGTGCTCTGGCCCACCGACCGCACGTCGAAGATCATCGTGCCTGCGGCGCTCACGAGCTCGGCGCGCCACTCGTCGCGGCCCATCACGGTGGGCGGCACACGCTGGAGCTGGGCGCGCGTCGCTCGATCTGGTCCCTCGAAGTAGGTGCCCGCGGGCAGCGGGGTCAGAGTCGTCGGCAGCGCACTCCCCGAGCCGAGCCCGACCATCGGATACCAGGGATCGGCGATATCGGGCACCGTGTTGCCGACCTTGTAGATCAACGTCCAGCCGCCACCGCTCGTCGTCATGTCGCAGTACGCGTCGGCCGGCTCGTGCGGCCCGGAGCTGTCGATGTCGACGAGGTAGATGCCATCCCTGGCGTTGCCCGCTTGCAGTGCGTCGTAGCAGTCGTGCCAGACGCAGCGGCCCATCGAGCACGACGTGCCCGTGCAGTTCGTGCCCGCGCTCGCGCCCGTGCAGTCGGAGGTGGCGCCGCAGTACGCGGGGTCGGTCATCGGATCGATGCAGCGGCTGCCGCACACGACGAAGGGCGATGGGCACGTCGCGCTCCACGCGTCGATGTCCGAGTGCGCATCGATCGACATGCCCGCGTCCGGCGTTGGACCGCCGCCATCGACGCCGCTGCAGACGCAGGCGGCGAACGTTCCGTCGAGCGCGCAAGTCTGACTGCCGGTCGCGCCGCTGGTGCAGGCGCAGAGCTGCGCGGCGCCCGGCGTACATGCGACGATGGAAGTTGAAGTCCCGCATGACGCCGCGAGCGTTGCAGCGCCGACCGTGAAGCAGGCCGAGACCACGCTGAGCAGCGTTCGTGTTTGCATCATGCGCATCGTGTCCCTCTGCGAGTGATCGTGACTGGGCACGTCATCGGCGTCCACCTCGAAGCGGATCGGCTCCCTGCGACGGAGCCCCGTACACCTTCGAGAAGGGCGCAATACCGCACCGGAGGTACTGCATACCCCGGACGCGGCATGGGCCGTCGCCCGCGGTCATGAAACAAGGACAACAAGCGCAACCAAACGCGAAGGAGGCTCTTCATGGCAACTCGGGTACTTCGACCAGTCGAGCGGATGGTCTTGATCTTCACGGACAACCTCCACCTCACTACCGTGACGCTCGCGCGTCGCATCAACGTCGCGGCCTTCAAGGAGGTCACGGCGTACGTTCGCATGCACCCAGGGTCCCTGATCGGGGCGAATCCGACCAACTCGCTCTTCATCATCAACGCCGACGGCTACACCGACGAAGACCCCGGCGCCGTCACGACTACGAACATTCCTGCCTTCCAGACGATGTTGGTCCAAAGCAATCAAGCTGCGCTCGCCGCCGGGGGCATGGCGGTGCTTCCCGTGGGCGGACCATCCGGCGCTCCAGTGACGACGAACTTCGGCTCGCTCCTCTCGATCCAGTGGACAGTACAGACGTCGTCCGTGGTTGCGATCAATCTCATCGTCAGCGTCGACCTCATCTGCAAGGAGTTCTGAGGCCGGGCCTCGGAGAGGCCCATGGCGTTCACAATCATCCGCGCGGTCCGGCGGTCGCTGTATGATCTGTCGGCTGTTCCAGCCGCCGGCACGATCGTGCTCGGCATCGGTGGCCCGTTCGACGTGACGGAGTTCAGCGAGATCACGGCCTACGTGCGTTTCCACCCGGGCACGACTGTCGCGAACGATCCGACGACCGCGCAGGTCCAGTACTACGCGAACGGCAACGACGAGGAGGATCCCGCGTCGCTCAACGGCGCGAGCCCTCCGGGCTTCGCGTTTCAGAAGCTCTTGACCTTCACGGGCTTCGCGGCCGGGCTGAAAAACACCTCGGGCTTCATGAAGGTCACGGCGCTGCCGTCGAACGTTGGGTCGTCCATCAACATCGCGCTCGTCGTCACGCCCGCGCTCACCGGGACCCTGTCGCTCATCATGAGCGTCGATCTGATCTGCAAGAACCGCGACCCCGGTCCGGACTACTACGAAGAGCGCGAGCCGCTGTTGAGTGAAGTAGAGGACTAACGTCGAGGAGAAGAAGCCATGGGAAACACGCGCGTCATCAGCATCGACGAGCTTGCGGGGAAACATCGCATCGTAGGCGGCAACGGCCCCACAGTCGCGCAACTCGGGGCATCCGTCGGAGACCTGGCCCGAATCAATGCCGCGCTCCAAGACGCGATCGCCGAAGGACTATCGCATCAGTCGATCGCCGACACTCTTGCTGACGTACTGGGTGTCGACGTCAGGGTTGTTGCGACGCCCTCGCTCCATCAGACTGGCATCATCGTGGGTGCCGATGGTGGCATCAACATCGCAGGGAGTTACCTGGATCCGTATTATGGCGACGGGAACGATCTGGCGTCTCACCTTGCCCTCCCGACGCTTGGCGGATTCACCGACCCGTCCGGCGACGCCACCGGCACTCCTCAGGATCCGTTCTCCGCCAACAGCTCAGGCGTGTTCCGGCCGCTTCGGGCGCTCGACCTACAAGCAGGGAAGAACGACAACGACAACACGACGGGCCGTAATACCCAAGGGGCCCGGGCCTTAGGCACGGCAGGATCGACAGACAACAGCGCTCGGTCGGCGCCCGCGGCCACGAGCGACCGGGGGCCGACTCTTCAGCAACTGGAAAACGAGAACAGCCCACCGCCGTACGAGCCAGGACGAGATCGCAACCTGCCGGGCGGGGGGGCCTACCCCGGCACACCATGGGGGTACGACCCGGCCAATCCGGACTCTGCCGGTCCGACTGGCGTCAGCGTTCCGCGCAAGATTCGCCCATTCCAGGTGACACTTGGTCCCGGTGCGCGTCCATCACAGCAGGCGAATCCGGGACGTGGACCGGGGCGTTTCCGTTTGCAGATACGCACTGACGACGTGGAGCCGGCGCGCCACACCGTCGATTCTCTCACCCTTGCGCGGACGTCCCGTCGGCAGTTTGGACCCGGCATCGATCCGCCACAACAAGCCGCACAGCGCTTTCGAGCCACGGTGGCGGCGATCCTGGCGTCGACGTGAGGTCGCGAGAGCGTGACGACCAGCGCGAGAGCATGACGACGAGGGAGTCTCATGTGGTAGGCTGTAGGGATGCGTCTGGAACTGACCACGGCGAACAGAAGGTGGCTGCGGGCCGCTGCTTTGTTCCTGGTCGGCATGGAGCTATTTGTCTTCGGACCTGACGTCCAGGCACAGACGACCCCGGCGATCGCGCTCCACATGGCCATCCCCGAACCGGCGGGATTCGGCTGGAGCACGACCAGCGCTAGAATACTCGGCGCGTGGCGAACAACCCTCCGCCGCGAGAGTGGTGGCGCGATCAGGCTGGTCCTCGACATCCCGGAGCCGGAGGCGGCCGTCGTAGGCCGTCTCGCGGCGCACCAGGTCGATCTCGCGATGCTTACGGGCGTGGGCCTGACCCAGGTCGCCCCATCCACCTTGATGCTCCAACTCCCCGGTGTTTGTCCCGATCACCCTACCTGGGACCGCGTGCGCGGGCGACTCGACGCGTCGCTGCGCGCGGGGCTCGGTCAACGTGGACTTGACGTCCTCAGCTGGACGGACCGCGGCGAGGTACGGATCTTCAGCGTTGCCCCGATCAGGCAGCCGGGCGCTCTCGCGGGGCTCAGTGTCTGGAGCCATGGCCCCGATCCCGCATTGGAGCAGTTCTTGTACGCGGCCGGTGCCCAGTCATCGCCGCTCGCGGTCGACGCGGTCGCTCAGGCCCTTGCCTCGGGGGCGCTTGGCGCGGTAGCGGTTTCCGCGGAGGCAGTGCGCGGCGATTGGTCGCATTCGCTCCACTACGTCACGGACGCGCCCGGAATCGTCGCGACGGGCGCGATACTGCGCGATCGCGGCCGGCTCGCCGCCCTACCGAGGCGATCGCGATCGCTGTTCGACAGTACAGCTGCGCAGATGGCCGAGCTCCTGGAGCGCGACGAACGCCGCGCCGAGGGGCAGGCGCTCGAATATCTTCGGACGTCGGGTATCCAGACGATCGACCCGACAGCTGCCGCGGGGGCGTGGGCGGGTACGCAATCGGCGGGCCGCGCCGCGCTCGTCGGACCTGTGATCACGTCGCAGCAGCTCAATGACGCCTTGGCTGCCGCCGCACCGTGACGCGCGCATGCACGACGCCCTTGCGCGCCGCACCCAACGTGGCCCATCGACCGTTGCTTGCCGCGGGGTCGGTTGGCTTCGCGGCCACGGTACCCACTGTGGATCTTTCCGGCAGCGGACGCGACCTTCGCGAAGCGCCGTTCGAACGTCGCCTCATCGCGCGTCACGGCTGCGTGGGGCCGTTGAGCGGCTGTCTCGGCTGACACCGAGCTTCATGTCGGGACCGCGTACCCGCATGCGGGTATTGCGCTCGAGAGATCCGCCCCGATCCAGCGGGAATCGCGTCGCCGACACCCGAACCCCGGCGTCGCGATCGCCCTTGCAAGTTCCCGAAAGCCACGGGCATTCTGCTCGAGCGCGTTCGAGCTGGATGGGGCCTCTCGGGCGCGCGTGGGGTAACGTGCGACCCATCTCGGTGCTGCTCGCGGACGACGATCCACACTTCACGCCCACGTTCGAGCGCGTGCTCCTGCGACGCGCGGCGCGCGAGGGGATCACGCTCGCCATCACCACCGCCGGATCCGTTGCGGAGGCGGTGCGCCAGACCGAGCGCTTCGACCTCGCGCTCGTCGATCTCCATCTCCCCGACGGCACGGCGCTCCACGTGCTGGAGAAGTGGCGAGGGAGCCGCCGCTACGAGAACCTGCCGGTCCGCGTGATCAGCGCAGATCCGATCGACGCGTTCGCCGCGAAGTGCCTGCTGCTCGGCGCGCCGACCATGGGCAAGAGCCCGCACGAGCCCATGGTCGACGTCGTGGTCAAGCTCATGCGTGAGATCGCCAGCGCGCCGCAGACGCCGCGCGAGGAGAAGGAGCAGTTCGCCTCGATGCTCGCGGACGACGCGAAGCTGTCCCCGGCGGACCGCGACGTGCTCGTCCGGCGCACCACCGGTGCGAGCGTACGCGAGACGGGAGTCGCGAGAGGAACCTCCGAGGGAACGGTGCAGCGGCAGAGCAAGAGCATCGCGCGCGCGCTCCGCGCGATCGGTGTGGCGGTCAAGGATGACCTCGTGAACGCGGTCCTCCACGAGCTGATCGCAGACCGGTACGACGAGGCGGAGTAGGGCACACACGATCGCGGTGAGCGCGACGCGCGACGACGCGACCGCGAAGTATCCGAGCTCTTGCTGAGCTGAGCGAAGCAGAAGACTGACGTGACTGACGTGACAACCCTCCATTGAGGAGAGCGACCCATGACGCGATTTCGGGTGGTTGAGCTGGCTCCGAACGCAGGGCGACATCGGACGGTGAGCATCGCCGGCCCATCGGATGCCAACTCGCTGAACATGATGGAGATCGCCCGCGAGCTGGCCGCGGCCGGCGAGCTCGACGCGGCGAGCATCCTCGACGCGCTCGCGAACGTGCCCAGCATGCACGCTTGGTTTCCGGACGTGTTCGACCCCCGCGATGAGGGGGGCGGATTCGGCGCCGTCCCCGGTTTCCAACCGGGCGTCACCGCGCACCACAGCCTGCCGTCGACGGAGATCCAGCAGGTTCCCGATTGGTTGTTCTCCCTGCCGTCGGGGCCGGGGACGCCGTTGGGCTGGGTGACCACTGACACCAGACGCCCCACGTTTGAGGAAGTGTTCGGGCGCTCACGCCAGGGTACCGTCACGCAGGTGGGTGGTCAGTATGGGCAAGCATTCGGATCGGCCGCGAGCCAAGCGATTGCCCAAAACCCGCCCCCGCCCCTCCCGCCCGCCGCCGACGTGCTGAGGCAGTTCTCTCCGCCGATCCCCGACCCACCTCCGAATCCCTACGACGACCCCATCCCCGAGCCCCCTACGACGAGCCGCCCGATCCGGAAGGCGGGGATCCCCGCGACTCCGCGCTGGCCCGCGCGCTTCTCCCCGCGTACCTCGTGGCCGCGGAGCGTCGGCGACGCCGCCGAGGAACCACCTTCGGGCCCGGCGGTTTCGAGAACCCCGAGCCCGGTCCGATCGGCGACGGCGGCGCGTTGCGCTATGGAAGCGGGTCCCATGGCTTCGCTGACGAGCCGGTCCGGCGAGCCGTCGAACTCTCGCGCCTGTCGTTCGCCCGCGGCAATCCGATTCGGAATCCCGGCGGTCCACGCCCCAATCCGCTGGGCGATTTCGGGGCCGCGCTTGTCGGCAAACTACCGAGAAGGTAGCTTTCGGTCGAGCAGTGCCACGGCGCGGCGGCGGAGTCAGGCAGCGCGTTGATGAGGGGTGAGTACGATGGGCAAGTGGAGTCCGGCCCCCAGCGTTCTCGCCTCCCAGATTCGTGGGAGACGAGAAGTCGGCGACCAACGTCGCACGCCAGATGATGATCGGGCCCGACGAATGCGTCGTCTGGCGTGCTCGGCGCTCACGCTCCTGGTCGCGTGCGCGGAGACACCGGCGTCGGGGCGGGAGTTCGCTCCGATGACCAGCGGCGACGAAAGCGCGGTCGCGGTCGATGGCACGCTCGCTTCGGGAGCACCAGCGGCCGTGCCCCAACCATCCGCATTGGCTCCTGCGGCCCGCCGCGATCGATCCGCGCCTATCACCGAGCCGGAGCTAGCGGAGGCGGAGGCCGCGTACGCGCGTCTCGTCGCGGCGCCATACGGGCTCACGACGGCGCCGCCGAGCCCTCGGATGGCGATCGACAAGATCGTGGATCAGATTCGGAATGCGACTCGCATCGCTCGCGAGGTCGCCGATGCGGCTGCGCCTGCCGCCGCTGGACCGTTGCCTCTACTTCTCTCGGCGCTAACGCTCCAAGCAGATGCCTACGACTTCCTCGCGGGGCATATCGCATCAGCACACGTGCCGCTGCCGCCCGGCATCGCTGTGCAGGCTCTAGCTCAGACGGCCCCGACGCATGCGCAGCTCCAGGCTCAGTTCGAGGCGCGCATCAGGGAAACCATGGCTTCGCAGCTTGGTGAGATCTACTGCATCGCGGTCGCGCGCTACGAGCGGGTACTCGAGCTGGACCCGGCGGACCCGCGCGCGGCCGACCAGCTCGCCGCGTACGGCGAGGCGTTCGTGCGCAGCTGTGGTCAGTGAGGGTCACGCGAGCGCGCGGCGTGTGCCGCTCAAGGATGACCTCGTGAACGCGGTTCTCCATGAGCTGATCGCAGACCGGTACGACGAGGCGGAGTAGGACCCGAGCGAGGCCGAATTCGAGAGCGGAAGCGCGGACGCGCCGCGTAGCACCCCCCGACGCGGCTCGCCCCGGCGCGCCGAACACGGCGGCGTCCCTCACGCACCCCCGGCCGCCAGGAGCAGATCGAGCAGTGCAGCCAGGTCCGCGCGATGAGCGGTCAGCACCTCGTAGACACGTCGTTCGTCGATGCGCTCGTAGAGATGGACCACACGATTCCGGAACCCGATGACCGACGCATATCGGGCCGCCGTCCCAGAGGGGAGCCGCCCTGCTGTTTCCAGCGCCTCCAGCACCGCGAGGCTCGTCGAGGGCGTGGGCAGTGCGTGCTCCGCGACGAGGTACGCCGCCACGTCGATCAGCGCCTGGATCGAAGTCTGCAGCAGATGCAGCGTCGCTTGCACGTTGCGGAAGTCACCCCGCCACTCGTCGAACGTGCCCTGTGGGATCCTATCGAGCTGGGTGAGGTTCGCCCGCAGGAGATCCAGCTTCGACTGCACTCGTTCGAACGTCATGCGTCTCCTTGAGCCATCGCCGCAATGCCGTCGCCTTGCCGGCGGTCGCGAGCGCGAACGTCGGAGCGAAGTCGAGACCGCGCGTGATCGCGTCAGACTCGAAATCGACGCGCCGTAGCTCGTCCCGGACTACCAAGCGAACCGCCTCGCAGAGAACCCGGTGCTGGAAGTAGTGACCTTGCGCCTCGAGGTCGACGACGTCGATTCGATCGATACCCGTGGCGCGGGCAACCGCGTTCGCGAGATCCACGACGACCCGCTCGTGGACCTCACGCGTGCGGGCGCCGTCGCGATACACGACGCCGAGGTCGATGTCGCTCCACGGGCGCGATTGCCCTCGCGCCACGGAGCCGAACAGGTACACCGCAGCGACCTCGGGGTGCGATGCGGCGCTCGCCGAGCAGGCGCTGCGGATGGTCTCGATCTGCGCGTTCACCGGCCTCATCATAGCACCGCGGCGAGTCGAGCCGGCGAGGACCGGTGGCGCGCGGTCACGGCGACCGGAGCGCCGAGATAGGCACCGCGCGGATCCTCGGCCCGAACGGATCGCCTCGTCGTCTCCGTACGACAAGACGCCGCGCACGAAGCGGTCGAGCACGCACGCCTCGCTACCTCAGCGCTCTTCGTCCTCGTCGCCCTCGAGCCTTCGCTCGAGGTCGCTCATGTACTCGCCACTGCGCGCGGGCCTCTGCTCGACCGCGCTCGCAGGGGGTGGCCTGTTGGTCTTTCGCTGCCTGTCGCCCAGCAACACCACGGGCCGTTGCTGCTTCGGCTCCTCGTCGAACGCGTCGAGCACGAGGTCTTCGCTCGGGCCGGCCGCCTCGCCATACATCGAGGACTCGCCTTCGCGCAGAAGCTCGTCGAGCCCGTCGTCTTCGGGGCTCTGCTGCTGCTGGATCCGTACCGGTGAGGGCCCACCCGGCCACGACTTGGTGACGAGCGGCAGCGGCCGCGACGCGCGCTCGACGGGCGCGTCCTGATCGATCGGCAGGTCGAGCGGATCGGGGACCACGTCGTCGGCGTCTCGGGGCCCGTCGGGCGGGAGCGAGAGCAGCTGGAGGTCCTCCATCATCCCCGGATCGTCGTACTCGACACCCTCCTCTTGAACGTGGGAGGGGTCGGCCGTCTCTTCGCGGTGGCCGTGCTCGCTCCGCGCGTGACCGGTGCTGTGCGCGCTCGGCACCATCCCCAGCGCGTGCTCCTGCACTCGCTCGGCCGGCATCGTCTGGCCCACGTAGCGCGCGATGGTGCGCGGGCCGACGAGCATGCCGCGTCGGATGGCCAGCTCTTCCAGCTTCCACGCGAAGTGCGCTGCGCTCGGTGTGCGGCGGCCGCGATCGCGACTCAGCGACTCGAGCAGCACCTGCTCGAGATCGGCGGGGTAGTCCGCGATCATGCTCGAGGGAGGCGGAGCGTCGGTCTCCACGATCTGCGTCATGATCTGGATGTCGCCGCCGCGGCGAAGGCGCGCTCCCGTGGTCAGCTCGTAGAGGACCACGCCGAGGGCGAACACGTCGGCGCGCTTGTCGAGCGGGCGCGCGCGCACTTGCTCGGGCGCCATGTACGCGAGCGTGCCGCGCATGGCGCCGGTGTTCTCGGTCTCCTTGCGCGCGGCGGTGGACGCCACGCCGAAGTCCATCAGCTTCATCACGCCGTCGCGCGTGAGCATCATGTTCTGCGGCGTCACGTCGCGATGCACGATGCGCAGCGGGTTGTGGGCGCGATCGGCGCGCTCGTGCGCGTGGTGCAGCGCTTCGCAGATCTGAAGGATCACCGCGATGGCGACGGCGAGCGGCATCGGGTGCCCGTTGCGCACGCCGCGATGCCAGAGGTCGGCGAGCGTGGGCCCGTCCACGTGCTCCATCGCGATGTACCAATAGCCGTCCGAGAACGCGACGTCGTAGACCTGCGGGATGTTCGGGTGCGAGAGCTCGCTGAGCAGGCGCCCCTCGTCCTGGAACATGCGCAGCTGCTGCGGGTTCTCGGCGAGGTGGCGGAACAGGCGCTTGATCACCACGTCGCGAAAAAAGCCGCCCGCGCCCCACTGCCGCGCGAGGAAGATCTCCGCCATGCCGCCCGCCGCGATCTTGCGGATGAGCTCGTAGCGACCGAGGCGGGGCAGGTTGGACATCGGATGCGGCGAAGAGACGGCGGAAGGAACCGAAGGGCCCCGAAGAGTCTACCGCGGGCGCCGCGCGGTCCACACCCATTCCGTTCGTGCCAGCCGGCGCGAGGTCCGCGTCAAGGGACGCGCGGGTCGCAGGAGGGTGGGCCCGGCAAGATTCGCCCGCCGCCGTCGCTCGTCGGCGTGACCGTTCCGTCGTCGGTGACCTCGTAGTCGCGCGACCACTCCATCCCGCCGAGCGTGGTCTCCCTCGGCGGATGCGGGGCGCCGCCGCAGGGCATCGCCATCGCCGTCGCGGCCAGCGTCGTGGTCACCGTGAGCGCGAGGCGATCGACCGACCACGCGGCGGCCGTGATGCGCGGGGCGGCCGCGCTGCGCGTCGCATCGGGAAATTGCGCGAGCACCTCGTCCGTCTCGCTCTGGTGCGAGGCGACCCAGAGCTCGTGGCGCGCGAGCACACGCTCGATCAGCCCGGCGAGCGCGGGAAAGCGCGGCGTGCCGTCCACGCGATGGAGGCCCTCGACCACGACGAACGACGAGCCCGCCCTCGCGTCGGGCACGTCGTGAAAGTCGACCAGCGCCCACGTCGGATCGAGCCCGACGCCGATCGCACGCGACCAGGTGAGCGGGACGAGCTGACCGTCCTCTCGCTCCTCGACGCCGACGACGTCGCGCCCCCGCCACATCGCGAGCGGGTAGCTCGGGCTCGTCCCGATCACGGCCGTCTGCCAGGCCGTGCAGCCGGTGAGTGCGATCGAGCCGACGAGGACTCCGAGCAGGCCACGCGAGACCATCGGCGGAGCGTGATCCGATCCCCCGCCCCTCGCCACCCTGACGCTCGTATACTCGTCGCGTGGCTCTCATGAAGCGCGATGCGTGCCGGGCTCTCTCTCTCTTCGCGGCGCTCGCTCTCGTGCTGGCGGCGGGATGCGGCGGAGGTGATGCGCACGAGTCACCCCACTTCGGTGCAGCGTGCAGCGCGTCGGTCGCGTGTAACGCGGGGCTCAGCTGCCTGCCCACGCGCGACGGCGCCGGCTACTGCACCACGACGTGCGACGCGAGCGCGTGTCCCACGGGCACGACGTGCAACATGGACTTCGGCGCCTCCGTCTGCTTCTCCGGCTGCACGAGCGACACCGACTGCCACACCGGTCAGCAGTGCTGGGCCGGCCTCTGTCAGCCGGGCTGCGGTGAAGACCGCGAGTGTGGCGGGACCGCGACCTGCCTGAGCGGGCGCTGTCACGGGCCGGAGTGCACCTCGACCACGGGCTGCGCGGCCGGGCTCGTTTGCAGCGCTGGCCACTGCGTCATGGCGTCCGACGGCGGTGGCGCGGGGCTCGGCGACGGCGCCGCGTGCACGGCGAGCCGCGACTGCGCGAGCGGGCTCTGCCTGCCGGCCGATCGCGGCGGGGTCTGCACGATCGTGTGCACGAGCGGCGACCCCTGCTTCGCCGAGCCGTTCACGGCGGCGTGCGGCGTCGCCACGGTCGATGGCCGGTTCGGCACGTACTGTCTGCCCTACCACGACGGAACCGGCTCGGGCGCGAACGCGTGCGCGAGCGACGCAGGCTGCGGGAACTCGACGTGCGTCGCCGGTCAGTGCCGCGACGTCTGCACGACGGATGCGCAGTGCGTGCGCGGACAGCGCTGCACGGGCGTCGCCTATCCGGGCGGCACGTTCATGGGCTGCGGCTACGACCCGGGACCCACCAGCGGAACCGAGGTACGCACGGTCGATCTCGGCACGTTCACCGTGAGCGCGAACACGGCCTCGCCCGACTTCATCTTCGCGACGCCGCCCGAGACGATCAGCGTGACGCTGCGCGCGGTGCAGGTGGGCGGCGACCCGCTCGACATGTACTTCTATCGCGTGGCCGACGCGGGCGGCGAGATCTACTCGCTCGCGGGAATGGGCATGTACGTCGATCAGCCGATCCGCTGGTATCCGTACGATGCCACCAGCGCGGTCGCGATGCTGATCCCGAACACGACCGTCGATCGCTACACGTACCGGCCCGGCTACATGCGCTACTCGATGGCGGTCTACGGCGCGACGCCCACGACGACGGGCTCGGTCAACATGCACGTCGATGCGCTCGAGGTGCTCGCCGCCGCGCCGCCGACCACCGGTACGCTGCACCTGCGCATCCATCTCGTCGGCGTGGGGGTCACGGCGGCGAGCGCGGCGAGCAGCTCGCGCATCATCGCGTTCCTCTCGCGCCTCTCGGCCATCGTGGGGATGGTCGGGATCACCGTCGCCGACGTGAGCTACGTGGACATCAACGCGCCGGCCCTCGCGATCATCGACACGGCCAGCGGCGAGACGAGCGAGCTCTCGCAGCTCTTCCGCATGAGCACGGGCACGAGCGAGAACGTGCTCAACCTCTTCTTGGTGCAGCAAGTGCGCGCGGGCGACACCGGGGAGTTCAGCACGCTCGGCATCGCGGGCGGCATCCCCGGACCGCCGCGCGTTCACGGCTCGAGCCACAGCGGCGTGGTGATCGCGTTCGATCCGGGCGTGGTCGGGGCGGGCGCAGCGGGCGGCGATCTCGCGGGCCACGTCGCGGCGCACGAGATCGGCCACTACCTCGGCCTCTTCCACACCACCGAGAACGGCCGCGCGTGCGGAGCGGGCGAGACGCCCTCGGCGACGGACATGTGTGTTCCGTTCGGAGGCACCGACGTCATCGGCGACACGACGGTCGGCGACACGTCGAACCTCATGCACTTCGTCGTCCTCGGATCGAACTGGCACATGACGGCGGGGCAGGGCTTCGTCGAGCTGCGCAACCCGCTCACGCGATAACGTCGACGATGAGCGACCGCTTGTTCGAAGGAAAGGTCGTGCTCGTCACGGGCGCGGCGGGCGGCATCGGTCGCGCGGTGGTCGAGCTCTGTGCGCGCGAAGGCGCCAAGCTCGTCGTCAACGACGTCGGCTGCGATCGCGAAGGGCAGGGCGCGGATGGCGACGTCGTCGCGCGTCTCGCGAGCGAGCTGCGCGGTCGCGGCACCGAGATCGCACACGACGCGAGCGACATCGGCAAGCCCGGTGCGGCTGGAGCGCTGGTCGCGCTCGCGAAGGATCGCTTCGGCAGGCTCGACGGAGTCGTCTCCTGCGCAGGCTTCGCGCTCGACCGCAGCGTGCTGAAGACGGACGACGCGCTCCTCGCGCGCGTGCTCGACGTCCACGTGTCGGCTCCGTTCGCGCTGGTCCGCGCGGCCGGCACGCTGATGGTCGAGCAGAAAGAAGGCGGCTCGATCGTGCTCACGTCGGGACCGGCCGCGTACTTCGGTGCGCGTGGTCAGTCGGCGCTCGGTGCGGCGCAGGCGGCGATCATCGCGCTCGCACGATCGGCAGCGCTCGAGCTGCGTCGTCACGAGGTGCGCGTGAACGCAATCGTTCCCACGGCCAGGACGCGCGCGAACGAGGAGCTGCCGACCTTCGCGTCGATCCCGGAGGGCGCGATGTCTGCGGCGCACGTGGCGGGGATGATCGGGTACCTGCTCTCGGGGCTCGCGAGCGAAGTGAACGGCGAGGTCGTCGGGGTCGCGGGCGCGCGGGCGTATGGGCTCAAGACGCGCGAGACGCCCGGAGCGTTCGCGGACGGCGGGCCCGCGGATCCGCGCTGGGTCGCGGAGAAATTTCGCGAGGCGATGCGCTAGCCAGGTACCTCGCCACAGGGAAGATGACGGGTTGCTCGAGCAGCCGCGTCGCGGGGCGGGTACCCCTCTGCTTCGCCCTTCGGGCACGAACAGCGGTGCCCTCGACGCTCGTCAGAGGGGCACCC